>JBATNE010000115.1:0-54247 GCA_049290195.1 Candidatus Zixiibacteriota bacterium
GTATACACCTTACCGGTGATTTCATCAAGGAAGTTGGACGCTTCGCGCAAATCGAACGCGATTAACTCCGGAGACTCCTGGGCGGCTATCTTCTTGGTGGCCGACTGCACCGCCTTCAGGGCGGCCCCAAGTTTCTGCTTGTGTCTGGCCGAGGTTACCACCAATCCCGAGGTCAGGTCCGGGAGGTGTGAACCAATCTTGCGGGCAAGCTCCGTGTGAAGCTCCTTCATCCCAGCTCCGGTGCGGCAGGAGATTGTCAGGTCGACCAGGCTCTTCCCTGTCGATTTCCCTTTTGATGCGATCAGGTCTACCTTGTTCCCGACCACCATCCGCTCCGTTTTCGGCAACGCGGCGATATCTGCACCGAGCTTCTTCTCCCATCCCTTCTGGGACAGGTCAACCAGCCAGATCACCAGGTGGCAATCGGCGATTATCTCCCGAGCTCGCGCCTGACCGAGCTTCTCGATCTTTCCCCCTTGGCTCCGGAGTCCAGCGGTATCAATAACATTGACCTTAACTCCTTCAATTTCAATCCATTCCTCGATATAGTCACGTGTCGTTCCAGGGGTTGGATTGACGAGCGCCCGTTCCTGCCGCAAGAGCAGGTTGAACAGGGATGATTTCCCTGCATTTGGTCGGCCGGCAAGTGCAAGTCGGAATCCATCGGCGATAATCCGACCTCCGATATATGAATCAACCAATTCCTTCAACTTTGATGCGACTTCGGAGTTTATTCGCGCCAGCTCTTCCCTGCCGGCCGGTGAGATCTCTTCTTCGGGGAAGTCGATTGATGCTTCGATCTCTGCACAGACGCGCACCAGTTGTTCGCGAAGTTGGGTGACGTGCTCCGAGTATGCTCCCAATAGATGCTCCCGCGATGCCCGCAGTGCACTCTCGGTGTTGGCTGCGATAATCTCCGCTACTGCTTCGGCGCGTGCCAGGTCTATCCGGCCGTTCACAAACGCCAGGCGGGTGAACTCTCCCGCTTCGGCGGAGCGTGCCCCCGATGCTATCAACTCGTCGAGAATCTTTCGCACCACCAGCCGTCCGCCGTGGCAGAAGATCTCCACCTGCTCCAGCCCGGTGTACGACCGCCCGTGCGGCATGAAGACTGCCATGACCTCGTCGAGCTTCTCATTGGTGGACGACTGGAAAATGCCGTAGCGCAAAACAAACGGCGGCCACGTTTCCGTGTCCGCCTGATCTGTCTGAAAATGTCGTGTTGCGATACTGCGGGAAGCGGGACCGGCCAGTCGTATGGCCGCAATCCCGCCTTCACCGGGAGGAGTTATGATGGCGACAATAGTGTCGTCATCGGAATGGGCCTGTGTTGTCGCGCGCCCCATTTCAAATGGTCTTCACCTCAAGGTTCTTCTGCCTGCGCCGGAACATGAAGTAGTCGCCAATCGACAGCAGCGAGAACATGGTCCAGTAGAGGACGATGCCCGATGGCAACCGCCAGAAAAAGAACGCGAATACCAGCGGCAGTATGTACATCATCATCTTGTTCTGCTGGTTGCCGGCCATGCTCAGCTTCTGCGAGATGAACTGGAAAATCACCATCAGCACGACCAGAATCAGGTGCGGATCGGTGACGCCGACAGCTCCCTGTGAGAGGTCGGTAATGAAGAACATGAACGGCGCATTCCGGAACAGAATGGTCGAGTTGAACACCGGGAAAAGGGCGAAAAACAGCGGCATCTGCATTAGCATTGGCAAGCATCCGGAGAGAGGATTGACACCATGTTCCTTATAGAGGCGCATGGTCTCGGCATTCAGATCCTGCGGACGATTCTTGAGCCGCTTCTTCAGTTCTTCGATTTTCGGCTGAAGTTCCTTGGTCGCGTTCATCGACCTCATCGACTTCAGCGAGAGCGGCAGCGTGATCAATTTCACCAGCATTGCAAAAATGATAATCACCCAGCCATAGTTAGGGATGACAGAATGAATCCGGGGGAGAAGCCAGATCATCCCTATCGCGAACGGCTTGATTAGCCACCCGACATACGGCATGGTGCCGATACCAAGGAGATCATGAAGGTCCACGCCATAGTCGCGCATTCCCATGTAGTCGAGTGGGCCGACATAGACAGTGAAACTATCTGCGAATTGCGGCTCTGGACCGATCGGCAGTTCAAGACCGATTGTAACTTCCTTCTCGACGTACTTGCCGAACTCGACATTATCCCGTGATCGTTCGGTGCCGGTCGCAGTGGCGCCATCGGAGACGCGGCTTCGTGGAATTAACACGGCGGCAAAGTATTTTGAGCGGACCCCGGCCCAGATGGTGGTACCGGTTTTGGATTCATTCAGTTTGTTGTCTTTGAAATCTGTGAAGTGTTCCCGGGAGCCGGCCATCATGGCGACCGCTTCCATGGCCTCGTAGTCGGTACGCGGATTCGGTTCCGTGACCCCAAGCGGGCTATTCCAATTCAAGCTGTACTGACGCTCGAGTCCAAGCTTCTCGCGATTGGATACTTCGATCACCAGTTCATAGTGGTTGGAGTCCGGATGGAAGGTGAAATGCCGCATCAGGGTACCGCCGGTCGGCGAGGTATAGGTATAAGCGATTTCGAGCTGGCGACTGGTGGCATCATAGGTGCCGGGGGGGAGGTTGCATCGATACGGGAGCGTGGAACTCGACACCGTGCCACCGGCGAAGGTGACCTCGGGTGTGACCGCCGGGTCTTTCCCCGGGAGCATTTCGATCGGAGTTCCGTCCCGAAGTGTATAGCCGTTCAGCTTGAGCGAGACCGGCCCGCCCCCCTTGGAGGACATGACCACAGTATACGCTTTGGTGCGGACTGTGAGCGTTTCCGGCCTGATCGTGTCCAGTGCGACTGCGGGAGCACTGGTAGCGGTATCGAGCGTGACCGGAGCAGTGGCCGGTGTGGTCGCGGCAACCGGAGGTTTGGCAGTGTCAACTACGACCTGCGTGCTCTCGGTCCCGACTTTCATTGGCGCCGCTGGTTTGGGTTTGACGAACCCGAGAAATTCCAGGATCTGCCAATAGAAAATGATCACCAGAACGAGCGGGACCAGCATGATAATTGTCTTTTTGTCCACTAATACTTCCTTGTTCGAGATAGGGGAGAAGCGGTGCGAACCTGCATCCCCAGTTCACCGGTCAGTTGACCGGGTCGAACCCTCCTTCGTGCCACGGATGGCATCGACCGATCCGCTTGAGGGCCATCCACCCGCCCTTAAGAACGCCATACTTTTTGAGAGCATCCTCGGCGTAATGCGAGCAGGTGGGATGAAAACGGCATCCGTTCCCCATGATAGGAGAGAGGGTCCATCGATAGATCCAAATTATGAGGAGAAATGGGTAAACCGTGAGCGGGGTCTTACCGGGACCGCTGGTCGATTCTTCTAAACAATTGACTGACATCGTCTTGTATTGATTTGGCCGACTCCTGTTCGGTCACTCTCGGAAAAATCGCACACCGTAGTTTCAGATCGAGTCCGGTTCGTCCCAACCGGATCCCTTCGCGGAAAAGCCGCTTGATCCGGTTCCGGACATGTGCTGGTCCGTCTTTCTTACGGACGAGAATCGTGTAGCGAAAGTCGTCCGATGCCTGCCAGACCAGGGTGCAGTACTGCCCACTGAGCCGCCGACCTTTTTTCAGGAGGGCGTCTACTTCGACCCGGCTCTTTAGAGTCAGGGCGCGGGGGAGTCTATTTCTTACGGCCAACCTTGACAGTCAGTCTTTTTCTTCCTTTGGCGCGGCGACGGGCCAGCACCTTGCGACCATCTTTAGTGGACATCCGTTTCCGGAAGCCATGGTCGTTGATCATTTTTTCATTCGACGGCTGGAAAGTTCTCTTCATTCACTCAATTCCTTATTAGAGATTAGCCGCCTATAATACGCAAATAAACCCAAAGGTCAAGGGGGGATACGGGGGAAGGGCAGCCCTTACGGCCGCCAGAGTTCGGCCACTTTTTCGTGCATTTGGGCCCGGTAGACCAGCCCGCCCCAGCCAAACTGGCGCATAATCCGGCCATAAGTCTCAAATTCGGCCCAGTCCGCCAGCTTTAGCTCCCGGATTTCGTCGTGGTCGGAGTAATTGAAATCCCCCCGGACATAATCGGCCGTGAAGATGAACGACCGCCAGAAGACCGATTCCCCGGAATCATCGTCCGCCACAAAATTCACCGAAGTCCGCATCAGAAACGACTTCAGTTCAATTTCGCAACCCACTTCCTCAGCTACTTCCCGATTTATCCCGGTAATGAAATCTTCTCCCGGGTGAAGTCCTCCCGATGGCGCCCGGAAAAGTCCCGGAGGGTAGGGATGCTTGGCGATGACGATGATCTGTTTCTCTTTGCGAATGTAGAGGGTCGCGTCATGGTTGCGCCCCTGCTTCTGCGAGGACTTAATACGCTGGACTTCCTGCAGGGTCGATGGAATATGAAATTCGCGCAACGCCGGCATACCATATTGCCGCTCCATTGCGCGAATCAGATCATCAGTTACAAACACATCTGCCTACAATAGTGGGGTGATCGACATCTGCAGCGGGAGTGTGGTAACTTCGGCTCCTTCGTGACCGATCAAACAATCGATCTCGGTGCGGAAACCGCAATCAGCCATGTATATTCCCGGTTCAATCGAGAACAGATGCCCTTTCTGCAGGCGACGACGATCTTCCGTTTCAAGATTGTCAATATTCGGCCCGGTCCCATGGACGGAATCGGTAATCGAATGCCCGGTCCGATGCGTGAAGTAATCTCCATACCCGGCCGCCTTGATCACATTGCGGCAGGCATCGTCTACTTCATATCCATGCACCGGCCGCTTCTCAATATTCTCTCTGAGAAATGAGACTGCTTTGTCCCTTGCCGTTGCCAGCACCGTAAAAATCTCGCGGTACTTCTGTGGTATCTCCGCCTCTGTGCCGGTATACGCCATCCAGGTGATATCCGCGATCGGCGCACCGGGAAGGTTCAGTCGCGCCCATATATCCAGAAGGAGAATCTGCCCCTTCTTAATCACCGATGAGTTCTTTGCATCCGGCTCATAATGAGGATCCCCGGCATTGGCATCTACCGAGCAGTTCACACTGTGCTCCGTGACCATATCCAGCTCGGTGAATCGATTCATGATAAAGTCCACCACCTGAAACTCGGTAATAGTGCGCCCTTCGCGCAACGCCGATGTCACCAGTGCGAACGCCGCATTTTTGGTCTCGATCAGATTATGCGCCGCCACCCGGTGCTGGGCGATCTGTTCCACCGAAAGCCGCGCCTTGAAATTGGCTACCAGGTCCGCCGATGATGCTATCTCGACGCCAAAACTCCGCACCAGCTCAATCGTCCCGGCGTCGACCAGGCCGATATAGGGGAGACGCCCCATCGGGGAGTACTCCATGGCGATCTTCTCGGCACCATCGATCACCCGCTTCAACTCGGCCTCTAGAACCGAATATCCTTTACAGGCAATGACTGTCCCCTCCACATGCTTGAATTTCTCTTTTTCGATCGGATTGACCAGCACGGTAGGGGTTCCCTGGGCCGGGATGTAGTAAAACGACCGCCGGGTGACCAAACCGGACAAACCCAGGACGGCGACAGCGATTTCGTTGCGGGCATGAAAATCGGCCAAAAGCCAGCCGTCCAGCTCATGCTCCGTCAGGTACTCTTGAATCTTTTGAATATCCATTGGGGCTCCTTCGTCTGGGTATAATAGCAGAGAACAGATTGCGGCACAACAGGCGCTTACCTTGACAGCGCCGTTGGGCCACGATAGATTGCGCCGGAATCAAATTGCAATGATAGCACGAGTGGTGATAACCGGTGCACCCGGATCCGGCAAAACAATCTGCCTGGAGGCTCTCAAAACGGAACCTCGCCTGAAACAATTCCTATTTTTCGATGAATTAGCCCGCCTCCTGCTGGCCCGGAACCCATTGTACCGCACCAACCGGACCGAATTTCACCGTGAGATATACCGCCTTCAAACCGCGCGGGAAAAAGCGGCCGATGGTAAGCCGTTTATCTCCGACCGCGGGACAGTCGATGCCTTCGCCTTCCATCCCGAGACTCTCGCTGATGTCGGCACTACTATCGAAGCTGAGTACGCCCGATACAGCGCTGTCGTCCACTTGGGTTCATCGGCACGATTGGGGGAGAAGTACTATCAAACCGATGACATCCGGAACGAATCAATAAGCGATGCCCTGACTATCGAACGCGCCATTCAAAACGCCTGGTCCGGACATCCGAATTACGAATTTATCGATGCCTGCGTTGAGTTCGGCGACAAGCTGAAGAGCTGTTACGACCGCGTTCTAACGCTGGCGCTTTCATAATAGACGGCGAATACAATTATGTGCACTGGAGATAAACATATGCTACGAACCCTGGCACTTCTCGGGATGGTTGTCTGCCTTGTGGCCGCGACGGCTCAGGCGGACTCCCCGTTTTTCAAACAACTCAAGAGTGATTATGCGACTCTTGACCAGGACCTGCTGAATAACCTTGGCGAAACCGGTCCGGTCAAAGATTTCGTCTACCAAAAAGATGTCGCCACCATCACCCTCAAGGAAGGAACGATTTTCTTCCTCAGGTACATCAACGACCGTCCCACTACCGCGATCTTTGTCGGTAAAGGACACATCTCGGTCGACGTACCGTCGCATGTCGAGCGCCAGTCACTCCTCTTTGCCTCCCGTGACAGCGTTGTGGATCAGGATTTCGAGGTTACGTTCATCAGAATGGGAGACGATTTTGATCTGGCGGTGCGGAAGAGCACTAAGCTAGAGAAGAGACAACTCGGCTGGAAGGATTTCACTATCGCCAAACAGAATCAGGGGGAATTTCATTTCAAACCGAGGATCGAGCATCGCTACGACAATTACTTCCAGCTACTGCGATCGGTGTACGACCGCAAGGGCGACGGTTACTTCTTTATCGATTTCGGCCGGTATGATTTCACTTATGATCCCAACAACCCGGAAGAGGTGGCGGTTGCCTACGAACACGAAGGTGGCGATGATATGTTGACCGAAGGTGCCATCATGCAGAAGAAAGAGCGTGCGATATATGACGATCTCAAAATGTCGGACATCAGTTTTCCGACCACCACTATCGCACGTGAGGCGACCCTCGATCTTGGCGGACTCGAAGGCACTACCATTAATAAGTGTAAGACCGATTTCAAACTCGTGGTCAACTCCGAACGAACCAGGTTTCTGACCCTGTTCCTGCATTACCAGCTGTCACTCGACTCCATGATGCTCAATGGTAATCCGGCTGAGTTCATTCGTCGGAGGGATTTCAATTTTGTCGGCGCGGTACTTCCGAACCCGGTCAACAAAGGGGATACTATCACCCTGACCCTCTGGTATCACGGAAGTCGATATCTCAACCCGCTACCCTACCTGGATAACCCGGCCGCCGGTACGGTGAAACTGAATGTCACCGCTCCATCCGAGTTCATCTATGTCTTTCCCGGCATGAGCAAAGTCGAGATCCGTGGCGGCAAGCAGAAGTTCACTGTTGAACCGGACCAGAAGTTCGATCAGTTCATGTTCCGCCCGTATGCCAAAGGATTCGATACGACCACCGTTGAGAACAGTGTCAATCTTCCCCTCATGATGCTCAAGTCGCCGCAGATCACCAAAGGGAAGTATGAGTGCTTTATCTCCGATGAAATGTTCCGCACTGTCACCAAGGAAGGGATCGAGTTCATCGCCGCCCGCCTCGGCAATCCTCCCGGGACATTCGACGAGACCGTCTGTCCGGTTCCCGAAATTGCCAATTTCACGATGCCGGGATGGATTGAGATCCCGCAGGTGCATTGTCTGGTCGCCGGGGATGGTCAGTTCCAGATTGCGGCCGGCCCGCAGATCGCCAAGCAGTGGTTCGGTTCGCTCATGCAACCGGCTTCTCAGCGCGAAGGTTGGTTGAGCGACGCGGTCTGTGAGTATCTCGGACTCATGTATGTGCAGAATTCACTCGGCAACGGTCCGTTCTATTCCGAACTGATGCGCCGCAAGAATGATTTCATCCACACCTACACGCAGCGCAACAACGACCGCCCACTCGGCACCGGGGATCGCGTCACCGATTCAATCCGCGTCACCAAGGGAGCCTGGGTCATTCATATGCTTCGCCAGGCGATGGCAACCTTTGACAAAGATGCCCAGTCTGATACCCAATTCCGCAAATTCCTGATCGAACTGGCGAGTTTCGTCAACAGCCGGTCATTCACCAATGCCGATATCCAGCGGATTGCCGAGAAGTACTACGGTCAGAAACTCGACTGGTTCTTCAACGACTGGCTCTATTGCATGAACATCCCGCAGTTCGATGTGGACTACTCGGTCGCACAGGAAGGCTCAGACTGGTTCGTCAATGGCACCGTTGTTACCAAGGGTGTCGACGCTTCTTTCCAGATGCCGGTCTCAATGCGCGTGGTCAAAGAAGACGGCACGACCGAAGTTGCCCGCCCGATGGTCAAAGCCGGACCCGGGACATTCAAGCTGGGACCGTATACCAGCAAGCCGAAGGAGTTCAAGTTTAACGAGTTCTTCTCGGTATTGTCTCAGGACAATGTCTCGGAAGGGAAGAAGTAGGGACGAGGCGCCCGATTTCAAATTGTATGGGAGGGATGATGCGTACAAATCGACTATCTATAATAGTGGGCGCGGCAGTAATCTGCTGCGCCTTTCGTTTCTGCCTGGCCGACAGCCTGACAGTCGCGACTGATTCGGTCGCCGTTACCACACCCGATCAGGCCCGCCGGATCGCCCTGGCGTATACTGGGTTCGATTCGACCGCTAAGACTGACATCGCGTACAAGAAATTCCGGCTGGCGGTGATGCCGATGACCGATTCGGCCGGAAATGAAATAATTAAGGAATCAAACCTCTGGCTGGTGACGTTCTATCAGTTAGATGCAGTTGTACTCGGCCGTTTTCAAGATTTCAAGGTGTTTCTCGATTCTGCAAGTGGATATCTTGTACAGCTGTATAGTGTTCCCGTTGACACCTCAGTTAAGAGAGTTGAGAACAAAGTGTTGGCAAACGAAACCAACGTTGCAGATAAGTCACGCCTGCATCTGAGTGGACCGACTCCGATTCCATTCATCAAGGCAATCGAAGTAGCTGCTATCGGAATCGACAGAAAGAAGAGTCCACAAGTGTACGCAAATTTGGTCATCGGTCAGGAGTGGATAGGGAATTCCCTAAAGAAGTCTCCGATCTGGAGCCTCTGGGGGTTCTCGGACGTTCACAAATTCGGCGATGGATCACTGGTCGGAGACTCGATGCTACAAAAGGTCGAAGTGAATGCACTGACGGCCTCGCCGATGGGGATTGAATGTTGTTACAACGCTCCTTATCAAGCACACCGTTGAGTGAATATGCTCATTGACAACAAACGCCCAGCCTCAGAAAAGGCAATCCTCATCGGGCTCGCCCGGGATAACCGCCTTCGCGGTGACATCACCGAATCGCTCGATGAACTCGCCGCCCTCACGACTTCCGCCGGCGCTACCGTAGTGGGCAAGCGGGTGCAGATCAAGCCGCATCCAAACCCCGCCACATATATAGGGAGCGGGTTAGTCGAAGAGATCAAGAAGCAATTGGCCGAGACCGGCGGGAACTGCGTCATTTTCGATGATTCCCTTTCACCTGCCCAGCAGCGCAATCTCGAGAAAGAGCTCGACACCAAAGTGATCGATCGGTCGATTCTGATTCTGGATATTTTCGCCACGCGTGCCCGGACCGCCGCCGCGAGACTTCAAGTAGAAATGGCGCAGCTTGAGTATACGCTACCGCGCCTTACCGGAGCGTGGTTGCACTTCTCCCGCCAGTATGGTCAGATCGGTTCCAAGGGACCGGGGGAGACTCAGCTCGAAGTTGACCGTCGCAAAGTCCGCGAGCGGATCGCTACGCTCAAAGAAAAACTGAAGAAGCTTGACACCCAGCGTGAGACCCAGCGCAAGGGGAGACGTGACCTGTTCAAAGTCGCACTGGTCGGCTACACCAATGCCGGCAAGTCGACCTTATTCAATATCCTCACCAAATCTGATGTCCAGACCGCCAACATGTTGTTCACGACTTTGGATTCCACCACGCGCATTATGTCGTCCGGGTTTCCCTGTCGCGTGATCTTCTCCGACACGGTTGGCTTCATTAAGAAACTCCCGCATCAGCTGGTTGAATCGTTCAAGTCCACGTTGGAAGAGGTATCGCAGGCTGATTTACTCCTTCATGTGGTCGATTGCACGGAACCTAAGATAGAAAGTCATATCACCCAAACGCGCCAGGTGCTCGAAGAAATCGGTGCCGACAAGATCCCTTATCTCTTGGTATATAACAAGTTAGACAGCCTTCCCGAATTCCTGCCGCCCTCGACCGATCATAACAAGCCAATTCTAGTCTCCTCTATCACCAAAGTCGGGATCGCCGAACTCATGGCCGAGATCTCTGCGCGTTCTTCGCTCTTCTCCCGTCAGAGTTAGCTCTAAACTTGCCTAACTGTTTGCCGATAATAGTCATAAGGACTATGGGCAAGAAAATACTAATCGTCGATGACAACCCAAACATGTCATCCCTTCTCAGCGAAATGCTGGAAGTATTCGACTATGAATCGGTCCGGGCAAGCGACGGCAACGAAGCTCTGACCGAACTGACCAAAGGGGAATTCTCCATGGTCATTTCCGATATGCGGATGCCGAACATGTCCGGCCTGGAACTGCTTCAGGAAGTCAAGAACCGTCACCCCAAACTCCCGTTTGTACTCATCTCCGGCTACTCGGTCGCCGAGATGGAACATCAGACGCAGGGTCTCAAGGCCGATGGCTTTTTGGGCAAGCCGCTCATGATGTCTGATATCGAGCGGTTGCTGAATACGCTGTTGTAATCAATCGATCATAGATATGCGAAACCGCCGGTCATCCGACCGGCGGTTTCTATTTGGGCGCATCTTTCCAGGGGAACTCTCGGGGCTTACTTCGCTGTCTTCCGAGCGGCTCCTCTTGCTACACCATTTTCAGAGCAGATCCCCGGACTGTAGCCACCGCCGGTGAGATAACTGACAAGCGCCGCCAAATCAGCAAGATCAACAATTTGCACTCCATTGACGTTGGCCGCTGACAGGCAGGGAAGCGGGTTCCCTTGAATCAGATATGCGACAAGGTAGGCAAGATCCGCCAGATCAACCATCCCGGACAAGTTCAAATCGCCGCGCCTCAACCCGTAACAGCAAATGAACGGCAGTGCGCCCATGTCATTGCGCGATCCATCGGCATCCCGAAACTGCGGACCGGGATCGCCGGCATCGACACACGGAGAGTTCTCCGGCAATCGATATCCGCTCGTAAAGAGCGGATCAGCCGAGATTGCTCCAGCCCCGGAGTCACCGACGTTGACATAATTGGTCTGGTTGTTGAATACATCATTGTACCCAATCTGAATCGGCTGTGAGATACCGGAGATGCCGTACCCGCTACACTGCGCAATGATGTTATTCTCAATTGTCGGCGGCAGGGTAGAGGCGCAGGCAATTCCGCCGGTCTGCGCGCCGACGATGGTGTTGTTGACTATAACTGCCGGTGACACACCGCTGGCTCCTTCATCCGCTCCCCCAAGAAGTATGGCAATCCCCATATATCCGGACTGGCTTTCGAATATGTTGCGCCGAATTGTCGGGCCTGCATTCTGGCACCAGATGCCGTTAGTCCCGCCCCGGAGAGTGAACCCCTCCAATATGGTGGCGCTCGTTTCGTGGGCTCGAAACGATACCAGTGTCTGCGAATACGTTGTATCCACCAGCACGGTCTTCTCGGCTCCACCGGTCGACTGTACGACAACAGCCTTTCCGGTAAACCCAATTGTTTCGTGGTATGTACCGGGCCCCACGATCACGGTGTCCCCATCAAGCGCATAGTCGACGACTTCCTGAATAGTGCGCTGCCCCAGCGACACATACAGCTTTCCTCCGGCTCTCACATAGAATGAGTCAACGGGAGACCATGCCGAGTATTCCAGACCGTCAAAGCCCCGCGCCCGCCAGTAGTAGTTTCGATTGGCTAGCAGCGGACCAAAGTCCATGCTGGTTGTAAGACCATTCTCCTGCGGCACCTGTTGCTGCCGCCCCGCCAACTGGGTCAGTGCCGGATCCTGATAAAGTTCGAATTCAAGGGAAATCGAGTCCCCCTGTGCATCATAGCCTTGCAGCACCCGAATGTACAGATGTGCGCCGGTCACCGTCACGCCGCCAACCGGGCTGTACGGAGAGGGTGACGATGGTTCTGAGTTCATCCTGAAGGATCGGTATCCCCAGTTTCCGGTATTGACTCCGTTGGAACACCTGACCCGCACGTAATACGACGCTCCATCAACCAGCGGAAGTCCGCCGTATGTGGCAAAGTGATTGCCCGAGGACACTTCCCCTGATTGCCACACTTCGGCAACGTCCCAGATGTTGTCGGTTCCGACTTCAATCTGATACGACTGCTGGGACCCGACATTGTCGCCGTAGGTCCAGTCGAAAGTCGGCGCGTGCGAAACAATATGGTCGACCCGCTCGGTTCCGAGAGTCACTCCCGATACCGACGGCCATCCCATTCCGGATTGAAGTGCTCCCATGTCATTCGGCGTGCCGTTCGAATCATTATATATCGGGTTCGGGTCGCCGCTGTTAATGCAGGGAGAACTCCCGCTCAGATGGAAGTCATTGCCGTCGGGAGCAACAAACCCTGGGTCCATGGAGAACTCATGCAGCCCCAGTGTCGGGGCGAGATGGTTGTTCCAGAGATTGTTGTAGTCGCAGTTGGTCAATCCGGCCTGAACGCCCCCCAACAGATTGAGAGCGATGATATTATTGCGGACAACCGGCTGGGGACTGTCAAACGTCACGATCCCATGACCATTGCGGACTATGGTATTGTTGATGACGCGCAGGTTGGACCCGCCGCGATTGAAATAGACCCCGCAGGTATACCAGCCGTTCTCAGTATTGGTATTGTTCCAGATGACATTGTGATGGATATAGACATTGTCGGCATAGAGACAACCGATCCCCTGTCCCGTGCCGTGGTTGTCAGATATCAGGTTGCCGCTGATTTCAACTTCACGACCGACCGCGCTCCCTTCGATGCAAATCCCGCTGCCGGTTGCTTCGGAGTTGTTATTGTGAATCCAATTATTGCGGATCTTGGTCCCGGAGTGATAGCAATAGATCCCGCCGCCATTGTTGCCCGTGCAATTGAGAATCTCGCAATTGCGGATGATAATCGAGCTGTTGGTGCAGATCAATGCTTTCCCTGCCAGGTTGCCGTAGAGCGAGAGACCTTCGATTATCGTGGTCGTGTCTTCGCCGGTGTTGCAGGTGATGATCGCCGAACCGGCGACCGTCGACACGATTCTTGTCGAATCGTACCCCCTTTCTCCTTTGAGGAGTATCCGCTTTCCACTCAGATTGAAATTGCCAAAGTACGTTCCCGGCGCTATTAGCACTGTGTCCCCATTAGTCGAATAGGAGATGCCGCCGGCGATAGTGGCCTGCTCCTGCGGTACGCGAATGGTCTTCGTGACCGAGACCATAAAGGAACTCTGGGCCCAGTCCGTCCAGCCGGTGGCGGTATAGACGCGCACTCGATAGTACGTTGTGTGATGGTCCAGAAGCGCAGGACCGGCATAGACCACGCTCTGTGCAGCTGAGACCACCGGTCCGGTGTCCCAGTCTTCGACAATATTCCAATCACTGTCTTCGCCGAACTGAACCTGATATTTCTGCTGCGTGACCGAACCGGGAGGACTGAACGTCCAGTTGACTGTCGGCGTGAGGGAGACTATCCGTCCGCCTGAACCAACCGGGGAGACCGATGTTGTCCCGGGGAACGACGGAGACGGCACACCGATCGGCAACGCACCGATATCGTTTCTCGTACCATCCGGGTCCTTATAGATCGTGGCCGGATCACCTGCATTGATGCAGGGAGAGTTCGGTTGCAGGTGGAAGTCGTTCCCGGCTGTCCAGACAAACAACGGGTCGGCATTGATATCATGCGGCCCGACACTGGTGGCATAACTGCTATTCCAGATATCGTTGTAGTCAGTGTTGGTCAGACCGGACGGCAGTCCGCCTCCAAGGTTGGAAGCGATGATGTTGTTGCGCAACAGCGGCTGCGGCGATCCGAAGGTGACTATCGCGTGACTGTTCCGGACAATCGTGTTGTTGATGATTCGAACATTGGTCCCTGCACCGTTGATATAGATGCCGGCAGTGAACCAATACGATCCGAGGTTATCCCGGATGACATTGTGATGCACATAGAGATTCGATGGATGCAGACATCCTATCCCCTGGACCGAACCGGCCGAGGCATAGATCTCGTTACCGGAGATTTCAAGCTGGCCGACCGATGCACTGTCTTCGGCGCATATCCCGCCGCCGGTCCCGCTGGCATGGTTGTCACGAATCCTGTTGTCTCTGATTCTCGATGCCGAGCGGTACAGGTAGATCCCGCCACCGTCGCCGGTCGAGTAGCCGTTGACGATCTCGCAGTTTCGAAGAATGAGCGATGATGCCGAGACCGTGACGCATCGGGTGCTGCTGTTGCCATCGATGCTGAACCCATCGAGTATCGTGGTGGTGTCTTCGCCACTGGAGCAGGTCACGACCGGTGCACTGCTGACAGCCGCTTTGATGGTGGTCAGGTCGCGGCCATCGACCGACCGGAGCGTGATAGCTTTGCCGATGAAATTGACATTCTCAGTATAAAGCCCGGCATCGACCAGCACGGTGTCGCCGGCCGAGGCAGCATTGATTCCGGCTTGTATTGTCGGTTGATTACCCGGCACATGGATGACGGCGGCGCACAGAGAGGAGGAGAGGACGACAGCGGTTGCGACCGATAGAAGCACTTTCATGACCACCCCACATGGCAACATCTAATAGGTATGACTAAATATACCCAAAATGGGGAGTTTGGTCAAGGTTAGTTGCCGACGACAAACCATTGCCACGATCAGTAAACACGCATAGATTTGCTTGTCCGGGCCGAGTCGCGTAACAGGTACTCCTCATGCTCTGGTCTCCGCGATGCGCCGCGCGGCCCACGTTATATAACTGCAATCTGGAGGTTACCATGAACCGCACATGGCTTGTTCTTGCACTTACGCTCTCGTTTCTTTTGACCGGCATTGCCTGGGCCGATATTACCATCAAATCAACCATTGAGAACACCGGCCTCGGGGGGATCGCTAATATGCAGGGAACTCAGCAGCTAATGATCTCCGGCGACAAGAGCAAAACGGTGAGCAATCTGAAAATGACCAATAAAGTCGTCAAGTTCTTCGGCGGTGGTAAGCCGACCGAGACCACAGAAATCACCCGCCTCGACAAAGAGCTGATCTGGGCTGTGAACACCAAGGACAAGTCGTACACCGAAATCACCTTTGCGCAAATGAAAGCTCTACTCGAAAGCGCCAAAGCCAAAGCTGCCGAAGAAAAGGGAAAGTCTGATTCTACCCGCCTGATTTCCGATATTACTGTTACCCCAACCGGAAAGACCCAGATGATTGCCGGATTCAAAGCATCGGAAGTCATCATCCACATGACGTTTGTTGGAAAGGACTCCTCCTCGGGCAAGACCGGTAAGATGATATTCGATTCCGATCTGTGGATGGCCAAAGATGTCCCCGGCTACGCCGAGTATCAGGCATATCACAAGACCATGGCGGAAAAGATGGGGCTGACTGGCCAGGGACAGGAAGACGTGAACCGGCAGCTCGCGGCTTTCGGGGTCGATTCGAAAGCGATGTATGAGAAGATGAAGGATATCGAGGGAATGCCGCTCATGACCACGATATCAATTCTGCCCGAGGGTCTGGATACGATCATGGCCAGGGCCAATGATTCCCTGCAGGCGGCTCAAAAGCGCGAAGCGGAAGCCGATGCGACCAAGGACTCCAGCGCCGAAAAGAGCGAACCGACCTCGATTCAGAACACCGACGATGTCAAGAAATCCGCAATGAAGAAACTTGGTGGACTGTTCGGCAAGAAGAAAGACAAGAACAAAGAAGCCGATGACAGGTCCAAACAGCCTCCGACCGATCAGAAGCCGTACCTGTTCCATGTGACCACCACTGTGACTGAAATCAGCCAGGAGTCGATCTCCGCTTCTGAGTTTGAAATCCCCGAAGGTTACAAGTTGAAGAAGGACTGACGGTCGAAAGCAGTGGCCTGCAGTTTCAAAGATTTGTCACAGCGCCTCAGTTCGGAAAGCTGGGGCGCTTCCATTTATGACTCTCACTTCGTATTGTTCCAGCACTACTTGTGATGCCACGAGGGAATTGTACCTCCATATTCGTGGCGCCGCTGGCGCAGCATCTCCGGATAATTGCGAGCGTAGATCGACTCGTTCTTCTCAAGTACGCGTATTGAGACAATGACATACTCATCACTTGTGTGGACGATACCACACTCCACGCGACTGCTCTCAGGAAATCCCTTCACTGAGGGAAACTGATCGAAACTCATCCAATCCCGCTGAGTGACCGGCGTTCTTGGAATGGACAGAGTCACGTATGGCGCACCTTCGAACACACCTTTGAACAGAAGCCCCCTGGTCTTGTAACGGCGAGTCTGTTCGTCAGGGTAGGGAAAGAACTCCTTCGTGACCCAGCGAAGGTCCAGCCAGTCGCCGGTGTCGACAATTTGATTGAGCGGACCGCAGGCACGATAATCTTCAAAGGAACGGAAATTGCCGAGACCGGAAAGGTCCAGCATGAGCTTACTTCCGACTTGTCCGCTATCGGAATAGAGCTCTATCTCTTGCTCAAAGCGGGTAGCCATTCCCTGCCATTTGATCATCTCCCCGCACGGAAGGGTTATGGTCCCCGAATACCAGTCGGCAAATATCGGTAACTGGCGATTGGGGAAGTACAATTCCAGTGGGGCATCCTGCCACTCCGAACCTCGCTGCGTGTAGTCGATGGTGTCCGTTGGAAATAGCATCTGGAGCCTCGTCAGGAAAAGGGAATCGTGCTCGATCTTCCATGATCCTATGTACCCCTGCCAATTACCCGTGCAAATGATCTTGTATCTGGTCAACTGGGGTCGGTGATCTAGTGTGGCGATATACGGCTCTAGCGGAAGTTCAGCGATATCGTAAACGATACTGTCCATTTCCAGCTCTTCTGAGCGCAAAGACGTTGCGCTGGCCGTAACAACGAGTGAGCAGAGAATGAGGAGGGTCAGGAATCGACCCACCATCGATGGCCACCACACATCTACCGGATCTCCAGACATAGTTGCCTCCCGTTCCAACACTGCTCCACCTATCTCACGAATGGCCGTGTTAAATGTGCAATGTGAAGTCACAGCATGAGATCAGACGGCTCATCCTCTCTTTGTACTTCGGATTGCTGCCCGTGTGAGGCCCTCACGAGCGACAAGATCGGTACCAAATCGCGCCAGAAGCTGAGTTGAGCGGTGTATATAGAGGTACCCTTGTTTCCGTGGGGGGCCTCGACCTGACGACTTTTGTCCGGAAAGGAGCGTCTGCGAAAAAGAGTAAGTATCTGAAACGAACCCAATTGCTTGGACTAGTTGGTGTATCAATAGGATACAGGAGGCAATCAATTGTCCAGTGCGGATAACTCGACCTGCCTGGCGTTGCGCCCAGCGAAGTCGAACACCATTTCACTCTTCGACCTACGAAACCGGCGTACCCTGATGAAAGACCAACTTCCATTGGTCCCCCACAAGGCGCCAGAGCGAACTACGCATCGATACTGACATACGACCCGAATCACGATCGCGCATAACGGCCTGGTAAGTCAACAGGGCCAGGCCGGGAACCCGCCACTGAATGCATAAGTTTGCCATTGTAATGTCCTGCGGTGGTTCGGCAAGGAGCGCGGCGATGACAGACTGCCTGTCGTACAGAGTGCCCGAACTGCCTATCTCGATGAAATCTCTGTCGAGCAAGCGCTCAAGATCGGCAATAGAGTGCCGTGTCGATTCCTGAAGGAGACTGAACTCCTGGGAAGCAAGGAGCTCGAAGAATTGTTTGTCACGCTGAACGCAATGCATACTGGACTTGCACTTGTGTCAATTTGGCGCCTACCCCGCCTGCAACGAGAAGTCACACACCTTGGCGGAGTGGGTGATCGCGCCGACTGAAATGAAATCGACACCGGTCTGAGCGATAGGGCCGACCGTATCCAAATTGACATTGCCTGAAGCTTCCAGCTTCACCGATGGATCCAACTTGCGGGCCAACTCGACCAATCGCTTCAATGACTCGACTGTCTGGTTGTCCAGCAACAACCGGTCGACGCGAGCTTCGATAGCTTCGGTGACCTGGGTATCACTAGTGACTTCGACTTCAATAAGAATCTTGTCAGCCTCGGTCTGGAACTGGGTGCGGAAATCACGCGTGGCGAGAAACTCACGCGCCATTGCGACTGCGCCCTTGATTGACCCGGCCGAGGCAATATGGTTGTCCTTGATCAGGATCATATCATACAGGCCGATGCGATGATTGACACCGCCGCCATGCATGACGGCCATCTTCTCAAGAAGCCGCATGCCGGGAGTGGTCTTGCGGGTATCGAGAATTTTGCAGTGGGTACCTTCGACTCGTCTTACGAACTCGTTGGTGAAAGTCGCAACACCACTCAGATGAGCGAGGAAATTGAGGGCGACCCGTTCGGATGACAAGATGGTCTGGTTGAAACCATCGATTTCAATAATCAGGTCGCCGGATTTGAAGTGGTTGCCATCGGCGATGCAGGGATGGACCTTGTTGGCGGAGTCGACGGTATCGAAGACATATAATAGTGGGCGAAGACCGGAGAGGACGCCGGGTGACTTGGCGACAATACGGGCTTTCATCGGGTTCGGTTCGAGACAGGCGATAGAGGTCAAGTCGCCGCGGCCGATGTCCTCCTTGAGGGCATCTTTGACCAGCCGAATGATTGATTCCTGCAGTAAGTCCATAGTGGTCCGCCACCCAGTTGGAAAATGGGTGGCATGCCGCTATATTACGCCAATGCAGCGCAAAGCAAAAGGCAAAAAGCAGGCGATGAGTGTCGCGGTGATCGGCTATGGTTCACAGGGGAGAGCGATCGCGCTCAACCTGAGAGACTCAGGATATGATGTCGTTCTGGGACTTCGGACCGGCTCCGGTTCACGGACGCGGGCAAAGAAAGAGAAGTTCGGCCGGATCATGACCGTCCGGCAGGCGGTGGGGATGGCCGACATTATATGCTTCGCCTTCCCGGACCATCTCCATGGCCGGGTCTACAAGAAAGAGATTGAGCCATATCTCAGACCGGGGTCGACGCTGTTGTTTCTGCATGGGACATCGCTGGCGTTCGGATTTGTGAATCCGCCGCGCGATTGCGATGTTATCATGATCGCTCCGCATGCACCGGGTGCGGCAGTGAGGGAGAAGTATCTGGGGGACAGGTCGATCTCGGCGTTCTATGCGATCTACCGGAATGTATCCAAACATGCGATGCAGACAATTGTCGAGCTGGCCAAGGGGATCGGGTTTGAGAAGAAGCGGTTGATCAAGACGACGGTGCGGGACGAATCGATCGGCGATCTGTTTGGGGAGCAGGCTGTGCTCTGCGGCGGGCTGGCGATGCTGATACGGAGTGGGTTCGATGTCCTGGTGGAACATGGGCTGAAGCCAGAGCATGCTTATCTCGAAGTTGCTTATCAACTGGACCTGATCATTGCGCTCATTAAGAAGCATGGGATTGCCGGGATGCTGGATCGAATCAGCGTAGCGGCGAGGTTGGGGTCGATCGAGTCTGGTCCGAGGGTGATCGATGGCTCGGTCAAAAGCAGGATGAATAAAGTCTTCAAATCTATAGAATCAGGCGCGTTCCCGAAGCGGTTGAATTCGCTTGATGATCGTACTATCAAGCAGCTCAACAGGCAGTCAAAAAAGCTGAGCCGACCTTCGCTCGAGAAGGCGGCCCGGAAGTACCGAACCTGACTGATTTAGTCTACTTTTTCATAATCAATACGACTTAGTACAAGTTAGCCTAAGCTGTCCATTATGAGGCAGTTAACGTGCGTTGTGAAAAATCTCACAAAAATTCTCTTGTAGTCTCAATTCATGACAGAAATATGACAAAATAACTGGCGTATCTGCTACGTTCTCCGTCGACAACGATTGTAAACAGGATGACGAAAGCAGATATGAATAGATCGATTCTTCAAATAGCGGCCCTTCTACTGGCACTCACACTGAATAGCAGTGCATCGGATCTGACCGGTCGTGTGCAGGATGTGGAAACGGGGAATCTCGTTATGGGGGCGAATGTCCGCATAGTTGAGAACGGCAAGACCGTTGAATCGGACAAGCATGGTCAGTTCATCATCAAGCAACTTGCCGACAGCACGTACCATCTGATCGTCACCCATGTCGCATACGACCGGAGTGACACGATCGCGGTGGCGGTGAACGGCAATCAATCGATTGATATCAAGCTCAAGCCGATGCCGTGGGTGCTCAATGATGTAGTCGTGACCGGCACGCGGTCGCCGCATTTGCTTAAAGATGTTCCGGTGCAGACCGAAGTGGTCGGTCAGCGCGACTTCCAGCGGGTGGGGGCGAAGTCGGTCGATGAAGCACTGAGCGCATCGGTAGGTGTGGGAATCAGCACCGACTTTGCCGGCGAAGCAGCGACCATACGCGGAGTCGAGGGGAGCCAGGTGCTGGTGATGGTGGATGGCCAGCGGGCGGTGGGACGGATCAATGGAAATCTGGATTTGAGTCAGTATTCGCTGGCCAATGTCGAGAAGATCGAAGTGGTCAAGGGGACCGGTTCGACATTGTATGGATCGGACGCCATGGGAGGCGTGATCAATATCATCACCAAGAAGCCGGAAAGCGATGTCCGCAAGGCGAATCTGTACGCCGATCTGGGGACGTATCGCACGATGACACCGACCATGCAGCTCAATATTGGATCAACGCGGACGGCGGTCGATTTCGGCGGGAAGTTTCTCCACACCGACGGTTTCGATCTGGACAAGAGCACGCTCCACACCAACGGCGGGGACAAGATATCGCGATGGAACTTTGATACCAAAGTAACGCACTCACTCTCCCAGCAGTGGAAACTGACGGCCGACGCGCGGTATATGCACGAACGGCGCAACTGGTTCGAGTCTGAACCGGTGCCGGGGCTGCCGGATTTCAATTACGGCGACAAAGAGACGAACAACCGGTACGACGGCAGCGCGACCCTGGACTTTGTCTCCGGCGAGAAGTACTCGATGAAGCTGCGCGCTTACGGCACGCTATACAAGCACGACTTTGAGAAGTGGTATCTCAACAGCAATCTCCAGCCGCAAAACTGGATTGATACATCGAGGACAACCGACGACTTCTGGGAAGTGGCGTACAGCTCGAACTATATGATCGGGCAGAACCACGTCATCACCTACGGTGCCGATTACAACCAGCAGGGGCTCGACTCCAAGGAGCTGTATGCGAACGCCAAATCAGACCGCTCCGGCGATGCGTACATGTCGTACGAGTACAGCCCGGTCAAAGGGGTGACAATTCTCCCGGGTGTCCGGTACGAAAATCACAGCAGCTGGGGACAGAAAGTAAACCCGTCGTTCAACCTGATGGTTCAGCCGAGCGAAGGATTGAAACTGCGCGGGTTTGTCGGCCAGGGGTTCCGGGCGCCATCGATCAAGGAACAGTACTTCGTCTTCGATCACAGCGCCGCCGGGTATATTGTGTACGGTGGCGAAGTGCCGCTGCCTGATTCGATCAAGACGGAGCTTGGCGGATATGTGCTGAAGCCGCTCAAGGAGGAGAATTCGGTCAATAGTTCGGTCTCAGCTGAGATTTCGTATGGGACAATCGGACTTCACCGCATAACGTATTTTTATAATCATCTCGAGAATCTGATCAATTTCCATCTGGTCGGTTTCCCCGGCGAGTACTGGCGCGGAATGTACATCTATCAGAATGTCGAGCGGGCCATTACGCAGGGGATCGAGTGGGAATCGCGGGTGCGTGTATCCAAGTCGCTGGACTTCTCGTTCAGCTATGACTACCTGTACTCGCGCGATCTGGGGTCACATGAGAAGCTGGCCAACCGTCCGGACCATACGCTCAAGTTCTTCCTGAGCGGACATCTGGACAAGCCGGGTGTAGGGGCGACATTCTGGGGTGTCTATCAATCCTACAAGGTATTCGTAGCGCGCAACAATACCGGCGGCAACGAAGGCACTGAGACGCAGTATGCGCCCCACCGCACAGTGTTGAATCTCAATCTTTATAAAAAGCTCGGGACCGGGATGGAGACATTCATTCGGTTCGAGAATATTCTTAATCAAACGGACATCACGTACGGCTACTGGCCCGGGTTCCAGGTGTTTGCCGGATTTAAGTTTGATTTCGATCTACACTCAATAACAAAACGGTAACACAATAGGAAGGAAGTATGAAAACGAGATTCGTACTAATCGCACTCGCCGCACTCATTCTGGTGCTGGCTGGATGTTCGAAGGATAACCCGGTCACTCCGACCCCTCCCCAGGGGACAGCCACCACGGTGTGGGACAATGCCGGTAGTTTCTGGCAGACCACGGTCGACGGATCTTCATATACGGCCTGGATGGGCTATTCGTTCACGAGCAAAGATTCCATTTCTTCGGGCGTTCCGAAACCGACCGCCATCGGGTGGGATCTCGCGTTTCGTCGCGACAATATCAAGACCAACAGCGGCATCTCATCGGACAATGCCGGTGATGTCGGCGGGATCCAGTTGACCAGTACCGATTTTGCGGCGGTAACCGCGGCTGATTCGGTCGGGAAGAGCTGGAAGACGGACGCTGTGTCGTATTTCATCGATAACTGGTACGTATATGATCCGGTTCATCACACGCTGAATAACAACCAGAACGTCTACACCATGGTTGACGCAAAAGGACATAACTACCTCAAATTTCGGATCGACTCGCTGGTAGGCGCCGCCATGCCGCCAGATATGGGAACGGTGTATCTTACCTACTACTACAATACCACGGCAGATTCCAAGGATTTGTCCGGGGGCACGACATCGGTCGTCATCCCGGTCGGTATGAACACGGTCTATTTCGATTTCTCGGCGGGTACGGTTGTCACACCGGCCGACCCGAAGGCTTCCACCGATTGGGACCTGATGTTCTCCAGTTACAACGTCGGTCAGAATTCCGGCCCGAACGGTCCTGCCGGTGCGTGCGCGACATTCTATGTGTTTGACTACATCACTCCGGCAAGCAATATCGATGCGGTCACCGACGTATACGCCGGTCAGGCGGCCGCTCCAATGTTCGGAGATGCCTCGAGTTCTGTCTTCTATACAAATTCGTCGGATAACTGGTACAACTATGATGGCGCCACACACCAGTTGACGTCGAAGAACTATGTGTACCTATTGAAGACCGGCGGCAAGCTGTACAAAATGCAGATTGTCTCCTACTATGCCAACGTGGGTGGCGTGCCGAAATCCGCCAACTACGTCTTCAAGTGGAAAGAGATTTAACCAAATCCGATGGTGTTGAGCAAATCGGCCCGGCTTCCTCAGGTAGTCGGGCCTTTTTGTATGCCTGGGGAGATTGTGTGCAAATCGGTTCGAGAGTAGGGGTTAATTTGGGGGAAATCTGGCAGCTGACCTGTTCAAATACTGAACAGGATTGCATAGTTTCTGGCGAGGCTACAAGGCCGGAGTTTGTTGACTACCATATCGTTCCGCCAGATAGCCCAGTTTGAGGGCAGGATTTGTGGGATCGGCACAGACTTTGCTCTAAGGGAGTGAGGCATTCACATAAAAATGAATGTCGGATTGTTAGACCACACCCTCGGCTGACCACCGGGGGTACTTTTTTGCCTGCCAGCCGGTTCAGACCGGTTTAAGATTGACCCCTTCGTCACCCCCAGATAGATTGCAAACTGTTATGAATCCTACGGTTAAAAAGGTCTTGCTGGTCGTCCTGGTCGTGGCGGCGGCAGTTACAGCCTATTTCCTCTACGACAACTTCCGCACGCGATCAACCACCGAAAAGCTGGCCTCGATCATACATGATGAAGATACGCGAGTGCTGTCTTCGCGGCTGGAAGGGTATCTGAAGGATGACTCGCTCAATGTACGAGAGCGGGCGGCTCTGGCGATCGGCAGGATAGGAGGCCCGAAAGCGGCGGAGCTACTGTACCAACAGCTCAGTGATGAATCGATTGATCTCGCTTCGACTGCCGCGTTCGCACTGGGGCTGACCGGCGAGAGTAGTTATGCCAAGAAGCTGGCGGATGAAGCGGAGGCGATGCCGGGGATAGTCACAGCTAATGCGGTGCTCTCGGCGGGCCGATTATCCGATTCAACTTCGAATATCCAGGACCAGTTAACTTCATTCCTCCACAACGGATCACCATCGGTGCGTGAAGCGGCCTGTTACGCCCTTTTCTATGCAAAGGCGAAAGCACAGAGTCTCGCGCTTATTGATCTCTTGTCCTCCGAACAGGACACGATGGTACAGCGGGCGGCACTGTTTACCCTGGCGCGACTCGGGGTGAGCGAAGGGGAAGTCCTACCAACCTATTTCCGATTTATGGCTGACGCCGATCCGTATTACCGTTCGCTGGTGATGAAAGGGCTGAAATCTTCGCACGCACCTGAAGCGATGCAGTATCTGGCGATCGGATTAAACGATGTTGATCCGGGGGTTGAAGCAGAAGCGGTGGCGGGGCTGGCGACGCGAAAGTCGGTCGAGGCGGCGACCTATCTGTTCCGGCGACTTCCGCTGGTGAAGGACGAGAAGACCAGGATTGAGATTGTCAACGCCCTGCAGAAGGCGGACTTCCTGCCGGCGACCGATTTGGTGAACGAGTACATGAAGGACACCCTGTCACCGAATATGCTGGGTGCCTGTTTGAAGTTCTATGCCTCGACACAGAGAGATCGCGCGGTCAATCTGTTGGATTCGATTCGCACGACGCGCGTTTCGCCGGCAGTTTTGGTCGCGTGCACCGAAGCGTATGGGTTGATGGACCAGCCGTTGGTTGTTCCGCGAGTCGCCAAGCTGTTTGGCGATCCATCGCCGAAGGTCCGTGCCGCCGCGTTCGATGTCCTCACGACATTGGACACATCGAATCTCGATCTGTATGTGCGCGATGCGCTGAATGACACAGATTTCGTGCTCAAATCACAGGCGATCGACAAGATCCGGGAGAAGAAGATCACCAAGTATCTTCCGAACCTGGCGGCACTTCTGAAACTGGGAACGAAAGTAGAGCCGGACGTGCGTCGATCTATCGTCGAGGCGCTACCGGACTTTTTCGATCTAATGGGGAAAGACTCCACACTCATGCGGATGCTGATCGATGGGTTGCTTGATAAGAGCTATGTTGTGCGAAGATCTGCGGCCGAAGTGTATCACAAGAATTTGCATGAAGACAAGTACAGTGCGGTTCCTCCGGCGGAAACGAAATTCACCGAGAAGGATATTCGAGACGCTCTCGCGCGGTATGTGGTGAATCCAACAGCCACGGTGATCACCAATCGCGGGAAGATTGTCTTTGAGCTTTCATTTGAAGACGCGCCGCTGACGTCGATGAATTTCATGTCGCTGGCCAGATCAGGATTTTACAACGGGCTGGTATTTCATCGGGTGGTTCCGAATTTTGTCATTCAGGGTGGCGATCCGCGCGGCGACGGCTGGGGAGGGCCGGGGTATTATATCCGGTGCGAATATTCGGAAACGCCGTTTGACAAGGGTACCGTAGGAATTGCGACTTCGGGGAAAGATACCGGCGGCTCGCAGTTCTTTATCACATTGTCGCCTCAGCCGCATCTCAACGCGCGATATACCGCATTCGGTCAGGTGACACAGGGGATGGAAGTGGCCGAGCAGATTATGATCGGCGACACCATCAAGCAAGTTACGATTCAGGAAGGGAAACCATGAGACGCATTGCAGCATTGATCATTCTCCTTTTGCCGCTGGCCTTTGTCGTGACGAGCAGGGCGGAGACGGCGGCGGATTCGCTCATAGCACGGATTCTGGAAGTGGACAGCATGCAGCGGGAACAGGTCAAGGACCTGGTTCTTGATGCCAAATATGTTGAGATCGACAGCAGCGACAATGGTGAGACCAAGGAAAAGGTCAGGCTGATGAAGAAGATTTCGATCAAGTATCTGGCCGATACGGCGCTGTACCACGAGGAGTATCTTCAGTTTTTCGATGAAGGGAAGTTGAAGGACCAGAATGATCTGAAGAACGAAGCGAAGGAGCGGAAGGAAAAGAAGCGCCGCCGCGGCGCCCTGGATATTTCCTATCCGATGTTGCGTCCGTTCGATGCGACGCACAGGGATCTGTATACGATCGAATACAAGGGAGTGGCACCGGATAAGATCGAAGGTCAGACTTGCGAACACTTTAGTATTACGGCAAAGACTCCGACCGATAGTTTGATCAACGGCGATTACTATTTTGAGACGACCGGGCTGCATCTGGTGCGGGTCGATTTCTCACCTTCGAAATTGGTGAAACGATCTATGTTCAAGATGAGCGAATTCAACATGTCTCTGTCGTACAAGCCGAACGAATCCAATTATTGGCTGCCGGCGAAATTTCATATTCAGTTCAAAGCCAAGGCGATGTGGATGATCGGTATCAAAGTGAACGGAACCGAAGATTACACGAATCCGGTGGTGAATAGCGGCGTGGCGGATTCAGTATTTGATTCCGATCGGGCGAAGGAAGACTAGAGGAGTTGCTTATGGCAGACTCAGTTGTATTGCAGAATGTCCGGGTAGCTATTCCGGACGGCACGAACGTCATATTTGGGCAGTCACACTTTATTAAGACGGTAGAAGATCTGTACGAAGCGCTGGTGAGCGCTTCGCCGACGCTCAAGTTCGGAATCGCTTTCTGTGAGGCGTCCGGGAAGCGATTGATTCGCTCCGACGGCAACAGTCCGGATCTTATTGCGCAGGCGGAGAAGTCGGCACAGGAAGTGGGCTGCGGGCATACGTTTTTCATCTATATGAAGGATGGTTTCCCGGTGAATATCCTGAACCGGGTCAAGGAGGTTCAGGAGGTGTGCCGAATCTTCTGTGCGACTGCCAATCCGCTTCAGGTTATTGTCGCTGTCAGCGATCAGGGGCGGGGCGTGATGGGGGTGATCGATGGTGAGATTCCGCTGGGAATCGAAACGGAAGCGGACAAGAAGGAGCGGGTGGCGTTTTTGAGGATGATCGGATACAAGAGAGGCTAGAGCAGGCTCCTCTCCGGGCACCAACCATGTTCACGTTCGCAATCGACAAACAACGGCTACTGGATCATTTCAAGAAGGATCCGGTGCTATTCGCCTATCATATCGGGGATCTCGACGAATTCTTCTTTCCCCACTGTCAGTTTCCATCGATCTATTCCAGCACAGCTCGCATTGAGGACACAGTTCTGATCTACACCGGCGGCAAAGTACCGGTGGTAGTGGCGTTTGGCCTAACGGAGCGGTTTGAGGGACTCGTGAGAGAAGTGCGGGAGTTCTTCCCGGTTCCATTCAACGCGCATTTCCAAACATCGGTCAGACCGGTATTGGCAGAAGTATTCAGAGAGAAGCCGCTTGGGACCTTGCTCAGGATGAAGATCGGGACATTCAAGCCAGCCACTATCACCAGCGACATCATTCGTCTTGGTCACGGGCATGAAAAGGAACTTGAGAAATTCTACAAGGCCGCGTACCCGGATACGTACTTCACAGCGCGAATGCTGGAGACCGGAAAGTACTATGGTATTCGCGATGGCAAGAGTCTGGTGGCCGTGACAGGGGTGCATGTCTATTCCAGGGAGTACAAAGTCGCCGCGCTGGGGAATATCGCAACGCATCCGAAATATCGCGGCAAGGGACTGGCGACTAAGGTGACAGGGCATCTCTGTCAGGAGCTGGTGGATGAAGGGCTGATGGTCTGTTTGAATGTGAAGAAGGACAACCTCCCGGCTATTGCCTGTTATGAGAAGCTCGGATTCGAGAAGGCGTTTGAGTACGAAGAGGCAAGGTTTGAGCTAAAATGACCATGCCGATAGCATTGAGCTTTTTCGATCTCCCACCGGCGGTGACGCCAATACTGATTTTCTTCGCTCGTATCTGCGATGTGTCGATCGGAACGGTACGGATCATCTTAATAGGCCGGGGACACCGGGTGATATCATCGGTGCTGGGGTTTTTCGAAGTTTTGATCTGGCTGTTGGCGATCAGCCAAATTGTTTCCAACCTGACGGACCTTCCGAACTACATCGGCTACGCCGCCGGATATGCAACCGGTACATATGTCGGGATGACAATTGAACGGAGGTTGTCGCTCGGGAATCTGATGGTACGGGTGATTGTCCCCAAAGCGGGGGCGGATTTGATTGTCTATCTGATAGCGCAGAACTATCGGGTCACGCATATGGATGGGGAAGGGGCGCTGGGACCGGTGAAGGTGATCTTCACGATCGTGCGGCGGAATGAGCTGAACGATGTACTCGGCATCGTGAAGCGATTTGATCCGGAGGCGTTCTACACGGTCGAGGATGTCCGGATGGTGAGTGATAATGCTCCGGCCAAGAATGGCGGGCCGAATTTCCTCAATCTCTTTGTGCCGAGCCTCTGGCTCAAAAAGTCCAAATAGCCCACTCGTTCATGCCGCAGGTCGCGGCTGCATGCCTATTTCTTACCAGTAACCAGAGTGACGGACATGCCGTCATATCCCTTCGAGCCGACTGTCTGCATTATCGTCGAGAGCGCATTCTTCTTGCCGGCGAGGAGCTTGTTGAACTTGCGGGCTCCGATGACGCGGGGATCTTTGCTCTTGGCGTCGGCTACCTTGCCATCGCGGACGACATTGTCAGCGACAATAATTGTACCGGGGCGAGAGAGCTTGAGGGAATATTCCAGGTAGTTGATGTATCCCTCTTTATCGGCATCGATGAAGATGAAATCGAACGGCTTTTCTTTGGACTTCACCATCTGTTTCAGGGAGTCGAGTGCGGCTCCGATGCGGACTTCGACTTTTTTTGTAACACCGGCGCGCTTGAAATTGGCACGGGCGACTTCGGCATGTTTCGGTTCATATTCCAGCGTTATCAGGCGGCCGGTTGCAGGGAGTGCGCGGGCGAGCCAGATGGTGCTGTAGCCGCCAAGGGTGCCAATTTCCAGGATCCGTTTGGCGCCAATCCCCTGTGCCAGTATCTGGAGCAGTTTTCCCTGGGTGGCCGACACGGCAATGGCCGGGAGTTTGGCCTTGTGGCTGGACCGAAGGGTCTCATCCTGAACTTTGTCCGGATTGACGAACAGATCGGCAGCATAGCGATCGACTGAGCTCCAGAGTTTTTCTGACATAGCTGTTACAACACTTTCTTCAGGTACTCGCCGGTGTACGAACTCTTCACTTTGGCAATCTCTTCGGGAGTGCCGGTGGCGATTATCCGGCCTCCTTCGTCGCCGCCATCGGGACCGATATCGATAATCCAGTCGGCGGTTTTGATGACATCGAGATTGTGTTCAATAACAAGAACGGTGTTGCCGCGGTTCACTAATTCGTTCAAGACATTTAAGAGCATCCGGATATCTTCGAAGTGGAGACCGGTGGTTGGTTCATCGAGGATGTAGAGCGTCTTGCCGGTAGCGAACTTGGAGAGTTCGGTGGCAAGTTTGACACGCTGGGCCTCGCCGCCCGAAAGCTGGGTGGCCTGCTGGCCGAGATGGATATAGCCGAGGCCGACTTCCTTGAGCGTCAGGAGTTTCTTCTTGATGCGGGGGATATGCTCAAAGAAGGTGACCGCTTCATCGACAGTCAGATCAAGAATGTCGGAGATAGACTTCCCTTTGTAGGCGACTTCGAGCGTCTCCCGGTTGTATCGCTTCCCTTTGCAGACTTCGCACGGGATATAGACATCGGGGAGGAAGTGCATTTCGATCTTGATGATACCGTCCCCTTCGCACGCTTCGCAACGTCCGCCACGAACGTTGAAGGAAAAGCGGCCGGCCTGATAGCCACGGGCTTTGGACTCCGGCAGTGAAGCGAACAGGTCACGGATGAAGGTGAAGAGTCCGGTATACGTGGCCGGGTTGGAACGGGGAGTCCGGCCGATCGGGGACTGATCGATATCAATAACCTTGTCAATGTTGTCGATACCTTCGATCGCTTTGTACTCAAGCGGAGCAGTGCGAGCCTGATAGAAGTGTTTGGCAAGGATTCGGAACAACGTTTCGTTGATCAGCGATGATTTGCCCGAGCCGGAGACGCCGGTCACACAGATGAACTGGCCGAGCTGGAACTCGACTTCGACATCCTTGAGGTTATTTCCCTTGGCGCCGGTCAGCGTGATCTTGTCGCCGTTCCCGTCGCGGCGCTTTCTTGGCGTCTCGATCTCTCTGGTGCCGGAGAGGTACATGCCGGTGACAGACTTCTTGTTCTTCTTGATTTCATCGGGGGTGCCGATAGCGACAATCTCGCCGCCATGGACACCGGCGCCGGGGCCGAGATCGATCACGAAGTCGGCATGTTCAATGGTGTCGCGGTCGTGCTCGACAACAAGGACAGTGTTGCCAATATCGCGGAGTTCCACCAATGTGCTCAGCAGTTTGTCGTTGTCCTTCTGGTGAAGGCCGATGGAGGGCTCATCGAGGATGTACAACACACCGACCAGGCGTGAGCCGATCTGCGTCGCGAGGCGGATGCGCTGTGCTTCGCCGCCGGAGAGTGTAGCAGCGGCACGGCTGAGGGTCAAGTAGTCCAGACCGACATTGGAGAGGAATCCGAGCCGCTCACGGACCTCTTTCAATATCTGGCGCGCAATCGTCTGCTGGCGTTTGGAGAGGTTGATGTCGGTGAAGAATTTCTTCGCCTGCTTGACCGACATGTCGGCTACTGAGTCGATTGTTTCGCGGTCGAGGATGACGGCGCGGGCCTCGGGGCGAAGACGGGCACCTTTGCAGGTCGGGCAGGGGGAGACTGCCATGTAATTTTCAATCCAGTTGCGGACATCGGATGACTGCGTCTGGCGATAGCGCCGTTCCAGATGCGGGATGACACCTTCGAAAGTGGCGCGATAGGTGCCGCCGCCACGCCCTTTGCCGGAGAGATGTTCGTACTCGAACGATATCTCGTCTTTGCCGGAGCCGTGGAGGATGATGTTCTGGACTTTTTCCGACAGCTGGTTGAACGGTGTGGCGAATTTGAAATTGTAGTGGGCGGCCACACCTTTGAGCATGTAGCGATACCAGTTGGACATATCGGCACCGCCCCACGGGTGGATGGCACCCTGGTTGACGGAGAAAGTTGGATTCGGGATGACCAGTTTGGGGTCGATCTCCATTTTTTGGCCGAGTCCATCGCACGTTTTGCAAGCGCCGAACGGAGAGTTGAACGAGAACAGGCGCGGGGTCGGTTCTTCGTAACTGATATTGCAATTCAGACAGGCGAACTGCTGTGAGTAGAGCAGGTCCTGGTTCTTGATATTGATGACGACAGTGCCCTGCGCCATCTTGAGCGCGGTCTCGACCGAGTCGGCGAGGCGACGTTTCGAGGTCTGTTTCACGACGAGGCGGTCAACCACTGCCTCGATGTTGTGCTTCTTATTCTTGTCGAGCGCGGTTTCGTCGTCTGTCTCGACTACTTCGCCATCGATCCGCAACCGGACGAACCCTTCGCGACGGGCTTCATCGATAATGTCCTTGTGTTCCCCCTTCTTGCCGCGCACCAGTGGCGCCATGACGATCAGTCGGGTGCCTTCTTCGAATGACAGCACCGAGTCGACAATCTGTTCGACCGTCTGCTGACTGATCGGCTGGCCGCACTTCACACAGTGCGGGATACCGACACGGGCGAACAGGAGGCGGAGGTAATCATATATTTCCGTGACCGTGCCAACCGTCGAGCGCGGGTTCTTCGCGGTTCCTTTTTGTTCGATTGAGATGGCCGGCGACAGACCTTCGATAAAGTCTACATCCGGCTTCTCCATCAGTCCGAGGAACTGGCGGGCATAGGCTGAGAGGGACTCGACATAGCGGCGCTGGCCTTCGGCATAGATCGTATCGAACGCGAGCGAGCTTTTGCCGGAGCCGGACAGGCCGGTGATAACGGTCAGGGTATCGCGGGGAATGCGGACATCGATGTTCTTGAGATTATGTTCGCGGGCCCCTTTGATATAGATAAATTCTTTGGAACGCTGGTTCTTTGCATTAGTCGACATATTTACTCCATGAATCGGGCAACCCGGAATATACGCAAGACAGATACTGTCACCAAGGGGGAAAGGGGTTATTGTTGTCACATTCTGGGGAGATGTCAGCCGGTTTCGATAGGTATTGACGTACATGGGGTTAGGGGTAGCGGGTCGCACCCTTCGGGTGCGGCACCGAAGGGGTGTGTGCGTCATTGCGAGAAGTCCCCGCGCAAAGCGCGAGGGACGACGAAGCAATCTGTCCATCCCTACGGCACTCTACCATCCTACAACGCATGCCAGGCAAACCCCGAATGCGCAGAGGCGGAGAGGGGTGCTGAATGAGGGGAAAGATTGCTTCGTTGTTCCGCCTGCGGCGGACCTGCCTCGCAATGACGCAAACGCCTAATCAAACCTGTCAACCATGTTCCCGGATTATTCTGTCAAGGATGTCCCCGGTTCATACCCCTCACCAAACGCACCCTTCGGGTGCGGCACCGAATAGCGGGGTCAAATTTTAGGTGGCGGGGAGCAAGGGATGCGAATTAGATTTCGTCACAGTGACCTGTCGAACGATGTCGTTATGTCATACATTATGCCCATTGTGACTATTTTACTGCTTCTTCCCCTTCTCTCGAACATCCATGCTCAAGCTGCGGATACGCTGACCATTAAGTATTTCGAGTCGAAAAATGACTCTACATTCTTCAAGCGAATAATACTGCACGATTCAGAATCACACATTTACCACGTAACCGACGCATATTTGTCGGGTCAGCTTGCCTCTCAGGGGGATTATCTGGAAATCGATCCCATCGTAAAAGAAGAATTCTGGAATTATCACAAGACACATATCAAACACGGTTACTTCAGGAAATGGCACGACAACGGTCAACTGGAATGGGAAGGACGGTTCGAAAATGGGCTGATCCAGGGATCGGTGAAAGAGTGGTACCCGAATGGACAGCTTCACTATAGCGGTGTCTACCGTGACGGAATGCAGGAGGGTTCGTTTTCATACTTCGATGAACTAGGGAAGTTGCGATATCAAGCGGACTTTTTGAACGGGTCAACGGTTCATCCGGTGAAAGTCCGATACGAGTATTTGGCCTATTTTCCCCAGGGTTATGACAGTGCTACGGCCACAACCTGGCCGACGATCATATACTTACACGGCGGTTCCAGCCGGGGGAGCGATTTGAACCGGGTAAGAGCAACAGGCATCCCCGACAGGCTTGAAAGAGGGAAGAACATTCCGTTTATCGTCATAGCTCCTCAATGTCCGGTTGACAAGAGGTGGGAAACCGATGATTGGTTTGAAGATTTCTACAGTGAAATCGTTTCCCGCTATCACATCGATACGAACAGGATATATCTCACTGGATTGAGTCTGGGAGGCTCGGGAACGTGGTATCTGGCGATGAAGCATCCCACGACGTTTGCGGCGATTGCTCCTATCAGCGGCAAAGTGCGTAATCTTCAATATATTTCGGATAATGTCTGCAGGTTGGCTGGAATACCCATCTGGATATTTCATGGCCAAAACGATGAGATTGTGGATCTTTCCGAGACGTACCATGTCGCCAGGCTGCTCGATCTATGCCATGTAAAATATTCGCTTTCCATCTTTGAAGGATATCGACATTGGCAGCCGGCATGGGAGGTGTATGCCGGTGACGAGATATACAGCTGGTTTCTCCAGTTCAGGAGACAGCAGGCCAAGTAAGCCATTCTTGCTCAGCGGCGTGCCGGTTCCAGCCGGGATGGCAGGCACGCCTGTACACAAACGAGGAAATACTCATTTCACTTTTTGGTGGCGGATCGGAGAGCAACCAAGTTAGATTCTGTCACACACACTTAATGGGAACCGGTGGGAGGTGCCTGTGGTTGACCCTACAACTATGGTGACGCATTGCATATGCTACGGGCGGTCGTTTCTCGAGCTGAAACTGATAGCCGAGAAACACGGAGTGAAGTCGCTCGAGCAGCTTCAGGACCATATCGATTTCGGCCTCAACTGCAAGCTGTGTCATCCATACGTGAAGAAGATGCTCGAGACGGGGCAGACGAAGTTCGAGGTGATGAGGGAAGGGTAGCGTCCTTCAATTCGTCAAGCAAATGTGAAAATAGCCATAGAAACTCACATTTGTCGGATAGCGCTCAGGGTGTCGATCTATTACTTCCTGAGCTTTCCGTTCCGCTTTCCAGCCGGCCATGTCGTGTTTCACTCCGACCTGTTCGTATCTGACATAGGTCGTGTCAAAGTAGGCAGAAGTTACTCGACGGATTTTGCTGAAGTCAAACAGCCCATCCAGATCACTATTTAGACGTTCTAATCCCTGTCTCTCCTCCTGCTCGGTCCAGACCCGGGTGCCAGCCGGATACATCATAGCTACGTTAAGCGAATCAGGTGGATTGTAGTGTAACTCGGTTCCGAAACTAAGACCGGATGTGTCGGCCGTCACCCGTACTGTCGTGAAGGAGAATTTAGGGGAATGAAACGTCTCGACGTAGACGCGATAGGTACCGGTATCGAGCGAGCATCTGACGCGCGAGGAATCATCGGCGGTCTTCGTGTAGGAAAGGCCGTCGTCACGTGTGAGCGTAACTACTGCCTTCTTGCCGGTGTAGGCGGTGTACGGACCATGCCAGGGACCCCACCAATAGCAATTACAGGCGATGATGGTTGCGGAAAGATGAACGACTTGCCCCGATGGACCACTGGGATTGTCCGAGCAGGCGAATGACAGGCATAGCAATAGAATTGCGATGAGTGTGAGTGTTGATTTCATGACACCTCCCAAAGTTCAGTCCCTCGGCCATCGAAACGGCCCCTCCGTGCTGTAATATAGACGCGAAGGGCGGGGATTTGGAAAGGGAAAAAGGGTGAATTCGAGCTTAGACCCCGCGGCGCCACCTCCAAAAACCGCTTGCGAATGTGGATAACATCTCTACATTGATGCCCTCTTGGAGAATCCAATTATGAAATTCGACCCGCTAAAAGACGATTACTCGCAACCGGCTGCCGAACAAAAGGTTCTGGCATTCTGGGATGCCGAGGATGTATTCCATAAAGCTATCGCATTAGCCAAAACCCGTCCGCAGTTTGTCTTCTACGAAGGCCCCCCGACGGCCAACGGCCGGCCCGGGATTCATCATGTTATCTCGCGCACAATCAAGGACTTAGTGTGCCGGTACAAGGCTATGCAGGGGTTCCGGGTGGACCGCAAAGCCGGCTGGGACACGCACGGACTGCCGGTGGAGATCGAAGTTGAGAAGATGCTCAAGCTCGACTCCAAATCGAAAGTACTCGAGTACGGCGTGGCTGAGTTCAACCAGAAGTGCCGCGAGTCGGTCTTCAAATATCTGAAAGATTGGGATGAGATCACTCGTCGCACCGGATACTGGCTCGACCTCAAGGATGCCTATGTCACGCTGACGAATGAATATATCGAGTCGGTCTGGTGGATCTTGAAAGACTTCTTCGATCGGGACCTCCTGTACAAGGGATTCAAGACCGTGCCGTTCTGCCCGCGCTGCGGGACCGGGTTGTCATCGCACGAAGTGGCCCAGGGATACGAGATGGTGAAAGATCCATCGGTGTTCGTGAAGATGAAAGCGGCCGACGGCGATTTCAGCTATCTGGTCTGGACGACCACACCCTGGACCTTGCCGTCAAATGCGGCCATCTGCTTGAAGGCAGATGCGGACTATGTGACGGTCGAGCACGAAGGGGAAAAGTTGGTGCTGGCCGACGCTCTCGTGTTCAAAGTGTTCGGTGAAGAGAAGACTTCGCTCGACCGGAAAAAGGGAAGCGAATACGTAAAGCGGAAATACCTCCCGCTGTTTGATACATTCGCCGATCAGGCGGACAAGGCATTCTATGCGATCACCGGGGATTTTGTCACGCTCGAAGATGGCACCGGGATTGTGCATATCGCACCGGGATATGGCGCGGACGACTACGAAATAGGGAAGCTGTACAATCTTCCGGTGTTGCAGGCGGTCGAAGCGAACGGACATTTCCGCGAAGGGTCCGGCGCGTATGCCGGGAAGTTCGTCAAAGATGCCGATCCGCTGATTATCAAAGATCTGAAAATCGCCGGCAAGCTGTTCAAGAAAGAACTGTACGAGCATAACTATCCGTTCTGCTGGCGGTGTGACTCACCGCTGATCTATATAGCGCGGCAGAGTTGGTATATCCGGACGACCAAGTTCAAAGAACAGCTGGTCAGAAATAACAATGCGATCAACTGGGTGCCGGATGAAATCCGGACCGGTCGTATGGGGAACTGGCTGGAGAATAATGTCGACTGGGCACTTTCGCGCGAACGATTCTGGGGCACGCCGCTACCCATTTGGGTGTGTGACGGTCCTAAGTGCGGCAAGATGCGGGCGGTGGGTTCGGTTGAGCAGTTGCGCAAAGAGGGGAAGAACGTCGCGGCGGACCTTGATCTGCATAAGCCGTACATCGACGATGTCAAGTTGACCTGCGAGTGCGGATCGACCATGACGCGGGTACCGGAATTGATCGATGTCTGGTTTGATTCCGGGGCGATGCCGTTCGCGCAGTGGCATTATCCGTTTGAAAATAGGGAAATATTCGAATCCAAATATCCGGCCGACTTTATCTCCGAGGCGGTAGATCAGACGCGTGGATGGTTCTATTCGCTTCTGGCGATAGCGACCGTCCTGTCTGAAGGGACCAACGAAGTTGCTCCCGGGCCGCCGTTCAAGAATGTGATCGTGGCTGAATTCATTCTTGATAAAGAAGGCAAGAAGATGTCCAAGCATAAGGGGAACGTGGTCGATCCGTTTAAGACGGTCGACAAGTACGGCGCTGATCCGGTGCGTTGGTATCTGATAGCCAATTCCAATCCATGGCTGCCGACCAGATTCGATGAAGATGGTCTGGCCGAAGTCTGCCGGAAATATTTCGACACGCTTCGGAATACGTACTCGTTCTTTGTCATCTATGCCAATATCGACGAGATCCTGGATCGGGCGGACAAAGCGAATCAGCCAGTCGAGAAGTTCCTGGCATCGAAAGCAGGAGCGCCGGAACGGTTTGATACCTGGATCCTCTCCCGGTACAACGATCTGGTGAAGGAATGCAATGAGTGTCTGGACAAATACGACCTGACTCGTCCGGTGCGTGCGATACAGCAGTTTGTGATCGATGATGTCTCCAACTGGTATGTGCGGTTGAACCGACGTCGGTTCTGGGCCAAGGAAGATGATCCATCGAAAATGCGTGCCTACCACACCCTCTACACGATTCTTGAAGGGGTGAGCCGCTTGATGGCACCGGTGGCACCGTTTACATCGGAGCTGCTCTGGAAGGAGCTTCATGGGGAAAGACGCCAGGCGCACGGGGAACCTCTTTCGGTTCATATGACTACTTACCCAAAGCCGGATTTGGCCAAAATCGACGCCAAGCTGGACGAGGTGATGGATACGGTTCGGGATGTGGTATCGCTGGGGCGGGCGGCCCGGTCGCGGAAAAACCTCAAAGTGCGGCAACCTTTGTCCAGATTGCTCGTTAGTCTCAAACGGGAGGCTGATTTTGAGGCGCTCAAGGAGTACGTTGAAATTGTCGAAGATGAACTGAATGTTAAAGAGGTGGTTTCGGCCGCCAATCTCGATCAATATGTCCGGTACTCGGCCAAGCTGAATTTCAAAGTGGCGGGACCGAAACTGGGAAGCCATGTTAAGGCGGCGCAGAGCTATATCGCCGGGCTGATCGCCGAGCAGATCGCCGGATTTATCAGTACCGGGAAATTGACGTTTAGCGCGGATGATGTTTCGGTGACGCTGACGCCTGAAGAGGTGGATGTCCAGCGGAACGAAAACGAAGGGTATGCGGTCGAAGCCAACGGGCCGGTGACGATCGCGCTGGTGACGGAGCTAACCCAGGATCTTGTGGACGAAGGGTTTGCACGGGAGCTGGTGAACAAGATTCAGAATATGCGGAAGAGTTCCGGGTTCGAGGTAACGGACCATATTACGGTGAAGATGACCGGCACGGTCGCGCTCAAGGGGGCGGTCGGGAAGCATGAGGATTTCATTCGGAAGGAAACTCTTGCCCGCAAACTGGAGTTTATAGATAACGGGCCTCTCGCGGAGGGGACCGACTGGAATATCAACGGCGAAAAGGCCGCCATCGCAGTACAGAAACTTTAGCCCGTGGAGATACGATGAAGAAGGCCGATTTGAAGAAATTCGAAGACCTCCTCCTGGAGAAGAAGAAGACGCTCATGGACGAAATGGGTATTGTCGGGAGTTCCATGAAAGACGCCACCGGTGATCTGTCTTCGTACTCGTATCATATGGCGGACCAGGGAACGGAGACGATGGACCGCGAGATGGCGTTCATGTTTGCGTCGAAGTCCGGCCGGTTGATTTATCATATCGACGAAGCGCTTCGCCGCATTCAGGATGGCAGCTACGGTTTGTGCCACAGCTGCGGCAAGCCGATCAGCCAGGCGCGTCTTGAAGCGGTTCCGCACGCGCGGCTGTGCATCGAGTGCAAGGCCAAAGAAGAAGAAATCGAACGCGGCCGATAGCTGTGAAACGATTTCTCTGGCCGGCGATTGTCATTCTTGCGGTGGTCATCGTTGACCAACTGACCAAGTCCTGGGCGGTGGGTGCGCTCACCGACCAGCCGTCGATAGCGGTCTGGGGAGATTTCCTTCGGTTTACCCTCGTTTACAATTTAGGCGGCGCCCTCGGGACCAATCTGGGATCATCGGTCTCGTATCTGGTGATCGCCGTGGTGATCGTGCCGGTGCTCTGTTTCTACCTCTATCAATATCGCAACGATGTTCTGTACAAGATTCCGCTGTCATTGATCATTGGCGGGGCGATCGGGAATGTAATCGACCGGATCAGGATCGGGAAGGTCGTGGATTTTATCGATGTGGATTTCTTTGATATTCATATCGGGGGATTCGAACTGGACCGGTGGTGGACGTTCAATATTGCCGATTCGGCGATCAGTTGTGCGCTGGTAATTCTGGTGATTGTGTTGTTGGTGCACAAGCCGAAGGCGGAGAATGTTGCGGCGAAGTAAGCGCGTTCGACACGAATAGTATTGGAGCCCACCCTTTAGGGTGGGTTTTTTGTAATTGTCATTCCGAGGAGTCCCCGCACTTTAGTGCGAGGGATGACGTGGGAATCTCAGCTCATGTAGGTCGAGGCTCAGGTATGTTCCTGGCTTGAAAAGGTTCGACAATCGGCAGGGTTCTGGATTCCGTTTAGCTAATCAGCAGAAAGTACTGCTTGTACGATCCGTTTGTCGGCGATAACTTAGTCCACGACATTCAAGACGGAGAATCAAATGAATTCCACTCTCGATCAGGACAAACGGCACGCTATTTTCGGTGCAAGGACGAAGTTTAACTATCAATATCGAATTCTGATCGGAATAATAATTTTGGTGGGAGTGAGTGGAAATGCCGCTTCTTCGCAAGATGATTTTCACAAACAAGTCGCAGCTACTTATGATTTCAGCCCGCACAAAATAAGCCATGACCAACGGGTTGCCAAGTCGAGTGAACTAGACAAAATTTGGTCCACGGTGAATGCCGATCCGCCTGTTTATCTGCCTCTCTTGCGCGTGGAACTTCAGGATTCCACTTGTCCCAAGTTCTTTGCATACGATGGAAGTAAGCTGCTCCTCTCGCTCTCAAAAGACCGATCTGATATGGCGATCGCGGCGCATGCGATGGGATTTTGTGATATCCGCGACGTTGACCCTGCAGAATACTTGAAGTCCGTAAACTGGCTGGCTAACGAAGGGATGGATGTTCGTGGTGCCGCGTTCAATATTCTCGATGAGCCCGCCTTCAAGGCGTTCTATCCGATACATGCACTCACCCTTGGACAGGAATTTGCCTTTGTCCTCGCCATCTTTCCAATGGCCGACTCGCTCTTCTTGGATTCATGTCTCTCGAGGCTGGGGAGCAGTACTAACGATTCAACCACTATGACCCTCCTAAATGCATTGTGGTTTACGACTACCCAACGGGGATTCGATGCAATTGCTACCATTGGCGGTGACCAGACCAAGAGCGCTCAGGTGAGAGATTATGCACAGATGATGGTAACGGAGTTAGCGCACCTCAAGGACTCACTCGGCGGCCTGGAATCTGCCGGTGACTATGAGGCCCTCAAAGCCAAGAGGCAACTGTCACTTCAGGGAGTCAGTGACGAAAACCTGTATGAATTCGTATCACAGACGGAACAAATTCAGATCGCATTCTTCCGCAGGAAATGACGGTTTAGAGGGATCACCCGCTTTAGCCTGCCCGTGAGGGTGGAGTTTTTTTGTTTGCAAATTCCGTCGCCAGGCGCAATCGTTCGTCGGTATTCACAACCCAATTTCACAGCCATAGACATCAAATCGCCTTAGGAGTTTGAAACCGGAATAATTCCGGTTCACGAAGGGAGTCGTCATGAAGAAGTATCTGGCGGAACTTATCGGCACCTGCGCGCTTGTCCTGTTTGGGTGCGGAAGCGCCGTGCTCGCAGGCGGGCATATCGGATTTCTCGGGATATCGTTCGCGTTTGGCTTGACCGTGCTGGTCATGGTCTATGCGATCGGACCGATCTCCGGTTGCCATGTCAATCCGGCCATCACCCTGGCCATGCTGACGGCGGGAAAGATCAATGGCAAGGATGCGGTGGGCTATATCATTGCCCAGTGTATCGGCGCCATTATTGGAGCAGGAATTGTCCTGGCAATTGCAACCGGCAAAGCCGGATATGACTGTGCGGTCAACGGACTTGGGCAGAACGGTTATGGCCTGCATTCGCCGGACCAGTACTCGCTCCTGGCTGGTGGGATTTTCGAAGTGGTCGCGACTTTCTTGTTCCTGTTTGTCATTTTCGGCGCGACTCACAAGAAGGCGCCTGCTGGATTTGCCGGAATTGCGATCGGTCTGACGCTGACACTGATTCACATTATCGGGATTCCGGTAACAGGAACCTCGGTAAACCCGGCCCGAAGCCTTGGCCCGGCGCTATTGATGTGTGGCGATGCTCTCAGTCAATTGTGGCTGTTTATTGTCGCGCCGATCGTGGGCGCGGTGATAGCGGCGATTGTCTGGAAGGGGTTGTTCGAGAAGGGGGAATAGCGGACTCGTTTACAAAGCTAACGTGTGGCCCACCCTTTAGGGTGGGTTTCTATTTCCTGACCAAGTGAATCGTGCGGATCACATTGTTCCCCTGCAGATTTTGAGTCAGGCTCGTCATAGTGATCTCACCTTCGACCGACTGATTGAGCTGATACATACCGAACGGAGCGTAGGATTTGGTGCAGACTCGATCAGTGCGAGTTGAGTCTTGAGATGAATCCGCAGTTAGCGTAATACCGGCTTCGATCTCATATCTTCCACCGACATCACATACCTGAGCATCGGCCTGATTGGAATAATGGGTGGTATCGTAGTCCATATAGAACTGCTTGTCGGTGAAGACCCAGATCATGTAATGTACCAGACTAGAGTCTGTCCCCTGTACGACGCGTGCGTATGTTCCGGCATAGAGTCCAACCGGACTTGGTGGCGGGGTGACAGGGTCTCCACAGTGGCAGCCATTGAGGCACACGACTAGTAGCGAAGAAATCACGATACGTTTGATGGGACACATGGTGTCAGCTTTCTCTCCGTCTGACGTCTACGGTAAGATACATAGAAACTTTTTTGTTTAGTATGCACCATCGTGTCGGGTTTCTCCTTCCAGCCCGTGGAAGTCGGAACCCGACCTACTGTTTCTTGATCAAATTAATCGTGCGGATCACATTCTCCCCCTGCGGGTTCTGGGTCAGGCTGGTCATGGTGAGCTCACCGGAAACAGATTGAACGAACTGGTACAAGCCGTACGGGGCATAGGGGCCATCGCATGTTCGAACCGTACGTGAGGAGTCTTTCGATTCGGAGGGTGGAAGCACCGACACAGTGCCGGTTTCGATCTTGTATTCTCCCTGCCAGTTGCAGAGTAGGAAAGCCTCCGGAACCCATAGGGAGTCTTTCGACGCATAGTGCGCCCGATCGAGAGCCATGGAGAACTGGTTCGAACTGAATTGCCAGAGGATCGGGACCACGACACTGGAGTCGGTATCCTCGACCTGACGGGTGTAGGTGCCGGTATACTGATCGGTCAAGTTGATTGGGGGCGGGACAATCATGTCCGGGGTGCAACTGAAGGCGGCCAGGCAAGTGAGAATGAGGAGCACTAGATAGCTCTTGATTGAACTAGGCATAAGACTTGTTCCCTCCTTATAACAATAACATGACGTATGAGGGACTGGTTTGTCCAGAAGAAATTGGTCTCATTTTGGGGTGCCGGATCGCCGACCGGGAGGTCGTCAATTTTCTTGACAGCACAATTGCAGGCATAATAATTTACCGGAGGCAGGACGCTGTCGGTCCTGTTGTTCACAAGGCACATCGCACACCGGCTCATTCGCGAGGGCTGAGGAAGGAATGCTATGTCGGAACTTGGCGCATCGCTTCTGGTCACAGTCATACTGATCGTCATAGGAATCTGTCTGATTCCATACATCTTCTTTCTCATCACATTACAGGGGACACTGGCACGGGTCCGGCAGGAGAACCGGGAAATGGATCCGGGGCTGGTCTGGCTTAACCTGATTCCGCTGTTCAGTTTAGGCTGGATGTTCTATACCGTGATCAAAATAGCCAATTCACTGCGCCGCGAGTTTGTCTCGCGCGGACGACCGGAACCGATCGATGGGTTCGGATTTAATCTGGGGATCGCCATGTGCATCTGCGAATGTTGCGGGATTATTCCGTTTCTCGGAATTCTGGCCGGACTGGCCGGGCTGGTGCTCTGGATTATTTACTGGGTGAAAATGGCCGGGTATAAGCGGGAATTGGAATTCATGGAGCATGCGGGGCCGACACCGCAGGCGAGCTGGCCGACGGCGTAGAGGAAAGAATTCCGACCCACCCGCACGGGTGGGTTTTTGTTTAGGGGGGGATGCCGGGAAGGCCCATCCTTCGGATGGGGCGCCAATCCAATAGCAAAGATGATCCCAATAAAACAGGCCGGTGTGCCGGCCTGTTTGAGTTACAGCTATAGTAGAAGAGGCGGACTAACGATTGCAGTCGTTGAGATGGAGTGTTCCTCCGGTCAGATATGAGACAAAGATCGATAGATCGGCGAGATTGGCGACACCATCGCAATTGAAATCTCCCGGCGGATAGACGACGGGAGTCGCGACAGTGAAGTTAACCGTGACGAAAGCGGGGGAAGTTGCTGTGCCGGGGATTACCGGGGTCATGGTGATCTGACCATTGTAAGTGCCAACCGGCTGGGCGGTGGCATCGGCTCTAACCCAGATTGATGCTGGTGTCGTGAGCGGTCCGGCGGGGAGATTGCGTAACACTATCCATGGGTCAGATGTGCTCAGATTGAAGCTGATCGGGAGAGATGTTGACGTAAAGCTGACCAGGAAACTGTCAGGGGCGATCTTGCCGGCCATGGTGGAGAACGCGAGCGATGTGGGTGTGGTCTTGAGCGTTTCCGGCGGGACCACGTAGGCGATATTGGTTATCTGCGGTACAAACAGATCGAAGTTCCGTTCGACGGTTGGAGACCACAGCGTTGATCTTTCCACCGGAATTGGAGCAATATTGGCAGAGCCGGGGGCGCTGCGCCGATAGTTCAGGATAAAGTCAGTGCGGCGGCCGACAGGCGAGGGGTCGGAACGAATGTATGCGGAAATCAATATGGCAGTGTCACCAAGAATGAACGCATTGTGGATAAAGCCTTCATTTGTGCTCTTGGTGATACTGCTCAAATAAAACAGACCATTGTCGCCGGGTCCGGTAGGGAGAATGGGCAAATAGAAACTGTAACCATCCGTTCCCATGGTCACCTTCACCGGGAGTGAGACGGAGTCAATTCCATCGGGGATATTCATCATGGATGGAATGAAAAACGTATCAGCAGCGGAACTTCCAAAGGTATAGGTCAGCAACGGTGGACACTCCGGAAGTGGTTCAAACGGACCGAAGAGATAACACATGTATCTACCGACATCGGAGACGGTCATACCCCCGCGGCCGTCAATGTCGGCCAGGGCAGGGTAAAGAGGATCTGGAGATTGTCCCCCAATGTAGGCGAATACTCTTACCATATCCGAGATGTTAATAGTACCGTTGCCGTCGTTGTCTCCGCACACCTGAGCTGAAGCGGCAGGTGCAAGGAGTGCAATTGCAGCGATTACCAGGATGATGAGTGAGGATCGCATCGGAAATTCCCTCCATGTCCAAAAAGTCCGCGATGATCGCAGGGAGGTTGGCAAGAGCTGCTGAAATGCGGAGCGCGGCCCGAAGTCCCTCGCCCACGAAAAACTGATGAGTAGATTAACTACCGGAATGAATAGCATCTGTAACGATCTGTGTCAAGGGAAATCTGTGCGTTTGAGTCCATGTTCAGATCGCGCGAGCGGACACATTGCCCGGTAAGCTGCTCTTCTGAAGTGGGTTATCCCAGAGAAAAATGACCTGCAGGCACACCCGCCCGAGGGAGGGGTTCATAGCTCCGAATGTCTCGAACGAGAGAGGGTCGATGCCTTGGTTGTTCCCGCCATTGTTGCCAGGCGCGCGCGCTCTGAGGAACGCCAAACAAAAAACAGGCCGGTGTGCCGGCCTGTTTGAGTTACAGCTATAGTAGAAGAGGCGGACTAACGATTGCAGTCGTTGAGATGGAGTGTTCCTCCGGTCAGATATGAGACAAAGATCGATAGATCGGCTAGATTGGCGACACCATCGCAATTGAAATCTCCCGGGGGATAAACAATTGGTACGGTCACATTGAAACTGACTGACAGCGAGGCTGGGTCGGTCGGTTTTCCCGGAATGACAGGAATCATATTGATCTGGCCGTTGTAAACACCGATCGGCAGAGTAGTGGCATCGGCCCTGACCCAAACTGACGCAGGCGTCGTCAGCGGGCCGGCGGGGAGACTGCGCAACAGGATCCATGGATCGGAAGTAGTGAGATTGAAACTGAACGGAATCGATGTTGAAGTAAAGCTGACCAGGAAACTATCGGCAGTGACTTTACCGGCCATGGTGGAGAAGGCGAGTGATGTCGGTGTGGTCTTGAGGGTCTCGGCGGGGATGATGATTTCGGAGTTTGCCACAATCGGCTGAACCAGATCACCACCTCGTGCCACAGTGGGCTTCCACAACTCGGAGCGATCTACCGGCTGCGGGAAGATACTCGCAGTACCGGGAGAAACGCGACGATACTCCAGGACAAAGACAGTCACTCGACCCAGAAGATTGCCCCGTTGGAAGAGGTCAGGCGCAACTAAGAAGACAGAATCCTGCGAGAGGAATCCGCTCTGGCCGTTGCCCGACGACATAGGGGTCACTTTAGTGAGACTGAACTGCGAACCGCTCCCTGCGCCAAGTTTCAACATTGGAAGATAGTAGGCATCGGCACCCGAAGCGAGGTAGGTAACGACCGGGAGGGAAACCGAATCGATCCCGTCGGGGATATTCAGCATATAGGGGATGAAAAACGTATCGATGCTTGACTGAGTCATACTGTAGGTTTGCAACGGGGTGCAGTGGAAAATGGTGTCCGACCACACGCTGAAGAGGTACTTGGCGATGGTCATAGCATCGCTGATCGTAATTCCCACACGGCCATCGCAATCGGCATTGGCTGGCACTTCCAGCTCGGGGGCTCCCTGTCCAACATATGACAAGAGCTTGGCAACATCGGCCACGTCAACTATCGGGTGCGTATCCACGTTGCCGCAGGGGGGTGGATCGGCCGCAACTGATACGGCAAACGTCAAGAAAAGGACGGTTGCAACAGCGAGTACTGCTTTCATGTGAGTGTCCTCCATTTCCGAAAAGTCCGCGATGATCGCAGGGAGGTTGGCAAGAGCTGCTGAAATACGGAGCGCGGCCCGAAGTCCCTCGCCCACGAAAAACTGATGAGTAGATTAACTACCGGAATGAATAGCATCTGTAACAATCTGTGTCAAGGGAAATCTGTACTCACACGTCCATGATCGATATTTCGATGCCGGCGGGCACGAAAATGGGACTTGCACAGAGATGGTTGCCTTCGTATACATTGGCCAGAACAGAGATCCGTTGGGGGTGGCGTAATAACGACCGCCTGAGATCATACCCCCTCGACCTGATCCGGGTAATGCCGGCGTAGGGAAACGGAGATGCGTGTAAATCACATCCCCCGTTCCAGCTATGTAAGGGTCTGACGGACTTGACGTTGCCGATCCGAAAGCGTTGCCGCTTTCGGGGCAAAATCAGGTAGTCGGGCATCACAGAGCTGACCTAAGAGATCAGGACGGAATCTTGCAACAATCACTTTTGTTATGCGAGGTTACTGTCATGCAGCGTTTCACACTCATTATCGCACTGGTGGCGATCCTGTCAGGATCGGCCATTGCCGGCGAACTGGCCGGCAAAGTCACGGATAAGTCCGGGGCGCCGCTTATGGGGGTATCGGTAGTTACTGATATCGCCGGGCTCGGAACACAGACCGATACTGCCGGAGAGTTTTTACTTCGGATTCCAGAAGCATCCGGTGGATCAGTCACCCAGGCGGTGACGCGAGTCACGTTTTCATCGGTGGGATACCAATCGGTTCAGTACCATCTTGTGGAGGTGCCGAAAGTTATCGCGCTCACGCCCATCTTCTATCCCGGTACAGACATTTTGGTGACGGCTGACCGCGGGGCGAAGGGTTCAACGCCGATTGCGTTTGAGGACTTTTCGCGCGATGCCATCAAGCGGGATTATCAGGTCGGAGAGTTTCCGCTCCTCTTGGAATCGACGCCAAATCTGTATTCGTATTCCGATGGCGGCGGCGCGCTGGGGTACAGTTACATGTCGATTCGCGGGTTCGACGACAAGCGGATATCGACCTACATCAATGGTGTGCCGCTGAATGATCCGGAGGATCAGGCGACGTACTTTGTCGATCTGCCGGATTTTGCCTCGACCGTGACCGATATTCAAGTTCAACGCGGGGTGGGGAATTCACTGTATGGGGATGCATCGTTTGGCGGGTCGGTAAATATTGTCACGAATGCGTTCGCAAGAGAACGTCAGGTGAAACTGACAAGTGGATGGGGGGAGTTCCGGGCGGACGGCAAGAAGGCGGGGGAACTGGCCAAGCAGTCATTGGAGTATACATCGGGGTTGATCGACGGCCGGTGGAATTTCACCGGGCGGTTTTCCAAGCAGAAATCGGGCGGGTATCGGGAGAACAGCTGGTACGACGGCTGGGCGTACTACTTCTCGGTGGCGCGGCTCGATCCGAGGTCAATGACGGAGGTGCATCTGTATGGGGGACCGATGCGGATGCATCTGGCGTACTATGGCGCGACGCTTGACGATATTGCGACTGACCGGCGAATCAACTATCTGGGATACGACAACGAGACGGACAATTTTAATCAGCCGCACTATCAGCTGCACAATATCTACCAGCTAAGCGACAAGGCGACGCTGTCCAATACTCTGTACTATATCAGAGGAAAAGGGTATTACGAGCAACTCAAGAGTGACGCGAATTACCGGGAGTATGCGATTGATACATCGCAGTTCCCCTCGGGTGACAGTACCGGTAATGTGGTGCGTCAGCAGTGGGTCGAGAAGAGCCAGTGGGGATGGAATCCGCGGCTGGATATCGAGCATGCGAAAGGAAAGCACTCGCTCGGCGGGTCGTTCTACTATTTCGATTCCGATCACTGGGGGCAGGTGGTCTGGGCACAGAATATCAGCGGGCAACTTGATCCACGACACCGGTACTACCAGTACAACGGAAAGAAGTGGGTGGGATCGTTCTATGCGATGGAATCATACCAACTCACGCCTCGCTTGAGCGGACAGGTTACCGCGCAGATGCGGTATCAGAGGTATTCGTTCGATCAGGATCGAATGGGGGCGTTTCACGGGTTCAACTATGATGTTCATTGGTTGAACTTCTCGCCGAGGGCGGGTCTGAATTATGTCGTGGATTCATCGACCAGCCTGTTTGCCAACCTGGCTGTCTCGACTCGCACACCTACCGATGCGGAGATATACGATGCCGGAGATCCGGAGCTGTTTCCTTCGCTCGAAGTGAAGTCGACCACGATAAGTGGAAATGACACGAGCTATGTATTTGGCCAGCCGACCGGGAAAAGCGAGCGGGTGCTGAATCTGGAATTGGGTGTGAGACATCGGGCGAGGAACTATTCGCTTGGCGCCAACCTGTTCTGGATGGATTTCCGGCATGAGATTCTTCCGTACGGCGGAATCAACCCGAATACCGGAATCGCCATCACAGTCAATGCGGAGAGGTCGGTTCAATCCGGGCTTGAATTGACCGGGGATCTTATTCCGGTGGAGCATCTCAAGCTCTCGGCGAACTGGGCGTTCAATTACAACCGGGTGAAGAAATTCAGCGCGGAGTTTGCAGACACAGGTACGGTGGTACAGTCGGTGGATTTCGCGAAGAAGACCATTTCCGGATTCCCAAATTACCTCGGAAACCTGATTGCCGATTTCGACAACCAGACATTGCGGATTACCGGGCGAGTGCGGTTCGTGGGAAAGCAGTTCATGGAGCTGTACAATATCGACAGCCTGGCGATCAAGCCGCGAGCGACAGTGTCGCTGACCGGGTCGTATGCGATCGGGAGTATTTCCGGGCTCGGGAGATTGCGGTTGAGCGTGACGGTTGAGAATCTACTCAATAAGAAATATCTCAGTTCCGGATATGGCGGAAACTACGTTTACGAAGGTCAGGTGTATGGCTGGGCGGAGTATTTCGTGGCAGCGGAACGGAATTTCTTTGGGCAGCTTGAACTTGAATTCTTCTAGAGGATTGAAATCGACAGACTGAGATCATGCACCAGATAGACTACATCATAGTTGGAGCGTATGCCCTGATGGTCCTCGGGCTCGGGTTCTTCCGCCGGGTAAAGACCGATTCATCGGCGGCGGAGATGATTGTCGGGGGACGTATCCTCACTCTGCCTGCGTTTGTCGGGACACTGGTGTCGGCATGGTATGGTGGTGTGCTCGGGGTTGGAGAGTACAGCTATCGATATGGTATTTCCAACTGGCTGGTGCAGGGGGTGCCGTACTATGTCGCGGCGTTCTTGTTCGCCTGGTTTCTGGCGAAAAAGGCGCGCGAGTCCATGGTGCTGACAATCCCGGATCGTCTGGCACAGGCATACGACAACAAGACGGCGCTGGCGGGAGCATCGATACTGTTCGTGCTCACGCCGCCGGCCGCCTATGTGCTGATTGTAGGGGAGCTGTGCGCCATTCTCTTCGGGTGGCCGCTCTGGATAGGGATTCTCCTTGGGACACTGGTTTCGGTTGTCTATGTCTACTGGGGGGGATTCAACTCAGTGGTGAGAACCGATGTATTCGAATTCATCCTTATGTACACTGGTTTCGGAGCGATGCTGATATTTCTAGTCACGAATGTCGGTGGGTTTGGCTGGCTGGCGGAACATCTTCCGGCGACCCACCTCACCTGGCATGGCGGGAATTCGATCTGGTATATCGCCAGCTGGTACATTATCGCTCTCATGACATTGACCGAGCCGATTTTCTATCAGCGGTGCTTTGCGGTCAAGAATGTCGCCACTGCCCGGACCGGGATATTCGTGTCGATTCTGTTCTGGGCACTCTTTGACTTCATGACCACCTATTGCGGGCTGTATGCGCGGGCGTTGATACCGGATCTGGCTGACCCGGTGACATCGTACCCGGCACTGGCGCTCAAAGTGCTTCCGGCCGGAATTTTGGGTCTATTCGTGATCGGGATGTTTGCCACGGTAATGTCGACGGTGAACGCCTATGCGCTGATTGCGGCATCGACTTTCGGCAATGACCTGGTACCGAGGCTGTTTCCCAAGGCAAAGGGGCACGTGAACCGATTCACGAGGATCGGGCTCTTGATATCCACGCTGATAGCGGTGGTGGTGGCGATTTGGTACCGGTCGGTGATTGAGATATGGTATTTGTATGGGACAATCGGGGCGCCGGCGCTCATGATGCCGATGGTGTCGTCGTTTGTAGGGAAACGGAGGGTCCCGGCCCGAATGGCGCTCGTATCGATTATTGCCTGTGGCGGGCTCTCTTTGTGCTGGTATCTCCTTTCGGACCACAATGGTGGTCCCCCCTGGCTGGGGATAGAGCCGGTCTTTCCGGGATTGGCGCTTTCGGTGCTGATTTACGGGCTATTCGCCCGGCGAACAGAGTCGCGGTTGCCTTAAGGGGATAAAACCGTTATACTAGTAAACAATGAGCGACCATATCTATCTTTCGCGGGACGGCCGCCTCAAACTGGAGGGGGAGCTCAAGAAGCTCAAGTTCGAGGAACGTCCCCGTATCATATCCGAAATCAAGCGGGCCAAGGAGCTTGGTGATCTGTCCGAGAACGCCGAGTATCATGCCGCCAAAGAGGCGCAGGTACATATCGAGCGGAAGATCTCCGAGATCGAGGACAAGTTGTCGCGGGTGTTGACGGTTGACGTCGACAAGATCCCGAATGACAAGGTGTACCTGTTTTCGCGGGTGCGGGTGAAGGACAAGCGGGATGGGGAAGAGACGCTGTATACCGTCGTACCGGCGGACGAAGCGGATGTCGACAACGATGTCATTTCGGTCAAGTCGCCGATCGGTGCCGCACTGTTGGGAAAAGCAATCGGCGAGGTAGTGGAAATCACTGTCCCCGCCGGTAAGATCACGTACGAGATTTTGAATATTACGCGCGAATAGCGTTACTTTTCGTCTTCCTCGTAAAATTCATCGACATCATCTTCTTCGAAATATTCATCGGTGTCTTCCGGTTCAATACCGGAGGCGAGGTTGGCGCATTCGAGGGAGCAGTACAGCTCGTTCCCCTGTTTGACCGCTTTCCCTTCGATCTTCTCGTTGCACTGACTGCAGAACATAGATAACTCCTCAACCCATTGGTTTGCGCGACGGCATGTTTGGCCGAACTCCCCTGCTCACGGTGCTGTGAGGGTGCAGCTTCGCGACCTAGCGGCGGACAATCTACGGTGATGACGGGCCATGTCAAATAGTTTTTCCTTTCCGACCCCCGGGGAGCCGGAATGGCACGTACGATCAGCGGATTTGGCCATAGTGATCATAGTCCCATATACCGTGAAAGCGATCTCATGGTTCCGCTCAAATATGCCGAAAAACGTGGAAACCGATCGGTTGAGACGGTTGTTTGGGCCAATATCGTCCATTATCTTGGACCCGGGTGGGGGAAGTGCATTTCGTAACAAGTGGAGATAGTATGTCCGGTACCTTTTATGCAAACGATGTAACTGAAACGATTGGCAATACGCCGCTAGTACATTTGCGGAAACTCTCGGCCGAGCACGGGGTGACGGCAACGGTGCTGGCGAAACTGGAATTTCTGAACCCGACCGGTTCGATCAAGGATCGGATGGCGGTCTATATCCTGAAGCAGGCCATTCAGAAAGGGGATCTCAAGCCGGGTGGAACAATCGTGGAAGCAACATCGGGAAACACCGGAGCGGCGGTGGCGATGTTTGCGGCCGTATTTGGTTACAAGGCAATCCTGACCATTCCGGATAAAATGTCCCGTGAAAAAGTGGATGCGCTCAAAGCGTTTGGCGCCACAGTGCATATCTGTCCGACCGCCGTGCCGGCAGAATCCCCGGAGAGCTATTACGAAACGGCCAAGCGGATTCAGCGGGAGACCCCCAATTCCTATTTCATCGGGCAGTATTTCAATCTCAACAATATCGAAGCCCACTACAAATTGACCGGACCGGAAATCTGGAAACAGACCGGCGGGAAGATTGATGTCCTGGTGGGGGGAATCGGCACCGGCGGCACCGTATCCGGCGTGGCGAAGTATCTCAAAGAGCAGAATCCGAAAGTTCAGGTAGTGGCGGCTGACCCGTATGGCTCAGTGTACTACCAGTATCACAAAGACAAGACGATGATTGAGCCGCACACGTACTTTGTTGAAGGGATCGGCGAAGACATGTTGTGTCCATCGATCGACCTGACCGTGATAGACACTATCTATCAGATCGGGGATAAAGAGTGTTTCCAGGTGGGTCGCGATCTGGCCCGCAAGGAAGGGATCATGGCAGGGGGATCGAGCGGAGCGGCGGTGGCGGTGGCGCTCAAACATGCCAAGACACTCCCGGCCGGAAAGATTGTGGTGGTGATTCTTCCGGACAGCGGCGGCAAGTACATATCGAAAATGTTCAACGACGAATGGATGCGTGAAAAGGGATTCCAGTAAGCGAAAGCCCTGAGCAGCAATTAACACCCAGAAGCATAAGGTGACCCATGAGCGACAGCAGATTCAAGAATTTCAAGTTTGAGACCCGCGCGATCCATTCGGGGCGAGTGCCGGAAGACCAGACCGGGTCGGTCAGCACGCCGATATTTCCGAGTTCGACCTACCGGGTTGAATTTCCTGGGGATGAATCGGGATATGTCTATTCCCGATGGGCGAACCCGACCAGACTGGCACTGGAACGTGGGCTGGCATCGCTGGAAAACGGCACTCATGGGTTTGCGTTTTCATCGGGACTGGCGGCGCTCAACGCAGTGCTCGATTTACTGAAATCAGGGGATCATGTGGTCGCCGTTGATGATTTGTATGGCGGTTCGCGGAGGTTATTTGAACGGCTGATGCGGAATTTCAATCTGGATTTCAGCTATATCGATGGCCGTGACCCGCAGAATTTTGCCAAGGCTATTCAGCCAAACACCAAGCTGTTCTGGCTGGAATCCCCGACGAATCCGCTTCTGTATCTCGTCGATATCACCGAAGTCTCCCGGATTGCCCATGAGAAGAACATCCTGGTGGCAGTGGACAATACGTTCGCTACGCCCTACATCCAGCGGCCGCTGGACTTGGGGGCGGACATCGTTCATCACTCGGCATCGAAATATCTCGCCGGTCACTGCGATGTGATCGCCGGGGCGCTGGTCACCAAAGATGAAGCGTTGGCGGAGAAACTTCGGTTCAACCAGTACGCTGTCGGCGGGACGCTTGGTCCGTTTGATTCATGGCTGGTACTGCGCGGAATGAAGACCCTGCACTTGCGGATGGAAAGACATTCATCGAATGCGATGAAGGTAGTGGAGTACCTTGAGACGGTTGATCTGGTCGACAAGATTTACTTCCCCGGTCATGACGGCAAGGCGGTTCCGAACGGGATGACGATGCCGGGGGGAATGGTGACCTTTACCCTTAAGGCGGACTTTGAGGCGGTTAAGGCGTTCGTGATGGCGACCGAAGTGTTCGTGCTGGCGGAATCGCTGGGAGGCGTGGAGTCACTGGTAAATCACCCGGCGTCGATGACGCATGCGTCGATTCCAAAGGAAGTCCGGGACAAGTTCGGCATCAGCGACAGCCTGGTGCGATTGTCAGTGGGGATTGAACATATCGATGATTTGCTGATCGACTTGCGGAATGCGTTTGCGGCGATCCGGAGCAAGGTCCGCAAAACCCAGTAGAGCATTGCTTGTGACTGATATCAGAAGCGCCGGAAGAGATTCCGGCGCTTTTCTTATGTGGGGTCGTCTGAGGCCAGTGTAAGCATATCCTTGACCAGGATGGGCTCGACGGCATAGAACCCCTGGCCGTACTTACAGCGTGCCTGCAGGCCGAATGAGCGGGCCATGGCGGAAAGCTGTTCGATATAGTCGCGGGATTTTTCCGGGTTCAAAAATTGCGACCGATGAGCCGAAAGGGCGGCGATCCAGTCATCGAAGTGCGGCGTGATATCCACGACAAAATTGGGGGTGACACCGGGCGGGAGGAAATAATGGAATATCCGGGTCACCAGGTGAGGCTCGCCGGGGATTTCGATCTTCTTCAAAGCAGCCAGATTGGAAGCGTTAATGGCTATGATACCAGACGCAACATGATCCGGATGCGACTGACGTCGTCCGTGGCCGACATGGGGGTACGGGGCCAGAATGATTCGCGGTCGGGTGGCACGGATGATGCGGGCGATTTCCAGTCGTT
>JBATNE010000116.1:0-5695 GCA_049290195.1 Candidatus Zixiibacteriota bacterium
GGGCGCCGTTGAGCTCAAGGCGTGGGTTACCACGTCCCGTTCCGATAGCGCCTATTTTTCGTCGGTCTTGAGAATGTCCTCGGCCAGCGACAACGCCACGCCGGAGAGCATGACTTCAACGCCCAGCTGAGTGAAGTCCGAAGATATGAGCGCCCGGTCAATGGCGGCATAGAGGGAACAGGATCCCCCTCGCTCGGCTACTAACCCCGAGAGCTTGTCGGAGTTTTCTGCCACAAATGTCGCTTCCCCAAGTTCTTCAGAAACAACATACCCGGTGCAGTTATGCAGCTGCAGATGGGAATTCCCGGTGTACACCACCACGAGCATACCACGCTCTCTCCCCAGGCGAACTTCGGGATACACTTCGAGTGTCATGATCCGTCGTTCTTCCGGGTTGGTGATTTTCATCCGGTAGTGATCTTTTTCGAACGTGACCTTTTCGGCTCCGAGGGCGGCGCCGATCTTGTCGGCATCAGCTTGAGTGAAGTTAGTTCCCATGGCAGTTATTTGTGAGGTTAGTTGGTTTGGTTGGGGTTATTGTCCCTGGGCTGATTTTGTGGCGGATTCTGCGGCGGCTGGACCTGATTCGGCTGCTTGTTGGCCTGGTCGACCGAACCCTTGACGTCTTCTGTCGTGTCGTTCATCGCCTTCTTAAATTCCCGGATCCCTTTGCCGAGTCCTTGCGCCAGCTCCGGAAGCTTCTTGGCACCAAACAACAGCAAAATCACAAAGAATATGAGAAGAACTTCGGGGCCTCCGAGTCCAAACATAGAAACCTCCTGAGATCGCAATGACCTCTAAATGTACCAGTATCGAAAATACAAAATCACCAGCGCCACGAACAAAAGCGACACCAGGTTGATCTTGAACGTCAGGCCGATCGTAAACGCAATCGCGTAAAAATCGACCTTGACCGTATCAAACCCTATAACAAGCGCTTTGGACAAAAGTGTCTTGGCGCCGCCGTCGGGCAGTAAATGCCCGATAATATCTCCAACCAATCCCCCCAGGATCGCTCCCAGAAGCAACGAAACGATAAGAAAGGTTACTTCGCGACTCTTCACGCTTTTCCTACCGGCTTGCCGGACAGGCAATAACTCACTACCGACTCAAAGACAATCCGGCCGTCGCTCGAGCCCAGGACATCTTCCATCGCCCGCTCCGGATGAGGCATCATGCCGAGCACGTTCCCCTGGCGGTTGGTGATCCCGGCGATATTGTTAATCGAACCGTTCGGATTCGCTTCGTTCGTGACCTTGCCGGCACTGTCGGCATAACGGAACAGCACCTGTCCCGAGGCTTCCAACTCCCGGATGTCTCCGTCAAAATTGTAGTAATTCCCTTCCCCGTGGGCGATCGGCGCTTTAATCAAGTCCCCCTTGGCCGCTTCACAGGTAAAAGGCGACGACGTCGACTCCACCCGTAGGTAGACATGCTTGCAGCTGAACCGAAGATGGCTGTTCCGCATCAGCGCCCCCGGAAGCAGACCGGATTCGGTCAGAACCTGGAAGCCGTTGCAAATTCCCATCACCAGTCCGCCGGACTCGGCAAACTTGATCACCTGCTTCATGATCGGGGAGAAACGGGCGATCGCGCCCGCCCGAAGGTAATCGCCATAGGAGAAACCACCCGGAAGAATGATCACGTCACATTGACGAAGATCCTCCGATTTGTGCCAGAGAAACTCAACCGGCTGTCCAATGACAAAGCGGATCGCCGCGTAGGCATCGTAATCACAATTGGATCCCGGAAAAGTCACTACTCCGAACTTCATTTCGCCTTCTCCACCGAGAACTTCTCGATCACCGGGTTGGCCAGAAGCTTGCTGCAGACATCGTTTATTTTGCGATCGATATCCGCGCTCGACGCCTCAAATTCCAGTTCGAAAAAGCGGCCCGACCGCACCGATATGAAATCCGGATATCCCATCTGATTCAAGGATTTCTGGATTGTCACACCCTGGGGGTCCAGGACGCCGTCTTTAAGGCGGACAAACACGACCGCCTTCTTCGTTTCATTCGCCATCATCTATCCTGTCGATATCGGTCTTGCGACGGTGCCCTGGTTGTCCGGACACTTTTCCAAGCCCGGTCGCAAAGAGCCGGTAAACTTCTCGTATCATTCCAAACAATATATAGGAGCCAAGGATCGGAAACAACAAGAGTCTGACGTTGATGGCCAGAAATACGCCCGCTAACAGCATGAGCCCCAATTTGATACGCCCTTGTCTGGTATTGAAATGGTCCGGCATGGCATCGTATTGCACCTGCGAAACCATCAGAATCGCAAACAACACGATCATCGAAACCAGTACTTCGCTGTATTCAAGCCCACCAAAGATCTTGTAGCTGAAGATGATATATGACACCAGGGTCATCGCCGCCATAGGCACTGGTAACCCCATGAAGTCCTTCTTTTCGTCGCTGTCAGCAAGAACGTTATACCGGGCTAGCCGATACGCAGCCGCCATGATGAAAATGACTGAAATGATCCAGCCCCATTTCCCCAGATCGTTCAGCTTGATGCTGTACAGAATCACCGCCGGCGCCACGCCAAACGACAGAAAATCCGCCAGAGAATCGAGTTCAATACCGAACTGCGAACTCCCGCCGCTCAGGCGCGCGATCTTCCCGTCCAGACCATCCATCAGCGCTGCCAACAGAATAAACCAGCAGGCGCTGGTTACCCGACCCTCGATCGCCTCAAGAATCGCCAGAAAGCCAAACACCGCATTGGCCATCGTAAACGTGTTCGGAAAAATGACTTTATAGTTGTTCATTTTCGCTCAGCTCCAAGCCCTGTCGGCGCGACATTGGACGGTACCACAGGAGCCAAATATCCGATTATTGTCTTTCCGCCCGCGACCATATCTCCAACTTTGACGTCGATCCTGCTCCCGGCCGGAACAAACAGCTCCGTGCGCGAACCAAACCGAATCATCCCAAATCGCTCACCGGCAGCCACCGTTTGCTCCGGTTTCAATCGGCAGATGATCCGCCTCGCTATGAGCCCGGCAATCTGCTTGAATACGATCTTCGAACCCTGCGACGTCGTCATACCGATCTCGGTCTGTTCATTCAACTCTGATGCCTTATCAGCCCACGCCGCAAAGAACTTACCGGGGTTGTACTTCACAAACTCTATACGGCCGTCAGCCGGTATGCGGTTCACATGAACATCGAATACCGAAAGAAATATCGAGACTTTGATAGTCGGCCCTCCGACAAACGGATGTGTCTCCAGCGTGTCGATCCGAATCACTTTTCCGTCGGCCGGCGACACCAGCATACCGGGAGTGACCGGAACCGACCGATCCGGATCGCGAAAGAAGAATGTCGTGAAGAGGGTGAGAATACCAAAGACAACTGCTGCGCCAAATATCCAACCGGAATCCCACTTGGTCGAAACCAGTATTAGGATGACAGTCACAATTAGACCAATGAGAATGAATGGGTAACCGTCGCGTGCGATCATGCCCTAGAACACCCGTCTGAATATTTTATCGACATTCTTGGTGTAGTACTTCAAATCAAAGCACTTGTCGATTTGCCCGACTGAGAGATACTTCCGAATATCTTTGTCCTTCTTGACCAGATCCCGGAATAAACCCTTCCCTTCGTGCGCCGCCATCGCGTTTCTTTGCACCATCAGGTAAGCCACTTCGCGGGACCCAACTGATTTGGTCAGTGACAGCAGCAACCTCTGTGAGAACACCAGACCGCCGCCAAAGAATATATTTTCGTACATTCGCTTCTCATTCACAATCAGTCCGGAGAGCAAATCGATGAATTTCTGAAGCGAGTAGTCCATAATGATCGTCGCATCAGGGATGATAATTCTCTCCACCGATGAATGCGCGATATCCCGCTCATGCCAGAGCGCCACATTTTCCATCGCCGACACTGCATATCCCCGCACCAGTCGCGCGATTCCGGTGATTCGCTCCGCCGTGATCGGGTTCTTCTTGTGCGGCATGGCCGATGATCCTTTTTGCCCCTTGGCAAACCCTTCCTGCATCTCGCCTATCTCGGTCCGCTGGAGATTTCGTATCTCCGTGGCGAACTTCTCAAGCGATGACGCCAACAGCGCCAGAGTGGTAATATATTCCGCGTGTCGATCCCGCTGGATCACCTGCGTGCTGACCTCAGCCGGCTTCAATCCAAGGTTCTTGCAGACTTCCGCCTCGACCTTGGGATCGAGATTGGCAAAATTCCCCACTGCACCGGAGATCTTCCCAACGGCTATCCGCTCTGTCGCCGCCTTCAGTCTGGCCCTCCCGCGGTTCAACTCCGTATACCAGACCGCGAATTTCAGTCCGGCCGTTGTCGGCTCGGCCAGCACACCGTGGGTGCGGCCAATACAGGGGGTCATCTTATACTTGAGCGCCAATTGTTTGATCAGCTTGAGCGCCGCGAACACCTTGGCGTCGATAATCTGTGCCGCCCGCTTCATCTGAAGCGACAGGGCGGTATCGAGCACATCCGATGACGTCATCCCGAAGTGGATATACTTCGCGTCCGGACCGACATATTCTCCCACCGATGTCAGAAAGGCGATTACATCGTGGTTGGTCTCCCGTTCGATCTCCGCAATCCGGTGTGCATCGAACGTCGCCTTCTGTTCAATGGTTTTGAATGCCTTCTGGGGAATTATCCCGAGCTTGGCCATTGCCCTGGCCGCTGCCACTTCAACTTCGAGCCAGGTTTCGAATTTCGACGTTTCCGTCCAGAGATCCCCCATCTCCTTGAGCGTATATCGCTTGATCATTATCCCTTATTCGCCTTCTTGTAATCAGCTATGAACTTTTCCAGACCGATATCCGTGAGCGGATGTTTCAACAACTGAGCAATCACGCTGTACGGCATTGTGCACACATGCGCCCCCATCAGAGCCGACTGGACCACATGCATGGGGTGCCGCACCGATGCCACCAGTACCTCGGTGTCATAGCCGTAGTTCTCGTATATCTGAACGATTTCCGCAATCAGACTCATCCCATCGGTGGAGATATCATCGAGTCGCCCCACAAACGGCGAGCAATAGCTCGCCCCCGCCTTGGCCACCATCAGCGCCTGCATCGGGGAGAAAATCAAAGTCGCGTTGGTTCTGATCCCTTCGTCATGAAGCGACTTGATCGCCTTGAGCCCCTCGAGAATCGTTGGGATCTTGACCACGATATTATCCGCTATCTTGATCAGCTCGTGCGCTTCCTTCATCATCCCGTCGTATTCAGTCGAGATGACTTCGGCCGATACCGGCCCCTTCACGATCTTGCAGATCTCCGTCAGGATTTCTCTGTATGGCGCAGTCTCTCGTGCGGCCAGCGACGGATTGGTCGTCACGCCATCCAGCAGCCCCATCGCCGCTGCCTTCTTGATCTCGTCGACATTCGCCGTATCAATGAAAAATTTCATGGCTTCCTTTCTTGGTCCGACTCAAACGGACAACTCTTACCAGTCCCTTGTAAATGCCCGGCATCTTTGGGCGCCGGCTCTCGTGCCGAACTGCCCTGTTGCCTACGGTTCTTCTGTAACAAGAGTTTGTACCCCTGGGGCGTTGATCCGAGGGAAAATCAGTACAATACCTTGACCAGATACAAACCATGGGCCGGCGCGGTAAACACCACCCGATCGGTGACGCGCCCCGCTATGATATCCCGGAATTTGGGTAAAGTCAAGTTATGCAAGTTGTTGTC
>JBATNE010000117.1:0-24918 GCA_049290195.1 Candidatus Zixiibacteriota bacterium
GGACGGGGGCGGGACGTCGAAATCATACCTGCCGAAACTGACCTGCAGGACAAAGAGAGAAGGGAACAGGGCGGTGGTTAGTGTTGAGGACAACGGCCCCGGCATTCCCGATGCAATCAAAGAGAAGATCATGCAACCGTTCTTCACGACCAAGAAGGGAACTCAGGGGACAGGTCTGGGACTGTCGATAACCCATGACATCATAAAGGCGCACGGCGGTGAGATGATGCTTGGAACATCGGCGGATGGCGGGGCATCGTTTGTTATTGCACTTCCGGCGGAGCCGGCGAAGTAGAGAGTGATAAAGAGATGAAATTCCTAGTTGTAGACGATGAGCGGGATATCGAGCTGTTGTTTCAACAGCAATTCCGGAAAGAGATTCGCCGGGGGGATTTGGAGCTGGTGTTCGCTTTCAGCGGGCAGGAAGCTATTGCCCTCCTGGACAGTTCGCAGCCACCGGATGTAGTGTATGTATTCTCGGATATCAATATGCCGGGGATGACCGGTCTGGAACTTTTGACTATCGTGAACCAAAAGTACCCGCATATACATGTGAGCATGATATCGGCGTACGGGGATGTGCAGAACCACACTAAGGCGATGGCATCGGGGGCCAAAGAGTTTTTTACGAAGCCAATAGACTTCGAGAAGTTAAAGCAAGAAGTGTACCAGCTGATCGGAAAGAGCTAACCGGACTGTCAGAGTGGAGCAGGATGAAGCTATTCAAGATAATGGTGGTTGATGACGAGCCGGACCTGAAGATGTTGATACTTCAGAAGTTTCGGAAGCAGATACAGAGCGAGCTGTATGAGTTCGTCTTTGCGGCGCACGGAGAAGAGGCGCTGGAGCATCTTCAGAGCATGCATGACATTTCGCTGATCTTGTCGGACATCAATATGCCACGGATGGATGGGTTGACGTTGTTGCAGAGATTGCAGGAACGGGAGAATCCGGCGCTCAAGACGGTGATTGTGTCGGCATATGGGGACATGGAGAATATTCGAACGGCTATGAACCGCGGAGCGTTCGATTTCATCACCAAGCCGATCGATTTCAATGACCTTCAGCTGACGATCGAGAAGGGGATCAAGGAGATCATCACGATTAAGGCGGCGCTGGACGACCGGAAACATCTTCAGGCAGTACAGCGGGATCTGAGCACGGCGGCGCGGATACAGCAGACCATTTTGCCGCAGGAATTTCCGCCCTTTCCGCACCGGTCGGACTTTTCGATTTATGCCGAGATGCACCCAGCGAAGGATATTGGCGGGGACTTTTACGATTTCTTCTTTATCGATGAGACGCATCTCGGGTTTGTGATAGGGGATGTGTCGGGGAAGGGGATTACTGCGGCGATCTATATGGCGGTGGCGCGCACGATGATTAAAGGGATTGCATCGCAGATTGTCGATCCGGCAGACTGTCTGGCGAAAGTGAATAGCATGTTGATTCCGGAGAGTGACGCGAGCATGTTCGTAACAGTGTTCTACGGCGTGCTTGATACAAATAACGGCATCATACGGTATTGCAACGGTGGACACAATCTGCCGTTTGTGGTGAGGAATGACTCGACCGTGTTTCAACTGGAGGATTCTTCGGGAATTCTCTTGGGAAAGTTTGATCCTTTCGTTTTTGAAGCGAAAGAGATTCAGTTTGGGCCGGGCGACCGAATAGTGTTGTACACCGATGGGGTGACGGAGGCGGCGAATCCAGCCCAGGAGATGTACATGGAAGAACGTTTGAAGAAGCAGCTTGGGTCGCACAGACCGGAGAGTGTCAATAACGTGGTCCGGGGGTTGATTGTGGATGTGATGCAGTATATGGGGAAAGCTGACCAGGCGGACGACATCACGGTGTTATCGCTGGAATATAAGGGTAAGTAGAAGCGACTCAGGGACGAAGCGACCGATGCTCCAAACGGAATACACTGTTAATTGAAGGGACATAGACATGTCAGGCACACTTGCGCAGAAGTACCATCACTCCTTCACCGATCTCGGGCTGTCGTCGATCGTGGCGATCAGCGAGGAAGTGCGTCGACTGGAAGGGGAAGGTCGTTCCATTACCAAATTCCAGCGGGGGGATCTGAATCTCGTGACGCCGCAGTACATTCGGGACGCGGTGGCCGCCTCGCTGGCCAAAGGGCGGACCAATTATCCCAAGTCGGGAGGTGAACCGGCTTTCATTGCGGCGGTGCAGGCATACCTTGCTGAAAAAGGTGTTCAGGTTCAGAAATCGCACATTGTCTGTATGCACGGCGGGCAGGAAGGTCTGCAGTTGGCGTTCGGGTTGTTCCGCGGGAAGAAAGTACTGAGTTTCAGTCCATACTGGCCGTGCCTGACGGGGAACATCTTCCCGTATTCGGAAACAGAGTTTCACACAATCGACCTGGAAGAGACTGACACAGGAATCACGTTTGACAAGAACAAGCTTGAGGACGCATTGCGAAGAGTTGATATGTTCTATTTCAACTCGCCGCACAATCCTACCGGCAAAGTATTTACCAGGGAAGAGAGTGAACTGATCGATCAGCTATGTCGAAAGCACGATGTTGTGATCGTGTCGGATGAACCGTATGACCAGATTCTGTATGATGGCGTTCGTCATACCAGCATGCTTGAGTTCGACAATGAGCGGACTATCGGTGTATTCACGATGTCCAAGAGCTTTGCGGCGACCGGGCTCCGGGCCGGTTATGTCGTTTGCCGCGATCCGTTCATCTGTGAACTCTTCTCGCGAGCGGATTACAGTCAGACGGCAGGTGTGCCAACGCCGATCCAGGATGCGTATGCGGTAGCCCTGACGGACAGAGCAAACCGGGATGCATGGTTGGCCGGCCTTCGGAGAGAAATGCAGCAGCGTCGAGATGTTTTGTATCAGGAGCTGGCGCCGGCGTTTGAGCATCTGATCAAGCCGCAGGGAGCGTTCTACTTCTTTCCGAATGTGCGGCACTTGGTACCCTCGGGAACTAAGGACACAGAAGACTACCTGTTGCACCTGTTCCTCAAGAATGATGTAGCAGTGGTGCCGGGAGGGTCGTTTGGAAAGGAAGGGTATGTGCGGTTGTCGTTCTCGGCGACGACAGTTGACCAGACCCGAGTGGGTGGACAGCGGTTTGCTCAGGTGGTGAAAGAGGCGGCTGGAAGCGTGGCGTAAGTCACATGGCGAGAGAGACAGATTTACTTAGGGACATTGCAGAATCACTTGGAGAAGTTGAGCAAACGTGAAGAAGCAGGCTAAACCGACAACGGTGGACGAGTACATAGCGCAGGCGCCGAAGGAGATACAGGCGCGACTGAAGCAGATTCGGGCGGCGATCAAAGCGACAGCGCCAGGTGCGGAGGAGAAGCTGAGCTACAGCATGCCATACTATGGATATAAGGGGCGGCTGGCGTATTTCGCGGCGTTCACCAGGCACATCGGATTGTACATTCCAACGCCAACCATTGAAGAGCATGCGAAGGAGCTGGGGGGATGGGCGACATCGAAAGCGACCGTGCAGTTTCCCCATGAGAAGAAACTTCCGATCTCACTGGTGAAGATGTTGATTAGAGCGCGGGTAAAGACCAACGAAGGAGTCAACAAATCATCCGTGAACAGACGGGTAGCGGCCACAAAGCGAGTTCGTTTGCCCAGGAAACCGGCAGCAAAGAGGTCTGTACATCTTAAGAAGAAGTAGTTGAGCCGGTTAGGTTGGGCAGCAGGAGATGATCGATCCTTAATAGCTGTTGACTTGGACCGGAAAAGTCGACATATTGGAATAACAGACCTACGTCCCTCATTAATTGTTTTTCAAGTTTTGATTCTCACGACCAACCCTTGTTAAATCGTTAGTCCGGCGACATCAGTGAACCTATGCGCGCAGAATGGTGTCCGTCCCCGCGCCGGTATCTGAATCCGCAAAACCCCAGGATGGACCACGAGAAGTGGAGACACTATTAATATCTATGTAGGAAACCTGTCCGACGTGACAGACGAAAAGGACCTTCGCCACGCGTTTGAAGTGTACGGTGAAGTATTTCAGGTGAGCATTATCAACGATCGAATCAGCGGTTTGCCGAAAGGATTCGGATTTGTTGAAATGCCGATCAAAGAGCACGCCAACGCCGCGATTCTCAATTTGAACGGCAAGGAAATCGACGGCAAGGCGCTCAAAGTTAATGAAGCGCGGCCGCCGACGGAACGTCCGGTGGGCGTGAATCTGAACCAGAACAACAACCGCGGTGGCGGCGGTGGATTCCGTCGCGGGCGCTAAGCTGTACGAGCAGATTCAGCGGGCCGAGCGGTACATGTAACACAGGGATCCGGTCGCCGGAAGCGGCTGGATTCACTACCAGGAGAAGAGATGAAAATATTCGTAGGAAACCTGGCGACTGAAACAGTGGAGAAGGATCTCATGACGGTGTTTCAGGAGTACGGTGATATTGCCCACGTCAATATTGCCAAGATCATGGCGAGCGGGAAGTCACGCGGATTCGGATTTGTGGATGTCGCGCGGGACAAAGAAGGGCGTGATGCGATCGTGCACCTCAACGGAACATCCTTGCACGGGCAGAAGATTCGCGTCAGCCAGGCGCATCGCAAAGACGGCACGCGCTAAGCGCGATACCGGTTCAGACACTGATATAATTGGGGCAGCGGGGCGAGGGATTTTCTCCGGGCCAATCGGTATTACGGGCGATAGCCTACCGGTTCTCTGGTCCGATACTCAGCAACTTCTACATACGGGGATCGGAATTGGAACGGGCGCGGGCGGTTTTCCGGTTGTGAGCGGCAAGAGCGCCGGCCAGGAACCCGGGGATCATTCCGAGGAGAATCCACACTACAACTGACATAGTCACCTCCAAGTCATCATGCCGCACGCGTGCGGCAACGTTCTTCACCACGGCAACGACGGGTCAAACCACTGGTAGCACGTGGTGGTGCCGGAATCTAGAGTCTCTTTGAGAGTCTCTTCCTTTCAACGATTTGACAAGGATTGTTTGGCGGGAGCAAGGCTTGAGAAAAAGTCGATGAAGGACTCGCGGTCCGTCTATAACTATATACGTTGTAACGGCAAAAAGGCCTACGACTATCTTGGATGGGTACTTCGATTGTTGCTGAAAAGTACAGATTTGTATCGCAAAGGGGCCGACTGAGCAAAAATGAAAGAGACCGGCCAAAGCCGGTCCCTTTGTCGCTTGCATCAGCGACGGTTAGGTCGCCAACACGTGCTATTCGATTTAGTACACTTTGCGGTAGTTGTTGCCACCAGTGCGGTTGCCACCCTCTTCGCGCGGCTTGGCCTGGTTGACATTAAGCGTACGTCCGTTCAACTCACGACCATTCAGTCCGGCGATAGCCGCAGTCGCTTCATTCTGGGCCGGCATTTCGACGAAGGCGAACCCTTTGGGCTGGCCGGAGTCGCGGTCCATGATGATTTTGACGGTTGATACCTGGCCGAAGCCTTCAAAGGCCTGGCGAAGATTGTCTTCTGTCGTCTGGAACGACATGTTTCCTACGTAGATATTCATTCTACTCTCCATGTGTGCTAATCTTAAAACGAACCGCGTTCCTTGCGGAAGCCGATACTTTCAAGACGCATGATACTGTGCGCATGATTGCGCGAATCAATTCGAGGTTTAGCTTTTGCGAAGAGTTGTGGATTAGAACAAGACTACAACAAAGGTCGAACTCAAATCAATGTTTACACTACTATATATCGGTCGAAGGTGGGAAAACCTACGGATATATTTGTAAAGAGCGGTTTATTTATCGTGTTGACGCGAAATCGGCCGGATTCACGCCCTTTCTCAGGGGTAACCCCTTGTCCGGCATGTCCGGAGCGAATTAGAGATTGAGTTTGGTCCGGTGTCGGCGTATCTTGGTAGAAATGGTTAAAACCGGTCTACAATTGACCGGCGACAGGGTTTTTCAGAGAAAATGGCCAATCGGAACGATGACGATGTCACCCGCACGCACATAGTGCTCGGGAAAGGAACCGCGGTTAACCACTATCTGATCACGGAGAAGATAGGGGCGGGCGGAATGGGGGAGGTGTACCTCGCAGATGACACCAAGCTCAATCGACAGGTGGCGCTCAAATTCCTGCCCGGACACATGGCGCAGAATCAGGAAGTCCGGGCGAGGTTTACGCGGGAGGCGCAGGCGGTCGCCAAGCTGGATCATCCGAACATTGTGACTATTTATGAAGTGGGAGAATTCAACAACAGGCCGTTTTTCGCGATGCAGTATATCAGCGGTAAGACGCTGAGTTCGTATTCCACCGAAAATCAGCTTCCTATCACCAGAATAGTGGGTATTGCTCTTCAGATTGCCGAGGGGCTTTCCCGCGCGCACACGAGCGGCGTGAGTCATCGCGATATCAAATCGGCAAACATCATTGTCGATAAGGAATTCCGACCAAAGATTCTCGACTTTGGACTGGCGTCGATCCAGGGGAGCGAGATGCTGACCAAGGCGGGTTCGACGCTGGGGACGGTGGCGTATATGTCGCCGGAGCAGGCGCAGGGAGGGGAGATCGATTATCGATCCGATCTTTTCTCTCTGGGAATCGTGCTTTATGAGATGATCGCCGGGCGGACGCCCTTCAAGCGGAACAACGATGCGGCGACGCTGCATGCGATTGTCAGTGAAGCACCGGAACCGCTCGTTCGATTCAAGGCGGAAGTGACGCCGGAACTCCAGAGGATCGTGACGAAGAGCCTGACGAAGAACCCTGACGAGCGATATCAGTCGGCTGCTGATCTGGCGGCGGACCTTCGGTCTGTGGAGCGGATGCTGGCGGCCGGCGCAAGTGGTTCATCGATGAAGGTTGCGACCCTGCAACCATCGATAGCGGTTCTTCCGTTCACCAACATGAGCGCCGATCCTGAGAATGAGTATTTTTCGGATGGATTGACGGAAGAGCTCTTGAACATGCTGGCGAAGAATCCGGCGCTGAAAGTGACCGGACGGACGTCATCGTTCGCCTTCAAGGGGAAGCAGGAGGATTTGCGTACGATCGGGCAGAAGCTCGGGGTGCAGACGCTGCTGGAAGGCAGTGTCCGTCGGGCAGGTGCGCGCGTCCGGATCACGGCTCAGCTGGTGAATACAGCGGACGGGTTCCACCTCTGGTCGGAGACGTATGATCGGGTGCTGGATGATATTTTCGCGGTGCAGGATGAAATAGCGGGGGCGGTGTCGAAGGCGATGCATGTGACGCTGGTCGGAGTGTCTGAAACCAAGAAAGCGATCAATCCTGAAAGCTATACTCTATCACTTCGAGCGCATCAGTTGGTTCTTCAGATGACCAAAGAAGGGCTCGCTGTGGCGGTGGACCTATATAAGCGGGCGATTGACATCGACGCAAACAACGCCGCGGCGTGGGCCGGACTCGGTTATGCCTATGGAAGCAGGGTGGCCTATGGTCACACCGATTACAAGGTGGAGCATCCGCTGGCCAGAGCGGCCGCGGAAAAAGCTCTGGCGCTGGACGATCAGTCACCGGAGGCACACCAGACGATGTGTTTCGTGCTCGGTGCACTCGAACTGCGAATTCCGGAGGGACTCAAGGAGATTCGCCGGGCGTACGAACTGGCTCCCAATAGCAGTGCGGTGGTGAGCGGCATGGCGACCTGGGAACTGATTTTTGGCAACTTTGATAAAGCGATCAAGCTTGCGACCAGGGGGATTGAACTTGACCCGCTGAATCCCTGGAATCGCCGGGAGCTTGCGCGGATGTACGCCTGTTGCGATCGCTGGGAGGACGCGCGCGAGGCGCTGCTTCGAGCGTTTGAGATGAGTCCGGAAATGACGACCCTCAATTTTGGGCTTGGACTGTGTGCGATCTCGACGGGCAAGCCCGAGGAAGCTATGGAGTATCTGGCCAAAGAGAAAATGGCCGGTTATCGGTTGTGTGGTCAGGCACAGGCGTCATTCATGCTGGGGCGAAAGGAAGACTCCGATCATCAAAAGGCGGAGCTCATCGCTCAGGGAGAGCAATGGTCGTTCCAGATTGCCATGGTGTGTGCGTGTCGTAACGAAATCGATGATGCATTCGAGTGGCTCGAGCGGGGGTACGCAATCCGGGACTCCGGAATGGCGCTGACGAAAGTAACTCGAGTCTTTCGACCGCTTCACAGCGACCCACGCTGGCCGGTTCTACTAAAGAAGATCGGACTGGTGGACTAGTCGCCTGGGGCCGTGAATTCGAACAGCGAATACCTGGCCGCTACGGCCGGATTGAAATACTGTTTTCGCACTTCAAGATAGCGCGGGTCCGAAAAGAACTTCACTTTAGTCGCCTCATCGGGGAAAGTAATAGCGAAGAGCCGATTGATGGTACGGGTCGGTTCTTTGAGATCTCTTGCGACTTCACAATCAAACTGAAACGAGCCGCCGTACTCCGTAAGAATCGGGATCATGTTCGCCCGGTAGGACGCGTAGCCTTCCTGATCGGTGACATGTAGACCGACGATGTTGACATAGGGCATTGCCATTCTCCTTCAATTCCGATTGACCACTGCAACCGATATACCGCGCAGTTCGTTCCCGGGGGTGACGACGGGTGGTGAGTGGTCAAATTCTTCTTGCAAAATGGACACTGTTTGTCGATCTTTTAGCCTGTTTTCCACAACTCAAAATTAACCAGAACCCTTGTCCGGGAGGATATAGTCTGGATGCTTGCTAACGGAACCAAACTCGGCCCGTACGTTATTGAATCCCCTGCCGGCGCGGGTGGGATGGGGGAAGTGTATCGCGGACGCGATACGCGGATAGATCGCGTTGTCGCGATCAAAGTACTTCCAACCCATATGGCTTCGAATCCGGACCTTCGCCAGCGGTTCGACCGCGAGGCGCGCGCGATCTCAAGTCTGAACCATCCGAATATCTGCTCTCTCTATGACATTGGTCAGCAGGATGGTGTGGACTATCTGGTGATGGAGTATCTGGAAGGGGAATCACTCAACAAGATGCTTGAGAAGGGGCCGGTAGGGACGACGGAACTTCTGAGGATCGCCGTTCAAATTGCAGATGCCCTTGATAAGGCACATAAGCAGGGGTTGGTGCACCGGGATCTGAAGCCGGCAAACATTGTCATTACCAAGCATGGCGCAAAGCTGTTGGATTTTGGGCTGGCCAAGTGGCAGGCGACGGAAGAGGTGAAAGACCTCTCGGGGATTACGCGGACAAGTTCGCCGTTAACGAGCGAGGGAACGATAGTCGGGACATTTCAATATATGTCTCCGGAGCAGCTGGAAGGGAAGGAAGCGGATGCGCGAAGCGATCTGTTTTCGTTCGGTGTGGTGCTGTACGAAATGGCGGCCGGCAAACGGCCGTTTGAAGGGAAAAGCCAGGCCAGCCTGATCGCATCGATCATGAAGGTCGAGCCTCGACCGATATCTTCGATTCAGCCGATGACCCCTCCGGCGCTGGAGCGGGTGGTGACGCAGTGTTTGGCGAAGGAGCCGGACGATCGGTGGCAGACCGCAGGGGATCTCAAGCGGGCATTGCAATGGACGGTGGATGGCGGGTCGCAGGTCGGGATACCGATAGCGGTATCAACGAGGAGAAAGATCCGTGAGAAAGCGCTGTGGACTACGGTGGGGTTGTTGGGGGTACTCGCAATTTTATTCGGTACTCTGTATTTGACGAGAGCCAAGCCGGTGGCGAAAGTGGCACGCTTCGTGATGCCGGCGCCCGCAGGACTGACGACCGTTTCGTGGCCGAGGATATCGCCCGATGGAAACACAATCGCGTTCATCGCCCATGACAGTATGGGGCAGTCGGGGATCTACCTTCGACCGATGAACTCTCTCGATGCCCATTTGCTGGTGCGGGTAGCAACCGATGGCTCCCGGCCATTCTGGTCGCCCGACAGCAAGCAGTTAGCCTATTTTGAAAACTCTCAACTCAAGAAGATCTCAATTGGCGGCGGGCTGGCGCAACTGGTGTGCGAGGCTCAATATGGCTCCGATGGGTCATGGGGAAGCGCGGGCGTGATTATTTTCGACGGCCGATTCACTGACTCCATGCGGCAGGTATCGGCGACCGGCGGGACAGCTTCGGCGGCAAGTCGACTGGATCACGCCAATAAAGAATCGATGAATGCCTGGCCGCACTTTCTGCCGGACGGAGAGCATTTCCTGTACCTTGCCAACAAGGACACCGGGGTGGGAGATTTCAATCTGAAGGTTGGATCCACCAAGACGCTGGAAGGGAAGTTCATTACGGCGGTGAATTCACCTGCTGAGTATGTCAACGGCTATCTCCTTTATGTACGTAAGGAGCTTCTGGTAGCGCAACCGTTTGATCCCAAGAGCCTCGCAGTGACGGGGGATCCCATCCCACTATCGGGAGATGTTTCTGCGGCCGGAGGGCTGGCGTTGTTTGGATCTTCAAGTGACGGCACCCTGGTATATCAACATGGCCAGGGGGGCGGCGCAAATATGATTGTTGAGGTTAACAGACACGGAGACTCGGCGGTTCAGATCGGTCCGTCGGGGCGATACGGCGATTTTACCCTGTCACCGGACAACTCGAAACTGGCATACATGGTCATAACGAGTTCCAATGCGACGGATATCTGGGTGCGTGATCTAAGACGGGATGTGCAGTCGAGGCTGACATTTGGACCAGCCGTCAATGCCTGGCCCGTCTGGTCAAGCGACGGCAACAAAGTCATCTACACGTCGAACCGAAACGCAGGGAGGTTCAACGTCATGCAAACCAACGCCAACGGGACCGGGAGTGAAGAGCAGATTTATGCTTCTGATTCACTGACAGTTTCGGTGATTGATGTGGCTCGCGATGGGTCCAAGTATATCATGGACGTTGCCCAGAATAACGAGGACCTCTGGACGTTTGATCCCAGAACCAAACGGGCGGAGCCGCTTTTGACTCAACCATATTCTGAGCAGCGCGGAACGATATCTCCGGACGGGAAATATCTCGCCTACCAGAGTGACGAGTCGGACACACCAGAAATCTATATCCGCGAGCTGTCACCCTCGGGCGGCAAGTGGCAGGTCTCGACCAATCGGGGGCGGTGTCCACGCTGGCGAGCCGACGGCAAAGAGCTGTATTACCTCGTGACTGAAGATTTCAGTTTCATGGCGGTGCCGATTTCAACCGAACATGGCCTTGAAATCGGAACTCCTACCAAGCTGTTTACCCACCGGTTCATATTCACCGGTGCGCAGACGCTGATTCCCTACGCTCCAACCAATGACGGGAAGCGATTCTATATTCTATCGCCGGCTCAACAGTCCAGTTCATCGGCGGAGTTTATCGTGGTGCAGAACTGGGCCGAGGAACTGAAACGATGAGTCTTCTCCCGGGCAATAAACTTGGACCGTATGAAATAATCGAGCGAGCCGGGGCCGGGGGGATGGGGGAAGTGTACCGGGCGAGAGACACGCGACTTGGGCGGGATGTTGCGATCAAAATCCTGCCGCCTCATTTATCACTCTCATCGGATGCGCGTGCTCGGTTGGAACGGGAAGCGCGGACAATCTCACAACTAAATCACCCACATATCTGCACCTTATATGATATCGGGGCAGATGGCGGCCGGAGCTATCTGGTGCTGGAGTATATCGATGGCGTGACGCTTGCAACCAGATTGGAGGCCGGGGCAGTTCCTCCTGATGAATTGATTGCCATCGGACTTCAGATCACGGATGCATTGGCGAAGGCGCACGGAGCGGGAGTGGTGCATCGCGACCTGAAACCTGGAAATCTGATGCTGACGCAGTCGGGGGCGAAGCTGTTGGATTTTGGGTTGTCAAGGCCATCGAACGAGCAGGTGATTAATCCATCGCTGAGTCAACCGGAAACGGCAAATGTGCCGCTCACAACAGCGGGGGCGTTTGTCGGGACATTACCATATATGGCGCCTGAGCAGCTCGAAGGGAAAGAAGTTGACGGACGCACAGATATCTTCGCGCTGGGGTGCGTTCTGTATGAAATGGCGACCGGCAAGAGGTTATTTGGCGGGAATAATCAGGTGGCCGTGCTCAGTTCGATTCTCAATAGCGCGCCGGTAGCATTGGTGCAACTAGATAACAGCGTTCCGGCGAAGCTGGGGAGTATTATCAGAAGATGTCTGGAGCGAAGTCCGGAGCAGAGATACGCGACCGCTCGAGAGCTGAATGAGGAACTAGCAAAAATCAAAGACTGGGTGCGGAGCGAAGGAATTCCGGAATTGACCCGGACGATTGAGAGAATACAGTCACTCGATGAAGGGCCGGAGGCATGGCAGGCTTTCGTGTTAGCGCGTGAAATTGAGAAGCTGGCGCCGGACGAACCGCAGCTGGAACGGTTGTGGTCGGAGTTTTCCCGGAGACTGACGATTACATCCAATCCAACAGGCGTGAAAGTATCGGCGAAATACTACGGTGACCCCAAAGGACCATGGATAGAGCTTGGGACAGCACCGCTTGAGAATATCCGGTTTCCCCGGGGAATTTCGCGGTTGAAACTGGAATTGGCCGGGTACCGGGAATCGCAAGATCTGATGTGGATTATTGAGGCCGCCGTGGTCGGCGCCACCGACAATAAGGCCGCTCTCTGGGAATATCGTCTGGTGAAACCGGGGGAGATTCCGGATGAAATGGAATTCATCCCGAGCGGAGAATTTCCTCTGTTCATGCCGGGGCTTGATCATTTAAAGACTGAGGGAACAGCATCGTTTCTGATGGATCGGCACCCGGTGACGAACAGGGAATACAAGAAGTTCGTCGAAGCGGGCGGGTATGATAGGCGCGAGTACTGGCAGTACCCGTTTGCGACGGAATCGGGGGATCTGTCGTGGGAAGACGCGATTTCGAAGTTTGTTGACGTCGTTGGCCAGTCGGGCCCGGCAGGCTGGGAGATGGGAGAATATCCGTCGGGGGAAGATGATTTCCCGGTGACCGGCGTAAGCTGGCATGAGGCGGAGGCATATGCGAAATGGGCAGGGAAGGAACTTCCGACGATTTTTCACTGGAACCGAGTCGCTTTTGCAGTAGCCAGTTCGCAGATTATACCGCACTCCAATTTCGGCGGGAAGGGTGTTGTTGCAGTTGGGACGACCAGCAGTATCAATCGGTACGGCATACATGATCTCGGAGGGAATGTCCGGGAGTGGGCGTGGAATCAGTGCAATCGGCCGGGGGAGCGATTTATCCTGGGGGGCGGGTGGAACGATCCAGAGTATGCGTTCACTGATGCGTATGCGCAGTCAACATTCGACAGATCCGCGACCAACAGTTTCAGGTGCATCAGAGCGACGGAACCGGAGCCGAATGCGGAGAACCTTCATCGGGAGATCGACCTTCCGTTTCGGGATTTCCGAGCGGAGAAGCCGGTACCGGACGAAGTGTTCAGCTATTTCCTCAGACAATACTCCTATGATAAGAACCCGTTGAATGCGAGTATCGTGGAAGATATCGAAGTACCGGTTGGGCGGCGTCAATTAATCACATTTGCAGCGGCGTATGGTGGGGAGCAGATGGAGGCGTATCTGTTTCTGCCCTCGCGGGCCAGGCTGCCATTGCAGACGGTGATTCTGTTTCCGGGGTCGCTGGCGATTTTTGCAAATAGCGTGGGGCCGGCTGATTTCCGTCGATCTGATTTCCTGGTCAAGAGCGGGCGGGCGGTGATGCTTCCGATCTACAAGGGGACGTATCAGCGTGGAGATGAGCTGAAGTCGGACTACCCGGAAGAGACGACATTCTATAAAGACCATGTCATCATGTGGGTGAAGGATCTGGCGCGCTCAGTTGATTATCTCGAGTCACGAGAAGAATTCGATGCCTCCAGGCTGGCCTATTTTGGATTGAGCTGGGGGGGCGCGATGGGAGGGATTCTCCCAGCGGTGGAGAAACGGATCAAGGCGGTCGTTCTGTATGTGGCGGGGATGAATTTTCAGCGGGCGCTGCCTGAAGTCGATCAGATCAACTATGTATCCCGGGTAACTCAACCGACCCTGATGCTGAACGGTGAGCGGGATTTCTATTTCCCCGTGGAGACATCGCAGTTACCGATGTACGAACTGCTGGGAGCGCCGCCGGAACATAAGAAGCGCCTGACATACCCGCTCGGGCATTCCGTGCCCCGCCAGGAATTGATCAAAGAGACGCTGGCCTGGCTGGATAGGTATTTGGGACCGGTCGGCTGAGGCGGCGGAACCGCCGTTCCCTATCATGTGTTAAGCCAAGAAGTGGTCACATTTCCGGGCTCCTGACCGCACTATACACCTACAATCGAATCTGCTTTTCCGGGTCGTGGAGTGCGATCCGGGCAGGTCACTCTATGCTAAGCATAAGTGGAGGCGAATGTCAGAACAGTCGGCATCACTAGACGCACGAGGGCTCAGCGGGGCTATCGATGAAAACAAGGACCTTGGCTTCGGGTCACGCGTCGTACAGCAATCACAGACACGGTTTCTCAACCGGGACGGCAGTTTCAATGTCGGCCGGTACGGACTTCCGCTCTTTCAGTCACTCTCCGTCTATCACTGGATGCTTACAATCGGGTGGTTGCGATTCTATGCGATTATCGCGGCCGGGTATCTGGCGGTAAACGGGTTGTTCGCTATCGCGTTCTATTTCTGCGGCCCGGAGGCGCTGCTGGTTTCGAGCAACAATTTGAACACGAGTCGGTTCGTGGAGTGCTTCTTTTTCAGCATTCAGACCTTTACCACGATCGGTTATGGACGGGTCAGTCCGGTCGGGTTGGCGGCGAATACGCTGGTGTCGGTGGAAGCATTGACCGGCCTGCTTGGATTTGCCTTCGCGACCGGTCTCTCATTTGCACGATTTTCGAGGCCGAACGCCCGGATAATCTTCAGTGATCATGCGCTCATCGCTCCTTATAAGGGGATACAGGCGTTTGAATTTCGGATTATTAATGCCCGGTCCAGCCAGATTATTGAAGTGGACGTCAAAGTGTTCCTGAGCAGGCTGGAGGAATCGGGGGGAAAGCGCGTGCGGCGGTTTTATGACCTCGCGCTGGAACGACAACATGTCAGTTTCTTTCCGCTCAATTGGACGATCGTTCATCCAATAGATGAATCCAGTCCGCTGGCGGGGTTCACGAAAGAACAGCTGAGCGAATCGGACGCGGAGTTCCTGGTGATGTTCACTGGAACAGAGGAGACCTTTGCACAGCAGGTGCATACGAGATCATCGTACAAGGCCCATGAGATAGTCGTGGGGGCGAAGTTCGCGGATATGTACGTGAAGACTCCGGACGGAGCGCTCGGGGTTGATGTCAACCGACTGGATGAATATCAGTTGGTCGCCGGGCAAGAGAGGTAGTTCCGATGGAGCCGGCTGTCGTGATCAAACATGAAGCGGACGACGGAAAAGGGGTCTTCTATGTTGACCAGGATGAGAAGCGGCCGGCGCGGATGACTTATGTGATGTCCGGGGAATCACTCATGATTATCGACCACACAGAAGTGTCAGCGATTTTCAAAGGGCAGGGAGTCGGCAGGCAGCTGGTCATGGCGGGGGTGCAGTTTGCGCGCGAACGGAAGTTCAAGATCGTACCCCTCTGTCCGTTTGCCAGTGCTGAGTTTTCCAAACACCCTGAATATGCCGATGTGCTGAGCCAGTAATCAGGAGCGTTCCTATGCGTGACGACGTGACCAAGAAATACTCAAATGACGAAATTACCGTAGTCTGGAAGCCGAGTCTCTGCATCCATTCGGGCAAATGCTGGAGAGGGCTGGGGTCGGTTTTCAATCCCAGAGTGAGACCATGGATCACTATGGATGGGGCCGGCACTGAACAGATCAGAAAGCAGGTAGATCAGTGTCCGTCGGGAGCGCTCACGTATTTCGACAATGGCCGTGCGCCAGAGGAGAGAGTACAGGAGCCGGGTGTAACAGTTGAAGTGTCAGAGAACGGACCGTTGAACGTGAGCGGCGAGATTATTGTGAAATTGGCCAATGGGACTGAAAAGGTATGCGGGCCGAATACTTCGCTGTGCAGATGCGGCCAATCGGGGAACAAGCCGTTTTGCGACGGAAGTCATGAAACCAGCGGCTTCAGAGGATAGCAATTTCGGGTTACGCCATTGAATTGTGACGGGAGTGGAATTACTCCTGTCCTAGAACGGAGAATGCCATGTCAATGCGACCAGTGCGACGAATGTCCAAGGCGCGGCCAACGATCGAAGGGGCCGGAGTTCATTTGCAAAGGGCCTTTGGATTCGGCGATCCTGCGGAATTTGATCCGTTTCTGTTACTTGATGATTTCCGGAGTGATCGACCGAAGGATTATCTGGCCGGGTTTCCGTGGCATCCGCATCGCGGGATCGAGACGATTACTTATGTCCTGGCTGGAGAGGTTGAACATGGAGACAGCATGGGAAACCGCGGATCGATCGGCGCGGGAGACATTCAATGGATGACCGCCGGCAGCGGGATTCTTCATCAGGAAATGCCAAGAGGGGACGCACAGGGAAGAATGCACGGGTTTCAGCTCTGGGCGAATCTTCCGTCGGCACTCAAGATGACCAATCCGCGATATCAGGAGATCAAGTCGGGGGAGATACCGGAAGTGACTGAAGATGACGGAACAAGAGCGCGAGTTGTTTGCGGCGAATTCTGGGGGAAACGAGGACCGGTTGAGGGAATAGCGGCTGATCCCGTGTATATCGATGTCTGGGTGCCGCCGGGAAAGCGACGAACGATACCGGTGGAGACAAAGAGTCACGCCTTTGCCTACGTATTCGAGGGAAAAGGGAAATTCTGCAATGCATCTTCGCCACTGGCAGTACCGACCGAGGGGGTGATGTGGTCAGACACCACACCGCCGACCGAGGCGGACAATCGATCGCTCATTCTCTTTGATTCCGGTGATGAGGTGACAGTGCAGGCGGGAGATGAAGGGATTCGGTTCTTGTTGGTCTCCGGGCGTCCGCTCAAGGAGCCGGTGGCGTGGTATGGACCGATCGTCATGAATACGCAAGAGCAACTGCAACAGGCGTTTGATGAACTGAATCGCGGGACGTTCATCAAGAAATAGTGAAGTTCGCGGTCTGGCGAGCGCTCTCTATAATGTGATGGCATTGAACGGCGGCAGTTCATATTGTAAGCTGGTATTCGAGTCAGGTTTACTTTGAGAACGGCTACCGAGTAGGCAGGAGTACATAGGTATGGATGAAAAATGCAGAGAGATCATTTGGAAGCAGTTTGGGGCGGCACTGGACACGCTGGAAAATGCGATCGTGAACTGCCCGGATGAGACATGGGGGGACAGTAGAGGCTATCACGCGTACTGGTATATGGTGTACCATACTATCTTCTGGTTGGACTACTATTTGGCTGATTCATGGGAAGACTACAGGCCACCGGCGCCATTCACGCTGGGAGAGATGGATCCCGAAGGGGTGTTACCGGACCGGGTGTACACGAAGGAAGAGATGCTTGATTTTCTCAAGATCGGCGGGAATAATGCCCGCAAACTAATCGCAACGATGGATGAGGAACGGGCAGAGCGTCCGTACAAATTCCGCAAAGCGCAGATTTCGACAGCCGAACTCATTTTGTATTCAATGAGGCATCTGCAGCATCACTCGGCGCAATTGAATTTGTTACTCCGGCAGAAGCACGATCAGGGGTCGCCGTGGGCGGCAATATCCAAAGTAGGACTCAGGGACTGAGCAAGCGTATATGGGAATTGTCCGGTATATAGTTGACGATATTGACCAGGCGCTGCCGTTTTATCAGGCCTTGGGATTCACACTGACCGAACGGTGGGGGCCGCCCTTTGCCATGATGGCGCGCGGGGATTTGTCGCTCTGGCTGAGCGGTCCGGGGAGTTCGGCATCGAACGCGCTTCCGGATGGATCACAACCTACCTCCGGGGGATGGAATCGGTTGGTTATTGAGACCGACGAGATCGAGTCAGTTGTAGGGAAGCTAAAGAATATCAACGCTCATTTTCGAAGTGAACCGATCTTTGGCCCCGGGGGAACGCAGGTGGTGGTAGAAGATCCATCGGGAAATCCGATCGAGCTATTCCAATCCAGGGGGTGAGACCAGGTTACAATCGACTTGTTGTTATGGGCGGTCATACGCCACAGTTTCTGCGCTTTACAGGCTTCAGTACTATTTTCTTTAGTCGTATCTTCAGGGCAATCCAGATTCACGGCAACAAAGTTCACGCCGGTCCCGTCTAAATATGGAGATCGGATGCAACGTTTGAGGGTTCGGCAAGAGAGGACATCGGACGTTGGGTCTGCTTACTACCATCCGGGCAGGAACATGTGAAAGCGCGCTAAGACGTTACGTGGACCTGTTCAACAGCAGTCAGAGGGCCACATGAAGCGCAGCAACTATCTCACCATTGGACTCATTTCACTAACATTGATTCCGCTGGAGTTGATCTGGACCAGGATACTCTCAGCGGAGTTCTTTTATACATTTGCTTTTCTTGTCCTTTCAGTCGCGATTCTCGGACTGGGGTTAGGGGGGCTGGCGCTTCGGTTGTTCCAATTTCTCTCCCGAGAGAAGTTGATGGGGTGGTATCTGGTCTTAACGGCGGTATGCGCGCTGGTCGGGCCGTATCTGGTGTTTCGGTTGGCTCCGGATTTCTCGCTCGTTTTTGTCAGCTGGGCGGCGGTCGGCAAGGTTGCGTTGGTAATTCTCATCCTGATGTCTGCTTTCCTGTCTGGTGGGATGGCGTTGTCGCTGTTGTTCAAACAGAATCATCGGGAGATGCCGCGGCTATACATGGCGGATTTGATCGGGGCGGGCATCGGGGTAGTAGCGGCGATATGGGGGATGAATACGTTTGGGACACCGGCAGCATCGCTATTGGTGGCATTACCGGTGTTGACCGCAGCGATGCTGGTGATGGGTGGATGGACCAAGCTAGTTCCATTCGGGCTGGCAGCAATTGCGATTATTGCATCGCCCTATGCCGAGAAGCAGTTAACACTCGCAAGGCAGGAACCGGCAGCGGTAATCTTCACTCACTGGGATGCCATGGCAAAGCTGAAGCTGTATGAATTCGCGCCGGATTCTCGGGGAATCAATATCGACAATGTCGCCAATACACCAGTCTATATGTTTGACGGAGATTTCAAGACGGTCGATCCGGATTCGACACCGTGGAGTATAGATGTAAAGTACCTGGTCCGGCAGTTTCATCCGTGCACGTTCTTATCTCTCGGGGCGGGTGGAGGTTCAGATGTACTTCAGGCGCTCGCAGAGGGGGCGGCTGAGGTTCATGCGGTGGAGATCAACGGCTATATCAACAAGATGATGCTGGTGGCGGACACGACCGGGTATACCCGAGCTCCGAAGAAGGCGGATGATACTTCGAAGGTGGTCGACAGTATCCTTCCTCTCAAGAGTGTCGCGGAGTTCTCAGGGCATCTGTATAGTGACCCCCGGGTGAGAGTAGTGACCGAGGACGCGCGTTCGTATGTCCGCAGGAACCGAAACAAGTTCGATGTCATCTATTCCCTGAGTTCCAATACCTGGGCGGCGCTGGCATCCGGATCGTTTGCACTGGCTGAAAATTATCTGTTCACGACGGAGGCGTTTGAGGACTATTGGCAATCACTGTCGGACTCAGGCTATATGATGATGGAACATCAGATGTACGTGCCTCGTCTGGTGAGCGAAGTCATGGAAGCGCTGAAGCAGCAGGGGGTGAATGTTCCGACCGATCACTTTGCGGTATATGATTTGCCGCAACTCAGGCGGAAGATCATTCTTCTCTCGAAGCGTCCGCTTACCGATGACATCCGAACCCACGCGCTTGGAACACTGACGCCGGAGAATTTCAACCAGATACACTTGATGTATCCACCGGCCAACGATTCAGTGGCTCAGCATATCATTCCGAGGATAATCGCGAACGGATGGGAAACAGCGGCTGATTCGGCGGTGATAGACATATCACCGGTGACTGACGACCGGCCGTATGTCGCGCAACTCGGATTGTGGAAGAATTTCACCGCCGCTAAGAGAGCCAAGGTGCTGCCGTATGCGGAATTTGGCGGATTTCCGCTCACGAAAGTGATTCTGCTCATCATCCTTGGAGTAGTCGTACTCATTGCCGTGCCGGCGACTATTGTGCCGTACTTCAGGCAGGGAGAGCATCTTCGACCGGCAGCCTGGCTGTATTTCTTTTGCATAGGCCTGGCGTTTATGGGGGTGGAGATCGTATTGCTGCAGAAGTACTCGCTCTTGCTGGGATCATCGCTGTACTCAGTAGCGACTGTACTGTTGTCACTCTTGATCGGATCGGGAATTGGGAGCAGATTTGCGGCGCGATTCAGTGATCGAGTAACGTTTCTGGCAATTGTGGGATGGATAGTTCTGGAGGCGCTGGCGTTTGGGCCGATCGCGCGTGCTGCGGGAGCACTTGAACTAGTCCCAAGAATACTGGTTGCGATTTTAATGATTGCGCCGCTGGGGTTCTTCATGGGAATGCCTTTTCCTAAAGGGACCTCGCGCGTCGGGGAATTCATTGACTGGGGATTTGCGGTCAACGGAGCGGCATCGGTGATGGGTTCGGTGCTGGTGCTCATGGTTGCTTTTGCCTGGGGATTGACGGTTGCCCTGCTCGCAGCGGCGGCGGTCTATGTAGTGGCGTATTGGCTCCTGCGGAAGCAGCCGGTGTTGTAACAGAAGCAATGCCACATCGTGCGGTGAATGTATCCGATATAGGTCAAAAGATACTATGTAGTCCACATATATATAGTCTCTCCGGTTCTTGACATCGCCCTTCTTTGTGCTCTTCTTCTGCTGCAATGTCGCCCATTTGCGGCATTAAAGGAGCAGTTGTGAATCGATTTGAGATGCGGGTTGATCCTCTCACCCGCGAAATATATTACGCTGTGCCCCATAAGGGACATACGCTTCTGTCAGATCCTCTCTTGAACAAAGGACACGGATTCAGCAATGTCGAGCGGGCGGAATTCGACCTGACCGGGCTGTTGCCTGACCGCGTCGGTTCGCTGGAAGAGCAGCGCATCCGCAATTACGACATCTACAAAACCAAGCAGACGGACCTGGGGAGGTATGTCTCCTTGTTGGCACTTCTCGACCGGAACGAAACGGTTTTCTACTCACTTCTCTTAAACCATCTGGAAGAAATGCTGCCGATCGTCTATACGCCGACAGTGGGGCAGGCGTGTTTGAAGCTGTCGCACATTGTGCGGAAATGGCGCGGAATCTACGTTTCTCCACGGAATATTGACTTTATCGAGAAGATTCTCTCGAATGTCGGTCTTCCGAATGTATCCCTCCTGGTGGCGACCGATGGAGAACGGATTCTGGGTCTTGGGGATCTTGGTGCGGACGGAATGGGGATTCCGGTGGGGAAAATCGCGCTGTATGTCGCCGCGGCCGGGATTCATCCGGCATCGACCCTACCAGTGATGATCGATGTTGGGACCAATAACGAACGTTTGCTGAACGACCCCTTGTATATAGGCGTGCGTCAGAAGCGCTTGACTGGCGACGCGTACTATGAACTGATCGAGAGATTTGTGCAGGGTGTACGGCGGGTATTTCCTCGTGCACTGTTGCAATGGGAGGATTTCGGGAAGCAGCACGCCGCTACCTTGCTGGATAGGTATCATGAACGGATCCTGAGTTTCAACGACGATATCCAGGGGACCGGGGCGACGGCCGCGGCGGCACTTCGAACGGCGTTTCAGATGACCGGTCGGCCGATGTCGGAACAGAAGATTGCGATTCTTGGATTTGGTCAGGCCGGGAGCGGCGTGGCAAACGCCCTGGTGACGCTGATGAACAGGGAGTGCGGACTGTCCATTGCAGACGCCCGCAGGCGGATCTATGCAATTGACATCAATGGTCTGTTGTTGGCCGGGGACAAGGCTGATGAATATCAGACGAATTTTCTGCAGCCGCGTGATGCGATTGCATCCTGGCCGGTGGCCAAGGATCGCGCACCGAATGTGGCGGAGGTAGTCGCTCATGCAGGGATCACGACGTTAATCGGGCTGTCCGGGCAGGCGGGTGCCTTCAACCGGGAAATTCTTAATTCACTCGGACGGAACTGCGAACGGCCGATTCTGCTGGCACTCTCCAATCCGACATCCTGCTGTGAAGCGATTCCGGAGGAAGTGATGGCGGCGACCAATTATCGGGCGCTGATGGCGACCGGGAGTCCGTTCAATCCGGTGAAGAAGCCGGGTGGCGGAGAAATCGCAATTTCCCAGTGCAACAATCTTCATGTGTTCCCCGGAATGGGGCTGGGGGCGATTGTTTGCCAGGCGCAGAAGGTGACGCATCAGATGTTCAGTGCGGCGACATGTGCGATTTCGGACATGGTTACTCCGGAGCAGAGAGCTCAGGGGCATTTGCTGCCGGCACTGAAGGATGCACGACTCGTGTCATATACAGTGGCGCTGGCGGTGGCGAAGCAGGCGAGGGAAGAGGGGATCGGTATGGCAGCCAGCGACGAGAAGCTGTCTGAACTGATCAAGAGCGCGATATGGGAGCCACACTATTACCCTTATCGACATGTCCAAACATACTAGCTGGCAGATTCGATACTTGAGCCGGTCCGGTGGGTTGCATCGGACCGGCTTTCTCTTGTGGTTTCACTGACGCTTGAAGCAATAGACAGTGCCATCGGCACTGGCCGCGACGAGGTAGTTGTCAGCCAGGGCTGCCGCCGAGTAGAAGGCGCCAATCTGATACTCGACTTCGATAAACGCTTCGTTTGATTTCACCTTTTCGAATATATCGTCGCGGAAGGAATCATCAGGCTTGAAATAGGCGAGGTGGTTTGTTACGTAACCATCGGTATTAAAGGTCCAGACAATTTCTCCAGTTCGGATATTGAGGCCGAACAGCTTCCCCATAAGGGTACCGACATAGCCGATCGTATCGACGATGGCAATTGACCCGAAGATGTTGAATTTGAGATTTGTTCGCCAAAATTCATGGCCGGTGGCAGGGTCAAGTGACAATTGAACGCGATCATCGGAGGTTCCAACATACAGTGTGGTGTCGTGAACAACTGTAGGGAGAGCCCAGCCGCGTGGATAGGACTTGTTCCAGTGACAGTATCCCTTTTCTCGGTCAAGGGCATAGAGATTGTAGTCACGGGCGCCGACGAAGAGGATGTCCCGATACAGTGTCGGGGAGCCCTGAAATTCGCCCTTGGGGAAGTAGTCGTGCCCTACCGACTTGAATTTCCAGATCAGCTTTCCGGTCAACCGATCGAAAGCATAGAAGTAACCATCGAACGACCCCACATACAGTCGCAGTGAATCGACCGCCGGGCGGGCATGGATAACATCGCCGGTGTGGCATTTCCACACCAGGAAACCATCGAGAATACGAAGAGCGTAAACGGTGCTGTCGCCGGAGCCGAAATAGACCAGGCTGTCATATTGCACCGGAGATGATTGGTAGTAGTCAGCAAAGTCATGTTTTCGTTCGCCGCCGGTGGGAAAGGTCCAAATCGGTTTGCCCGTGTGGAGATCAAGGTATCGGACCAGTCCATCGCCGGACAAAAAGCAAACTGCGCTTTCGGTAGCCATCGCTGTGGAGCGGATTTCTCCCTCTGTGTGAGCTTTCCAAACGAGTGTGCCGGTTGCGAGGTCCAACGCATAGAACGTGGAGTCCAGTCCGCCGACCAAGACGAGGTCACCCTTGACAATCGGTGACGTTATGAAAGGGGAAGCAGAGTGGAATTTCCAGGCCAACGCCATCGTTTCGGCTGCGCATTGGGCGGGGAGAGCCAAGGTGAATAGTGGGAGCGTCAGAGTCAACGCTAGGGTTTGAAGGGTCGGAATTCGGAATTTCATAGACATTCTCTCCGGTGTGCTGGTGGCTGCGGCCAGCCCGAGCGGGTCGCATAAGTAGTTCATACGCATGGGAATGCGCATTGTTGCCGGGAGAGGGGATTAGCCTGGCAAAAAAGAGAGACGGTGGGCGGATCAGGAGGACCGGCGTTAATATGAGTCGGGCTCCGCACGCAGGCTATAGGCTGAACCGCCACATTGCGGACGGTGTGATTGTGGAGATTTTAAACAAGATGACGATAATGTTATAACCGCGCCTCCGACATTGGATTAGCTTCGAACGGGTCAGCGCGGGGATGTACACACTGTCTCTTTGGGAAGAAGCGAGATGGGAAAGACTCCCACGTTAAGACATATTTCAAAGGCGGTGCCCAAAGTGGAGGCTGACATCGTCAGTTCAGCGCCGACTGGTTTGGACCAGCCGGCGACATTTCACTTTCAGCCCATATTTGATTCGCACCATGTGGTGATGATGCTGATTGACCCGGTAACCGGGGAGATCGTTGATGCCAATGGAGCGGCGGCGGAGTTTTACGGATATTCTCAGCGAAAGCTCAAATCCCTCAACATAGCCGACATTAACATGCTCACACCGGAGCAGATAACGGTAGAGCGACTTCGCGCTCTGGAACAAGAGCGGAACTTCTTCACCTTTCCGCACCGGCTGGCGAGCGGCGAAAGGCGGACCGTGGAAGTGCATTCCACTCCGGTTACGTTTGGCGAGCGGCCACTGTTGCTGTCGGTGATTCATGACATCTCAGAGCGGGTTCAGGCGGAGCAGCAAGTTCGAGAGTTGTCCGATCGGCTCATTCTTGCCACCAAGGCCTCGCGGATCGGCATATTCGAGTACCGATTCAGCGACACGAGCATGTTGTGGGATCCGTACATGTATCAGTTGTACGGACTTGATCCGACGTGCCGGCGTGACGGTCAGAGAGTGTGGGAGGAGTCGATTCACCCGGACGACTATCAAGCAGCGATGTCTGCGGTAGGTGATGCACTTACCGGTGCAGGCGACTTGCACATTGAATTCAGGGTAATCTGGCCGAACGGATCATGCCACTATATCAAGTGTCACGCGGAAGTAGTTAGAGATGCACAAGGCCTTCCGGTCAAAATGGTCGGTGCGAATTGGGATCTGAC
>JBATNE010000118.1:0-2303 GCA_049290195.1 Candidatus Zixiibacteriota bacterium
GGCGGCTACACGGCAAACCGTGAAATCATGCGCGAAGCGTATCAGCTCCGTGACAGCGCTGTCGATTTCTGCATCGCCTGGGTGCGCGTCGGCCAGTATGACGAGGATCAGGGGAAGAGTTTCGACCGCTCCAAAATGAATGCCCTCGGACTTCACCTGGAATGTCTGTTCCCATCGGCCTCCAACCCGCCGACCCAGTATTACATGTCCCTCTGCCAGCAGTCCGGACAAACTTCCTTCATGGCCTACTCCTGGGGCGATCCGGTCCTCAATCGCGATAGCGCCGCCTTTTGGTCCGATGCTATGGGGAAATATTTCGGCGTGCCGGTTGTCACACGCGACACCAGCCAGACCGGCGTTGATCCGACCGGCCAACCATATAAAGTCGACAAACTCTTTCTCTACCGCCCCGACAATCCGTCCGTCCCGCTCACCTATGTCTGCGGACGCCTCGGCTTCGGCGCCGATCGTTGGGCATCCTCCGCTAATTTCGATAGCACCGGTACTCGCATCAATACCACTCTGCCTTCCGGCACCTGGTACGAACTCAAGAGCACCAACAGTCTTGCCTCCTGGTCAACACCGTTCTCCGGCGGCTCCAGTGTCACCCTGTGTAACGCCCAGTTCCGTATCTTCTCATCCGACACAACGCTCGCCAACACCGGCCTGAGCGGGGACACTACACCACCCGCACGCGTGAACGACCTCCAGGGCCAATAACATCTGGAGCTCGTTCCTGGATTCGTTCCCCATCCTTGACACATCCGCTGGCTCCTCGCATATTCGGTGCAAAGAAATCCTTTCGTTCACGAGATTGCGCTATGAGTTTTGACAACGTCTACGATGACGCCAAGCGCGCCAGTTCCTACGCTTCTTTGGAATTCCCCGGAACCTACTATCTGGCCTATCGTGATCTCCCGGAAATCATCCGCGCCCACGCAACGGCCGGCCGCGCTCTGGACTTTGGATGTGGTGCCGGTCGCTCGACCCGCTTTGTCAGGAAACTCGGCTTCGATACAGTCGGCATAGACATCTCCGATGACATGATCAAGCTCGCCCAGGCAGCTGAGCCCGGTGGTGACTACCGCAAAATCGAAAACAACGGACGTATCCCGCCTGATCTCGGCACCTTTGATCTCGTCCTCGCCGTTTTTACCTTTGATAATATCCCGACCTGGGAACGGAAGATCTCGCTCTTCTCAGGTTTGCGAGATCGATGCAACCCTACCGGCCACATTGTCAGTCTGGTTTCATCACCGGAAATCTACACCCACGAATGGGCGTCATTTACGACAAAGCAATTCAAAGAGAATTTCACCGCCAGGACCGGCGATGTCGTGAAGACTATTATGACTGATGTGGATGACCGCCGTCCGGTCGATGATATCTTCTGGCCCGACGACGCCTATCGCGAAGTGTATGCAAAATCCGGTCTGCACTTAGTACAGACCTATCGTCCGCTCGGTCGCTCCGATGAACCATACCCATGGGTCAGCGAAACTACTGTTGCCCCCTGGACAATCTACGTGTTGAAGAGAGCGTGACGTTAAGAAAGGGGAGAGCTCGCTATCGCTCTGCCCACGCCGGCATTGACTTCATATAAATCGCCGCCCGCTGCATCGCAACATTCCTGTCGATCCCCGGCTGCCACATCATGAACCATTCGGCAATTCCAAACTGAACCGTCTCGCTCGATTTCAATTTGCCCGATTCATCCGTGCAGTACTTACAGAAGTCTTCGGCTGCTCCCCGAAAACCCGGATTATCCAGCGGCGCCGCACATGAATGACACATCTTCGACATTTCCCGGCTCCTTTCGCAAACCTCTCCTGTAGTCTAAATCAGAAATGGTATGACCCGCCTGGTGCGGGCGGCATACTCACGATATTCCGGATACATCGGAACAACCAGCGTTTCCTCCGCCCACATCCGTACCCCCAACCCGACGATTATTATCACTGCCAACCCGGCATTGAGGAGACTGAAGTGACTTCCCAGCGCCGCCAGCGCAAAATAGATCACCGCCGCATAAATCGGGTGACGGACGTATTTATATGGTCCGTTGGTAACCAGCCCCCCGGCCGTCGGATCAGCACCCGCGTGAAAACTCCTCCCGCGAAACGTAATCCGCGCCCAGACCATCAGCAGAACCGCTATGACCTGGACCGTTATCGAAATCGGGCCGGTGCCAAACAGTGATTGCCGCGCCCCGAGTCCGATCAGAGCCATGACAGCAACCAGAAACCCGATTATCGATGCCGTCTTCATACGCGCTTTTGTGCGCTCCTTTTGTGCTTGGAATT
>JBATNE010000119.1:0-1939 GCA_049290195.1 Candidatus Zixiibacteriota bacterium
CCCATTGGAAGGCCAATTGCCCGTTTCACCAGGAAAAGAGTCCATCGTTTATGGTGAACGAAGAGCGGCAAATGTGGCACTGTTTTGGGTGTGGTAAGGGTGGGGATGCCTTTGCGTTTGTGATGGAGATTGAAGGGCTCGATTTCAAGGAAGCGCTCCGGCTTTTGGCCGACAAGGCTGGGGTGAAGCTCGAACCGTATCAGGGAGGCGGAGGCGGATCAAAAGAAGAAAAGGATCGCAGTCATGATATCCTCGAGCTTTCGACCAAGTTTTTTGAGAAGCAACTCTGGGAGAGTGACCGCGGGAAAAAGATGCTCGACTATCTCCATGGGCGGGGACTCACGGATGGCTCTATCCACCAATTCCGACTCGGGTATGCTCCGGATGGCTGGCGTTACTTATTGGAGTTTCTCTTGAAACAGGGCTACGCAGCAGCCGAAATTGAAAAAGTTGGGCTCATCATTCAGAAATCTTCTGCTGATTCTACCAACAACTCACTACCCACTACTCACTCAAAACACTACGACCGTTTTCGTGATCGAATTATGTTTCCTATCATGGATATTCTCGGGCGAGTGATCGGGTACTCGGCTCGGGTGGCTCCCGGGGGGGATGAGAGTCAGGCGAAATATATCAATACCCCAGAGACGCCGCTCTATCACAAAAGCCGAGCACTCTATGGTATTCAACTCGCCAAGCAGACCATGAAGGAAAAACAGTGGGCGGTCTTAGTTGAGGGGAATATGGATGTGATTGCCATGCATCAAGCGGGGATCAAGAATACGGTGGCAGTCTCGGGGACAGCTCTTACCCATGATCAGCTTCAGATCCTCGGGCGATATGGGAAAAAACTGAAACTTTTCTTTGATATGGATAGTGCCGGACAAGCGGCAGCTTGGAAAAGTGCCGGCATTGCGTATGGCGAGGAATTTACGGTGGAGATGGTAGCGCTTCCTCATGGGAAAGATGCGGCTGACATGAATCAAGAGAACCCAGAGGGGCTTGTTCAAGCTATTACTGCCGCAAAACCAGCCTTTGGTTATTTCCTCGAACAACTGCTTACTCAGGAAGACACCAAGCATCCGACCGGGAAGCGTACGGTAGCTGAGCGTGGAGCGCTGCTCCTTTCGACGATGAAAAATGATATCGAACGCTCGTACTGGATGAAGTCGCTAGCCGAACAACTTGATATTGAAGAGCGAGTTATCCGGGGGCTCGTCGATCAGGCAATGAAGGACATCCGGCAAGGAACCGACCTTCTCCCGAAACGCTCTAGTCAATCATTTCTTCCGAAAGCTTTTGGGCGAAGATCGGAACTTTTGCGCGAAGAAATTATTGCGCTCATGTTGGTTGGGAAAGAGGTGCGCCAAATCGTGCTCGGAAAACTCGTTCCAGAAACGAGAACGGTTCTCGCTACACATCCGCTCTTCTTCTTTCTCGAAAATGCCGTCGATGATCCGATGGGTGCCATTGAGGATGTCCAACTCAAGGAAGAGGCGAGCCGACTGACCTTTCGGGCGCTCGCTATTCCAACGCTCTCCGAGCTTGATCCAACCGAACAAGGTCAAGAAGCTGCTCGGATTGTGCTTGAATATCTTGATCTTTTGGATCGAGAACTCTCTGGATCAGAACGCCGCCGGACCGTCGCCCGAGAGCTTGAGGCAGCGCGTGTCGCAGGAGACAAAACAAGAGAAAAAGAACTCTTGAAAGAATTTGTCACCCTGACCGGTACGAGCCTTCCCAGTGCCTAATTTATCTGCTAAACTCCCAATACTTATTATTCTGGCTGTATTTGCCAGGTATTTCATATGAAGAAAAAGAAGAAACTCGTCACTCGGAAAGTGACCAAGAAGAAAAACCCCACTCATAAAAAATCAGTGAAAAAATCGCTCTCAGTGCGTAAAAAGTCCAAGCCCGCGAAAGCGAAGCGGGTTCATGC
>JBATNE010000120.1:0-1682 GCA_049290195.1 Candidatus Zixiibacteriota bacterium
TGATCACCATGGCCCAGGAAACCTCGGACTTTCGATGTGTGAGGATCTCACTCACATTGCGGTTACTCATTCCAACATTCTCACTTCCATGCGCTCCACGGTTGGTCGCCCTTCCGCTTCGGTGCACATGGGACGCTCTCCTACCACTCAACCACTTGCAAGCAAGTGATCGAATCCGTAGCTTCGGTACTGTATTTTAGCCCCGTTACATTGTCGGCGCAGAGACTCTAGATGAGTGAGCTATTACGCACTCTTTAAAGGGTGGCTGCTTCTAAGCCAACCTCCTCAGTGTCTATGAATCTCCACCTCCTTTCCCACTTAATACAGATTTAGGGACCTTAGCTGACGATCTGGGCTGTTTCCCTTTTGTGCTACGAGCTTAGCCCCGTAGTACTGACTGCCCTACTAACCACCTCGAGTATTCGGAGTTTGGTTGAAACACCTATGCTTGCGCACGGAGTCTCATCCAGTAGCTCTACCCCTCGGGTGGAATATGTAAGACGCTAGCCCTCAAGCTATTTCGGAGAGAACCAGCTATTGCCAAACTCGATTGGAATTTCTCCCCTACACTCAAGTCATCCCCTCGTGTTGTACAGCGAGTGGGTGCGGGCCTCCACGTGGTTTTACCCACGCTTCACCCTGCTCAAGTGTAGCTCGTCTGGCTTCGGGTCTAGTCCATGCGATATAGTCGCCCTATTCAGGCTCGCTTTCACTGTGTCTCCGGAACTCGTCATCCCTTAGACAACCGCATAGATCTAACTCGTTGGATCGTGCTGCAAAAAGCACGCCGTCACCCAGCTTGCGCTAGGCTCCGACTCTTTGTTAGCAGAGAGTTTCAGTTCTATTTCACCTCCCTTATCGGGATGCTTTTCACCTTTCCCTCACGGTACTAGTTCGCTATCGATCTCATGTAATGTTTAGCCTTGGAAGTTAGTGCTCCCGGATTCAAACGGGGTTTCTCCGGCCCCGTCCTACTTAGGAACGTATGCATTCATTATTTCTCCCTTTCATATACGGGACTATTACCCCCTGTGGTGAGTCTTTCCAGACTCTTCTATTAGGGAAAAATAACGAACCTCGATCAAACGAGTCCATACGCCCTGCAACCCCAAGAGACAAGTCTCTTGGTTTAGGCTTTTCCGCGTTCGCTCGCCACTACTGACGGAATCTTTATTAATTTCTTTTCCTCCAGCTACTAAGATGTTTCAATTCGCTGGGTTTGCTCGACGGCCCTATGAATTCAGACCGACGTTTCCAGATCACTCTGGAAGGATTGCTCCATTCGGACATCCCCGGATCACAGCTTGGTTGACAGCTCCCCGAGGCTTTTCGCAGCCTCCTACGTCCTTCATCGCTTACATGAGTCAAGGCATCCACACTCTGCGTTGGTAACCTGCTTTGTGTTCTCATGTCCGCAAAAACTCTTCAAAGAAGAGTCCTCACGGACAATTCGGTTAACAGTGAAGAATGTTCGCCCCGTTACATTTCCTGCGACCATTTGTTGAGAATATCGAGACCGATACACAGTATCGACTGCGTCTCAAGTTCAAAACATCTCATAACTTGTCCTAAGAAATGTAACGGGGTCAAAAAACCTCACTGTTAATATTGCTTGTCACGCTGCGCCATTCGCAACGTGATCTTGACCTTACAATTAGACTTTTGAGCGACCTCGTCACTAA
>JBATNE010000121.1:0-7300 GCA_049290195.1 Candidatus Zixiibacteriota bacterium
CAACATCGCCGTGCTGGCCTGCTTCATCGGCGCCACCGGCCTGGTGAAATATGAAACGATGCAGAAAGTCCTGCACGACAAACTCGGCAGCCGCAAGGAACTTCTCGAGATCAACATGCGTGTGCTCGAAGAAGGATACAAAATCGGCCAAGCCCATCAGATGCAGGTGAGTCTGGTATGAATCACGACCTAACCAAAATACCTGATATTCTGGCCAAGCACCCTGCTTCTCCGGAGTCGCTCATTATGTGCCTGCAGGATATCCAGAAAGAATACCGATATCTTCCGTGCGAGGCGCTGGTAAAGACTGCTGAGACCCTCGGCGTCCCGCTCTCGCGCGTTTTCTCTGTGGCGACTTTCTACAACGCCTTCTCCCTCAATCCCAAAGGTGAGAATGTCGTCCGCGTCTGTGTCGGCACCGCCTGCCACATTCGCGGCGCGAATCTCATCCAGGACCAACTGGAGAATTTCCTGAAAATCAAGGCCGGCAAGACCACCGAGGATATGAAGTTCACCCTCGAAGTCGTCGCTTGTGTCGGCGCCTGCGCCATGGCTCCGGTCGTGATCGTCAATGAGAAGTATCACGGTTCGGTCAACCCCAGCCAGGCCAAGAGACTGTTGAAGGATAAGTAAGATGAGTATAACCACCCCTCAGCAGCTGGAAAAACTGGGTCGCGAGTACGGTGCGGCCGAAGAAAAACGCTCCAAGAAGGTCATCGTCTGCTGTGGCACCGGCTGCCTCGCCAACGGCGCCGCCGCGATTGTCGAAGCGTTTCACACCGCGCTCAAAGAACGGAACATCAAGGACTTTACTGTCGAAGCGGTCAAAGAAACCGGCTGCCATGGCTTCTGCGAGCAGGGCCCACTGGTCGTGATCGAACCCAAAGGCACGTTCTACTGCCATGTGAAGCCCAAAGATGTCGCCGAGATTATCGATAAGTCCATCGCCGGGTCCGATGTTGTCGACCGGCTCTTCTATACCAACCCGGTGACCAAAGAGAAAATCGAACGATACCCCGATGTTCCGTTCTTTTCGCATCAGCACCGGATCGCATTGCGCAATCTGGGCAAAATCGCCGCTAATGATATCCGCGAGTACATCGCGGTCGGTGGATACAAAGGCCTGGCGAAGGCCCTCACCACCATGACTCCAGATCAGATCATCGATGAAGTCACCTCGTCCGGCCTGCGTGGTCGCGGCGGCGCCGGCTTTGTCGCCGGGAAGAAATGGAAAACCTGCAAAGCCGTCGAATCGGATACTCACTACGTCATCTGCAACGGTGACGAGGGTGACCCCGGCGCCTTCATGGATCGCTCCATTATGGAAGGTGACCCGCACTCGGTGCTCGAAGGAATGATGATTTGCGCCTACGCTGTCGGCGCCAAACAGGGATTCATCTACGTCCGCGAGGAATACCCCCTTGCCGTCATCCATCTGCAGAAAGCGATCGATGACTGCGAACGGGAAGGTCTCCTCGGTGATAATATTCTCGGCAGCACCTTCTCTTTCCGCATTCGGATCGCCCGAGGTGCGGGTGCTTTCGTCTGCGGTGAATCCTCGGCTCTAATGCGCTCTGTCGCCGGCGAAGTCGGCGAACCGCGCGCCAAATATATCCGCTCTGTTGTCAAAGGTCTGCACGACCAACCAACCGTGCTGAACAATGTCGAAACCTTTGCCAATGTCCCGATCATTATCGATAAGGGAGCCGACTGGTACAAGAAAATCGGCGTCCCAACTTCGACCGGTACCAAGGCATTTTCTCTGGTGGGTAAAGTCCGGAATACCGGCCTCATCGAAGTTGCCATGGGTACTACATTACGAGAGATCATCTTTGATATTGGAGGAGGTATCATCGATGGCCGCCCGTTCAAGGCGGTGCAGACAGGTGGCCCGTCCGGGGGCTGTCTGCCTGAATCAATGCTCGATCTCCCTTGCGATTTCGACTCCCTCACCAAAGCGGGCTCGATGATGGGTTCCGGCGGGATGATCGTGATGGACGACAAGACCTGTATGGTCGATGTCGCTCGCTACTTCCTCTCCTTCCTCGTCTCTGAATCATGCGGCAAGTGCACTCCCTGCCGCGAAGGACTGTTCCAACTGCATGAGCTGGTCCTCAAAGTCTGCAACGGCGAAGGAACCGAAGAAGACCTGGTCACGATGGAGAAACTCTCCGATGTGATCCTCACCGGCTCACTCTGCGGACTCGGCAAATCCGGCCCGAATCCGTTCTTATCGACAATCAAGTATTTCCGCGATGAATATCTCGCCCATATCCGGGACAAGAAATGCCCCGCCGGCGTCTGCCGCTCGTTGATCACCTATACGGTCATCGAAGACAAGTGCACCGGATGCGTCGCCTGCATCACCGCCTGCGCCTATAACGCTATCACCGGCGAGAAGAAAAAGCCACACTTTATCCATCAGGACAAATGCACTCAGTGCGGCGCCTGTGTCGCTGTCTGCAAACCGAATGCGATTCTGGTGGAGTAAGGAATGACCATGGTCACTGTCACAATAAATGGAAAGATGGTTCGGGCCAACGATGGCGAGTACCTTCTCAATGTCCTCCGCCGCGAGAAGATCGACATCCCGACCCCTTGCCAGCATGATGCTGTCGAACCGTACGGTGCCTGCCGCCTCTGTATGGTCGAGATCACCAAACCGGAATGGAAAGGCTGGACCGACACGGTCACTTCCTGCCTCTACCCGGTTGCCGATGGTCTGATCGTGCATACACACACTCAGGCCCTGATCGATCTTCGCAAGACCCTGGTCGACCTGATGCTCGCCCGGTCACCTCAGACCCCCTATGTCCAGAACCTTGCCGCCCAGTACGGCATTACCCATACCACTTACACCGAAAACAAAGAACCGAATGACTGCATCCTCTGCGGCATCTGCACCCGCATTTGCGATACGATGGGGTTCAGCGCCATTTCTTCGGTGAATCGTGGCCATGGCCGCGAGATCGCTCCGCCGCAACATCAGTCCCCGCCTGATTGCGTCGGCTGCCTCTCCTGCGCCCTCAATTGCCCGACCAACTATATCAAGTTCAAAGATGCCGGCCACACCCGGAAGATATGGGACAAGAAATTTGAACTGCTCCGCGATGAAAAAACCGGCGCCCCGACTATTACCAGGGAGTTCGCCGAGCACCTCGTCAAACACCGGAATATTAATCCTGACTATTTCCGCCTTAACGATGAATCGCACCGCAAGGAGCTTGCACTCAGTATGGGCAAGATTGCCCAGTGGAGCCGGGAGGGAAGCAAGTGAACCACCGTTTTGTCGTCACCCCGACCCTCTGCACCGGCTGCAGAACCTGTGAACTGGCCTGTTCGTTCGCCCATTCGATAGATAACAAGCCGGGGAAAAGCCGCATCTATCCACTCGCTGCCGGACACCCGGACCTCTATGTCCCGGTCGTCTGTTTGCAGTGCGATGATCCCGCCTGCGTGAAATCATGTCTGGTGAATGCGATTAAGTTCAACGAAGATACCGCCGCCTACGAGATCAATCACGACATGTGCGTGAAATGCATGGCCTGCGTGGCCGCCTGCCCGTTCGGCTGCTCATTGCATGATAAGGTGCATAATCTGGTGATTAAGTGCGATCTCTGTAAGGGCGACCCGGTCTGCGCCCACTTCTGCCCCACCAAGGCGCTGGAGTGGAAACCGATCGAAGCCGAAGTCGAATCGGAATTCAAAGAAGTCGGCTGAAAATTGCATGTGGGCTGCATTTGAGATGCAGCCCTACTTCTCCCCCTCGATCCACTCCTCCGCCCCCCACAACACTGCGTCTCCACCCGGTTTCGATTTCGGGTCGATCTTTACATCGGGATCAACGCCATTCTCGTACCGATTCCCATTACGGTCCGCCATGACTGTCGATGCCAGCTTCATCCGCGCACCATCTGGCAAATCAAACGACCCGTTCCCGGTGGTCAATCCCCACGTGTGTTCTCCAAACGACCTGGTCTTGCCATTCCCGATAAACGAAATCGCCACCGCTTCCCCGGAACTGCCGGTCTGCGGACTTAAGAGAACAGCAACGGGACGCCGCTTCTTTAATACCACCGGGTTGGTCGCTTTGGTCAACGCTTCCCTCTCCCAGTAATAGACGCCATTGCGATAATACCAGGACTCCGCCTTGCCATAGACATCAATCACTGAACCAAGTTTCTCTGAATCGAATATCGGTCCTAGCCCTGCCAGCATCGGCTCCATATTCCCGCCAGTGTTCAACCGAAGATCAATAATCCACCCTTTGATATTCATCGTATCCAGCCTTCGAAACGCCTCCTGGATCGAATCGCAAAACGATGTCATCAATTTCTGATTTCCGCCGTTGAACGCCGGCACCATGATATACCCGCAACTGTCAATCACCCGCGCCACACAGTACTGAATCCCCGCAGTTTCAGTCGAGTCGCTCTCCCAGTTGGCAACTTCGTTCGGCTTCATGAGAAACGAATGGTGGTCACCGTAATTCCGAAGAGACGTAAGTAGATACTCCACCGCCACGTGACACTCCTGCAGCGTTTTGGCCGGCCCGGCAATACTGATCGCTATCTTCTTGAGACTGTCGATATTCAGCGAGTCCCGTACCAGCGAGTGCAGCTTGATGGAATCACAAGCCGCCGAAATATAGTCCACCGCCAGCTTGCTCCCGGCCCTTCCTGAAACCGGCGTGATAGCCACCTCGACATCATCATACCGCGCTCTCCCCTTGCCATACAGAATTGCGCCGATCTTAACCATCGCCGCATCATCCGGAATCACCATTGCGATCGAGTATTGCTTCCAGTCGGTGGTCCCATGAATCCAGTTGAATGTCCCATACCCCATATCTTTGGTAGTGAGAAAGGCGCCCGAGGAATCATAGAAGGAAACTACAATCCCAGCCCCCTTCCCCTGCACACTGTCAGTTCTCACCCGCATCGACAACTGAATCGTCGCCAGCCCCATCTTCTGCTCCAACTGCGCCGACTGCTCCACAAACCCGACCGCACCATCCTTCACATTGTCAATCAACAGGCACTGATTCCCATCGATCACTTCGGGGCGACACGCGATCGAATCCCCCCACGACAGCTCCCACGAGCAGAGTTTAGTCTTCGATGAGTCACACTTGTGCGAAAAATCGAGATTCTGCCACAGCTGGGCTTTTGAAGGCAGCGCACATACCAATAGGGGAATGATGACTGCAAGGGACAGAATGAATCTCTGCAATTGGTCTCCTTCGAATTGGGCAGAAATAGTGATACTCAGCAATACGTATGATCGCACGCTTCAGGTTCGCAGCAAACAGGATTTTATTGACCTAGGTTGTCGAAGCCCGAGGCTCGCCGTAGGTCAAGTCTCAGCTTGGCTCTTCGTTGATAGAGACTTGACGCGCTCTTCGTCACGGGCGAGCCCCTACGACGTCGGCCCGAGTTGAGCCCTGCGAAGCGAGGAGTCCCGCCTTCAAGCGAGATGAGAGCGGAGACGAGAACCGAGCCAAGTGGTGCCGCATCCCGAAGCGTGCGACTTGGTATTACTGTCATTCCGAAGAGTCCCCGCACTTTAGTGCGAGGGGACGATGTGGGAATCTCCATTCATGTAGGTCAAGCGGCCTGCCCGCTTGACACTTCTACCTGTCAACCGCCAGGGCGGATTGACCTACATTGAATTGAAAAAGTAGGTCGGGTTCCGATTCCCGTGAAACGGGAGCGAAACCCGACACGAAAGTCATCCCGAGCGGAGTCGAGGGATGAGCCAAACGGTCTCGCGGTTCTTGGTGCCGCACCCGAAGGGTGCGCTCTATTTCTCGTCGGATCGAGCGGAGATGAGAACCGAGAAGAGCCCTCGGGCCGATCGGAGTCGTAACCCGGCTCTTGCGTCATTGCGAGGCAGGTCTACCCATCGGGTAGAACAACGAAGCAATCTTCCCCTCAATCAGCACCCCTCTTCGCTTCTGCGCATGCGGGGTTACCTTGTAGTCGATGTAGGAAAGCAGAGTTGTTGTAGGTCGGGTTCCGATTCCCGTGAAACGGGAGCGAAACCCGACACGAAAGTCATCCCGAGCGGAGTCGAGGGATGAGCCAGGTACGAACCGAATAGTCTCAATCCCCTTCACCCAACCCCTACTTCATCTTGATCGCTTTAACCGTCTTCTCAAACTCAGGCGTAGTCAATTTGAAAAAGTAAACACCCGATGGCGCGGGATTCCCCCGTTCGTAATCTCCCATCCAATTGACGTAGCAACGCCCATATTCCCAGGACTCATGATCTAGAAGGGTCTTTACTTTTCTCCCAAGGATATCATAGACGACCATTGTCACGGTTGTCGACACTTTGAGATCAAAGTAAATTCTCGTTGTCGGGTTGAACGGATTTGGAAAAGGATGATACAAGTAGAAATCGTGCGAAGGATTTTCGTCCCATGCAACTTCTGTCGTGTTCTCCTGCTGGAAGGCAATCAACCATCCATCCTGGCCGGCTATATATAGCATGTTTCCTGCGATGGCCAAATACCCTCCGTAGTCACATCGCCACACTTCCTCGTGGCTCGTCAGAGATAGAGCAACCGTCTTACCACCGCCGCTGACATAAACGTACCCATTGGCAACTATCGGCGGGTATTCGAAAGATGTGTCAGCCAGTTGATGGCGCCACAGCTCGCCTCCGGTTTGTCCATCAAGGCACTTGAATATGCCGGAATCAATGGCGAATACCCGGCCATTGCAAATAGATGGATTTATCCCGCAGCCAAAATTCCCCCAATTCTTCCATAGAATGGATCGGGTCTTGAGATCTACGGCCGTGAAGTACTCGTGCCACATGAGATAGGCTATCTGATTTACGGTATCGAGGACCGGAGCAGTTCCCATCAAGTACCCCGTACACGGGTAATTGACATTGGTTGCGGCACCGACAACTGAAATGCTCCAAGCCAGAGAACCATTGGAGATGTCGTACTGTGCAAAAATGCCATTTAGAAAGGTATAGACTTTGCCGTCATGAATTGCCGGGGTCCAATCTTGCCATGGATTGGTCGACCTCTGCCAAACGGCCTGTCCGCTGTAGGCATCAAAACACTCCATGCCACCATCATAGCCGCTTCCACACACAATCTGCCCGTTCCATATTGTCGGCGACAGACGGTTCCCGAACTGCTCGATGAAGTGAGTTGACCAGAGGGAATCTCCAGTGCCCAAGTCAAAACCGGTCATCAGACTAGCACCGAAATTCCCGACTTGAATATAGGCTCGATCGTAGGCTACTACTGGTGGATACAGCCGGTCAACGAAGCCAAAGT
>JBATNE010000122.1:0-2047 GCA_049290195.1 Candidatus Zixiibacteriota bacterium
GAACCATGGAATGCAGAAACCTATTCCCTCGAATTTCATACACCCAGAGCGGCCCTACCTTTCGCCACCTGGAGGATTCGACTATGCAGGTATTGTCCTCTTTCTGTGACGCCACCACACAGAACGAAGTGAAATCGTGGCTCCCCACTATCTCTCCCGCGGATGCCCTTAACAGGTCACCGTCCAGGGCTATTGTATTCTCCCAGCGAAGATCTCGGTAGATGGCTGATCGTTCGGACGACAGCAGATACCGATACCGCCTGCTCTTCGCACCGAACCGAGCGTGAAATTCATCCGAAACAGCTTCAGAATTCCGAATCCGAATGTCGTCAGGAAGATGGTAATTCAACGCATCCCGATACCGCTCCGGGGCCAGATGGTGTTCGATCTTGAAATTGGCTACCTGTCCCAATGCATGAACACCCGAGTCGGTCCTGCCGGCGCCGGTAACTTCTACCTGCTGCGATGTCACTCTGAAGATCCCCTGGGTAATTTCGCCCTGTACGGTCTTCTGTTCCGGCTGGACTTGCCATCCGGCAAATGACGTTCCCTTGTATTCGATATCGAGCCGAATATTGGTCATCGTACTGCCACTCTCGTTACCCCGAACAACAGACCGATCGCCACGGACGTGACCACCATGAATGTCCAGGCCCCGAGCCCGAATGAAGTGGTGCTGTATACCGTCCGTTCCCTGCGGCCATCATATCCTCGGGACTCTATTGCGATCGCCAGATCATCCGCCCTTCCGATCGCCGCTACAAATACCGGTATCAAGAGCGAGCTGCTCTTCCGTATTCTCGTGACGAGATTGCCGGAGAAACTGACTCCCCGCATAATCTGGGCATTGCGAATGGCATTGAATTCATCGTACAGAATCGGAATGAACCGAATGGCGGTGAAGATGATCAGCCCCAGGTCGTTTACCGGCACGCCCAGCCGTCGAAGCGGTCTGATCAGCGCTGTCACTGCCTCCGCCAACTCCGACGGTGAATTGGTCAGCGTTACCAGAAAAGCCGTCGAAACAAACAGGATAAGTCTCAACGAGTAGAATCCTGCCGCTTGCAGCGCCCCGGCATGAATTGACACAAAACCTATCGTCGCCACTACCGGCGTGTTGTGCCCGCTGAAAATGAGATGGTACAGCGCCGTTATGGCTATCAGCACAAACATCGGGCGGAAATTTCTCCAAAGGGAAATCGGCTGAACCCCTGATGCCAGAAGTGACCCTATGAGCGTAAGCAAAATGATGCTATAGAAGAGCATCGATGACGTCAGCAGGGAGAGAATCAGCACCACGAGTATCGGCAACAGCTTGGCCCGCGCATCGAGACGATGCAAATAGGAATCGATCGGGCGATACTGCCCGAGAAGTATGGGTCCGGACTGGTTCATAGTAGCTTTTGCTTGAGACGAGAATAGAAGGTCACCTGAAGAAAGTCAATTGCCGTAGTTAGGTCTTTGACTTGCGCTGCGCCTTGGCAATCCGCTCTTTGGCGGGACAATCAGGGCAATCACCATGTTCTTTGCTTCCCTTAAGGTAGTACCGGGCAAGATAAATCAGGGCCGAGACTACCATGACTACGACAAAGATCGTCTGCCACATACTACGCCCCCAGCCTTATCGCAACTTGATACACCACAAATGCCCCGACATAGGCGAGTACGGTCATGTAGGTAAACACGCCCGCGGCATATTTCCAGCTGCCGGTCTCCTGACGAATCGTGACCACCGTCGCACCGCACTGACAGCAGAGCGCAAAGAACACCATGATCGACAGCGCGACCGCCGGGTGAAATACCGGCTGCCCCATCTTTGGACCATCTTCCCATTTCGCCTGACGCATCTTGTCGATCAATGATCCGGACTCCTCACCGACATCGGCGCCCAGATTATAAATTGTCCCCATCGTGGCGATAATCACTTCGCGCGCCGGAAACGATGCCAGCGTCGCAACGGTAATCTTCCAGTCCCATCCTAACGGCCTGAACACCGGCTCTACCGCTCGCCCCATCTGCCCCAGGTACGAATTGCGTAACTGAGCCC
>JBATNE010000123.1:0-1619 GCA_049290195.1 Candidatus Zixiibacteriota bacterium
AGGGGCACGAGGCTGGGGCACAGATCACGGAGAAGATCGTTCGAGAGGCACATACCCTTGGTATTCGTGAGATGTCCTTTTGGGGATCATCAATGGATAATCTTATCAAACGCCCACTCCGAGAAAAACAGGCTTTGCTTGAGATTTATGCCAAGTATTTCGAAAAACTCATCAATGAAAAAGAGGTACATGTTGATCGAACCAAGATTCGGTTTATCGGCAGGTGGGAGGAACAATTTCCTGAAAGCCTCAAGAAAATTCTGTACCGCTGTATTGAAGAAACCCAGGGTTATGACCAATATTTTCTCAATTTTTTCCTTGCCTATGGTGGGACAGATGACATGCTTGGCGCCTTCCAAAAAGTCGCCGCCCTTGGGATTGATCCGCAAAGTGTCACGCGAGAGGTTTTGAAGCAACATCTCATGACCGCTGAAATAACGCCGGTCGACATGCTTATCCGTACCGGTGGCGACCCTCATAATTCCGATGGTTTCTTGATGTGGGATACTGCCTACTCACAGCTCTCATTCCCGAACGTTTATTACCCAGATTTTACCCCGGAGGAATTCCAAAAGTCACTGCATGAGTACGCTGAGCGTGAGCGAAGATTCGGAAAATAGTTTTCTGATTGGGCATAGAGAGATACTTGTCTGAAATGATTTTGGAGTGGTACAATAAATCTGAAATATCGGGATCAATACAAAAACTGTTATGGTACATATGCGAACACCACGCCGGTTTTTTTTGGTAGTGGCGAAAAGGGCTGCATGGAGGATGATTACACTGATTATCCTTTTTTCTTTTGGGAACTCAAGTATTTTTGCGGCAACGCTATCGTTTCCAGAAGCGAGTAGGTCTCTTCCGGGTGAGCCACGATCAGAAGATCAGCTTGTTTTAGCACCTGATACCTACGTATCCGATGAACTTATCGTTAAGTTCCAGTCCTCACTTGATATCATGTCGGAGGTCGGCAGACAAACAATCACTGAATTTGCGGCTTCACATGGGCTGGAATTAGTAGAAATATTAAACACGGGCGATAATACAGCTCGCTTTAATCTTGGGGATCGGGCAGGGATTGTAGCCAAGATTCGTGAGTTAAAAACGGCGTCTGAAGTGTTGTTTTCTCAGCCGAACTATCGCTATACATTACAAAATATTTCAACGAATGATGAACATCGAGGATTGCTTTGGGCACTTGATAATACCGGCCAAACAGTAAACGGTATAGCTGGGACAAGTGATGCGGATGTTGATGCTCCTGAAGCCTGGAGTCTTTCTGAGGGAAGTAACTCGCAGGTTGTTGTCGCAGTTCTTGATAATGGTGTTGCCTATAATCATCCTGATTTGCGTCCCAACATGTGGGATGGGAGCTCCTGAGTGAATGAAAATGGGGGAGCGCTCGGTGGTTGTTCTCATGGATATGATTATGCAGATAATGATGTGTCCCCATTGCCTTCTGATGAGGATGGTGCGGCTGTTTCGCACGGGACATTTATAGCTGGGATTATCGGAGGGACAAAAAATAATTCCATTGGTGTGATCGGCGTGGCTCCTCAGGTGAAAATCATGGCTATTCGAAGCGATCTGACGACAACAACCATTGTGCAGGGCATTGG
>JBATNE010000124.1:0-20350 GCA_049290195.1 Candidatus Zixiibacteriota bacterium
CATGAAGTCGTACGGCTATTTCTATGCCCCCAACTTTGCCGCGACACCGACCAACCATCTCACCAATTGGAATGGTCAGGGACGTCATTGCGCCGTTATTGCCGGAAGTTACGTCAACGGCGAGTATAGCTACTATAACCCGGGAGCCGACGGCTATGAAGTCAACTGCAACAACGCTGTCCGCACCTGTTACGATGTCCGCGACTCATCGGTCAATATGTTCCTCGGATGGACCCGCATGGGGCAGTACGATCGAACTCAGGGAAAGGACTATGAGCGTAGCAAAATGAACGGGCTCGGTTTCTGGCTCGATTGCACCTTTCCCGGGACCTCCGTGACCTACTTCTCCCCTTGCGTCAAGAACGGCCAGGTGGATTTCTACGCGAAACGCACTGTCAGTGGCTTCACCGAAGACGACTCAACGGTCATGTGGTCAAATGCCTGGGGAAAATACTTCGGCCTTCCCCTCGCCACGCGCGACACCGCCACAAAAGGGACCGACCCCGCGGCTCAGTCATACACTGTGCACAAGGTGAAGCTCATGAGCCCGACCAACAGTTCTCTTATACAATCTCTGGCCGTAGGGCGTTACGCCCGGGGCACCAACTATGATAGCTCCGCTACTGGCATCACCGTAAGTCTCGGAGGGACTTATTACGAATTGAAATCATCAGGGAAATATGGCTCCGCGACCTCGACCACAAGACTCGCCAATGCCCAGTGGAAGATATTCGTCGCCAGTACCTCCCTCTCCGAGTCCGGCCCCGGTAATGTGGTCCCCGGAGCTGATACTATCCCGCCAGCCGACGTAATTGACCTGAAACCGCAATAGCCACGTGGCAGTGGCCACTACACTGTCCTCACGAAGGGCTAGTTCCCCTTTCAATCTTTGGAGCGATTGGCCCGAACAGCTCCCCGGATATATTTAGGGTGTCGACATCACATCCGCGTGCAACTGCCGGCGCTTGTGCCGGCACTGTTGGTGGACAGTTGTGTCCTGCGCAAAATGAACCCTGAACAACATGACACACCACTGGTCATGGAAGGATATGCATATTATGAAGATTCAAGCCGCAACCGCGCTTCTCAATCGAGTGTTGCTTCTATCTCTAACCCTCGGAATTGCTGCCACAAGCGCGCCTTCCCAGGATCGTCCTCAGTCCCTGACTACCGGTCCCCGAATGGTGGTCATTCCGTGGCGAGCAACCGAGGAAATTGCAGGCGATATCGAGAACGCGCAGGCTACTAGAACTCTGGCGGTCAACCGAAGAGTTCAGGCCGAAGCGAGACTGCGCGAAATCGAGATGAGCATTGATACAAGAAAGGTCTCTCTCAAGGACGTAGACCGTCACACCGACGACGCCAAAGACGGCAAGCGTGAATCCGAAGTTGTCGGCCTCAAGATTGAATCCAAAGCAAAGCAGCAGGCAATCGACCTGCTCGGGCGCCTCAAAGAACTGCGAAAGACCGAAATCGAAGAGGCCCAGGCTGAAACTGAACTCGCCGACATGGCCATTTCCTCTCTGCAGATGGAAAACGAGCTCTTGATCAAGAGAACGGGATACGATTCCCTCTCCGTAAACGGCGCTACTGAATTGAATCTCACTACGGCTCGAACCGTGCTGGGGGAACTCGAATCGCGGCTCCTCAAGCTCCAACAGGACCAGGCTAGCGCAACGCAACGGCTTGCGTCCAAACAGAAAGACATCGTCAACCGTCGCATCAAGCTCCACGATAGTCAGGTAAAACTCGGCGTTCCCAGGGCATAAATAGATGTATAAGGGCGTTCGGCGTTCTTGTGCGCAAACCACAAACACCGAACGCTATTGATTAGTAATCTCAACCTGGCGACTACGGTAGCCGGCAAGGCAGTGATGAACAGAACGAGCAGAAGACGGCGACTCTCAGCCCTCGATGACATAGCCGGGATCAGTACCGAGATAACTGAAGATGAAGCTGCCGACCAGCATTCAGACGAACCAGTCCAGGAGGATCCTGTCAAGAATGCCGCGGCTGTTTCACTTGGCAGGCTGGGCGGTCTCAAAGGTGGGAATGCACGGGCGAAGAGCATGACCAGGGCACAGCGCAGCAATTCGGCTCGAGTCGCGGCAACTGCTCGATGGCGCCGTAACAAAAAGAAGAAGTAATTCTCCCCGCACCGACGAAGGCAGACCTGTCACCGATTGGGTCTGCCCTTCTTCAGCCTGCTCCGGTTGCCTCACAGCGAATTCCAACAGACCTGCGACGCTCGAAACTAAATGCAATTGCGACTCAGTTCCCTATCGTAAGAGCTAGCTACCCTTTCAATCTTTAGGCCGATTTACTCCTCACATGCAATAGTCGTTGTTGGTCTCAAGCAAGACACCCACAACCGACCAACCGGGCTGGGGCGTTTCTCGTTCCCGGTCCCTCGTCTTGCCATGAAGTCGTCTGCCGTCGAGTCTCAGGCATCTATGATGTCACGTCACGATTGCCGACGTGCCCTGAACCCTACATGGAAGTGAAACAGTGCCTGGAAAAACCACCCTCACGACTCCCCCGCGTCACCTCTGGAAATCCCCCCAGTTGGAGGCGTTGCACCAGATCTCTCTCGGTCTCACCAAGAACGGCAAGGATGCCGTAACGCTGATGCATGATGCGATGGCCGACGCCTCGCGCTTCTGGAGCAAGACGCCAGGACCAGCCGATTGGGAATCGGTCCTGTATGAGTTCATTACGCGACGCTACCTCACCCACTACCAATACCAGTCCCAGCCGCTGGTTTGGATTCATGACCAGCTGTTGGATCCATTGCCGGTTGTCGGTGGAGTGGCGGTGCCCGTTTGCACGCTCAAGGTAGGAGAACCACACATGGTCTTTGGCGGTCCGGTTGGACACAAGCAGTATCAGAGGACGTTTTCCCGACTTCCTAAGGAATTTCGCCCGGCCATGATTCTCTCCTATATCGAGGGATTTACTAACACGGAAATCGCCGGCCTGGCTCGAACCCAGCCACATGAAATTGAGTCATTGCTCTATCGTGGATTCTGCCTCGTCAGGGAGAAGATCTTCACCCACCTGGTCGAGGCAAGCGGATTTCGGCAGGGCATGGAGAGAGGAATACTGGTAGAATGAATGCTTACGCCCTCCATAATGAGTTTGGCTCGGTGCCGGAACTCGAACGGATGTACCTCACAGCCAGGTATATCGTCGACAATCATGTGATCGGACGCCGATCTTCCGGCCCATCGGTCACCAGTGCAACGGAAGCTTGCACAACTTGCCGGTATGAGCCCAACTGCCGCGCCTGGCTTTTCCAAATCATCGCCGACGCCCTGGCGAGCGGATATCGGCGTTATGTCACCTCTGTTCCGCGCCGTACGAAAGTCAAGCCCGGAGCGGATCGCTCTGAGGAATCCCCATGCGCCGGACTCTCATCGGTGACTCAGGATGCAATCCCGCCTCCGATCATGTCCGAGAGCGAACTCAAAGCCGCAGTGAGAGCGCTGCCGCAGACCTGCCGGACGATGGTTGCCCTGTCGCTTCTCAATGGCTTTTCACATCGCGAAATTGCCGATCTCACCGGCGTCTACCTTGAATCGGTGATCCCCAGGCTGCATCAGGCAAGGGATATGATCAGTCAAAACTACTCAACTCTGTGGCGCGCGAATTCGATACTCGCACATTGCCAACAGTATCAAGGAGCAGAAGTATGAACAATAACGGCATCCGTTGATCGCAGCGTGATGCACGATCTCACTCGAATGCAAACATCTTACACACAATTATCTCACACAGGAGCATTAGAAATGAAATTCAAAACACTGTACAGTTTGACTCTGGTCATGGCCACCGCGCTGTTCATTATGAGCGTGCCGATCCATGCGTCCGATGTCGACGATCGTATGGAATCGTCGCTTAAGAAATCTTACGTTTTCAAGACGTATCTTCACGATGATGACATTAAGGTCAAGTGCGAAAACGGCGTGGTTACCATGACCGGTTCCGTCGTCTCCGAATCACACCGTTCCATGGCGGAAGAAACCGCGATGAGCGTTGAGGGTGTCAAGAGCGTCAACAATCAACTCACTATTAACGGCGCCCAGGCTGCTGCCAACTCCGACGCCTGGATAACCGAACGTGTGAAGAATACACTGCTCTTTCATCGCAGTGTCAGCTACGCGAACACCGATGTAACCGTCAAAGACGGTGAAGTCATCCTGAGAGGTACAGCAAGCAGTGAAGCCCAGAAGGAGCTCCTTACCGAGTACACCAAGGATGTCTCCGGTGTCAAGGAAGTTGACAACAAGATGACGATTTCAAAAACGGCAATCAAGTCGCAACCGACAACGGGGGATCGCATTGACGATGCCTCTATCACGACCCAGGTTCGCATGTCCCTTCTGTTCCACCACGGAACCGACGCGTTTGACACCAAGGTCACTACCAACGACGGCGTCGTCACCCTGACCGGAACCGCCAGGAACCAGGCCGAAATTGATCTGGCCACCAAGCGTTCCAACGATGTCCAGGGTGTCAGGAGTGTCATAAACAAAATGACAATTGAAGCTCCCCGTTCATCGAACGACTAAGCGTAAAGAGCTCTGCCAGCCGTCAAAGGGGGCTGTGCGGTTGGCAGCTCTTCTCAATTATCCGGGCGGCATCGGATGCATGAGTTGAATCAGATGAAAGAAACAGGTATGAGAGTTGTCATTAGAATTGTCGTCTTCCTCGGTGCTGTATGCCTTGGCGGCAATTTGGCCGAGGGACAGGAATCGCTTTCAGGGCTGACAAGAGCACATGTCTCCTCCGAAGCTTGGCTTCGCCATCAGGCTATCACAGCCGGTGTCGTCAGCCAGAAGGTCGATCTCCAGTTGTTCTTCAGAACGCCCATCGCAACCCCTGCCGATTCGTTCATCATAGCGTGGTCCCACTTTGGAGGCTATCCGGACAGTCTGAATGGAGGTCGTCATGCCATTCCTTTTGTCCCATCGCATGTCGATTCATTGAGGATTCGTCGCAGTTTCGGAAAGTCAGATACGGTGCTCGTCGCCGGCTGGACGCGAAAGCAGAATCGATGGTCCCGCCAGGTGATGGACACCGTCGTAGTAGCCCGAGACACTCTGCGACCGGCTCTCGACATACCGACCATGGAACAGGATACGATTCCTCCGGGGAAAGTAAACGACTTGGGATAGCTGTCAGAGCGCTGTGCGCCTGATTGTGCCTGTCCAACAGGAGCTGTTGCAGTTCCTCCGTGCTTGAAAGGAAGTACAATGAAATCCGTGTCTTCACTCCTCGTCGCGCTGACAATCCTTGTGGGATTGCTCTTCAGCATCTCCTATAGCCAACCGCCGATTCCGAGCCAGGAGCAGCCTGAAGTGCTGACCCGGGGTCCGGTGCATGAAGCCTTCGCTGAACCGGTAATTACCACGATTCAAGACGGCTTGGTCGTTCCTGACCAGCCGCCCGATGACATCGACGAAGTCCCGCCGGACGATCGCCCACAAGGTGATGATTACGTCTGGGTGCCGGGCTACTGGTCCTGGGATGGTGATCGGGAAAATTTCATCTGGGTGAGCGGGTGCTGGCGCGCGGCACCGCCGAACATGTCATGGGTTCCCGGTTACTGGGTCGAAGTTGACGAAGGGTACGAGTGGGTCGCAGGATTCTGGACTCAGGACGACACCCAGAACATCGACTACCTGCCTGCTCCGGACATGTCCTACAACGATCAACCTTCCAATGCTCGCCACAACGACAACGATTTCTGGGTCCCTTCATGCCAGTACTGGAGCGGCGATCGCTATATCCTCCGACCGGGATATTGGCTTGCCTCAGATCCGGACTGGGTCTGGACGCCGTCACACTACGTCTGGTCCCCTCGTGGATACATCTTTTGCGAAGGACACTGGGACTATCCGTTGGAACAGCGCGGTGTGCTCTTTGCACCCGTCTACTTCCCGCCAGCGGTGTATCGACGCACCAGCTACAGCTACTCTCCCACTATCATCCTTAATCTCGGGATACTGAGCGTCAGTATGTTCACCTATCCCCGATACAGTCACTTCTATTTCGGCGACTACTATGATGATTCCTATATCAGTATCGGAATATATCCGCGCTACGAAGTAGACCGAAGACGTACCTGGTACGATCCGACTTTCGTCTACGACCGATGGCATCATCGCGCTGAACCGCGCTGGGCCGACAATCAACGACACGAGTACGAACTTCGTCGCGTCGATCGGTCGCTTCGCCCTGCCAGAACCTATGTCGAGATGGAGAAACGCCGGTCCGAAATGCGGCCGGACCAGCTGAAAGTCAATATTCAGATTGCCACGCCGATCTCCGTAGTCGTGGCAACCAAACAGTCAAAAATAAAATTCGAGCGAAGTGACGCCAGTCAGCAAAAGAAGATTTCAAATCAGTCGACTGCCGCCCGAACCTACAAGTCAGAACGAAACCGATGGGAATCGAACCCGACCACACCGAGACCTGTTCTGCCGGGTGTACAACCGCGAAGTAACCAACCAAACAACCCTGATCGAAGAGATCCTGTGACGACTGAAAAGAAGAATGTCCCCGTAACAACGCAAGCCGGCCCCGGCTCACGTCAGACTACTCCTGTGACTCCACAGGTCAATCGGGGATCGCGCCAGGTAGATCGCAACAACGAAGTAAATCAGCAATTCAGGATCAAGAACCAAAACGCTCCGCCTAAAGACGCCCAAATAACCAAGCCAGAACGGGTCAGGATTCCGCCTCCCCCAATAGTCGCAAAACGGCCTTCCGGTGACAAAATGCCGCCTGTGCGCCCGCAAGACGAGCGAAAGGTCATACGGAACGCCAAAGACACTCCCAGGGTCGCTCCTGCTTCAAAGGATCGCGCCAACGACGAAACTGACAAATCGAAAGACAAAGGGCACGGCCGAAACAAGTAGAGCTGAATTAGTTCAGGACTCAATTGCAGTAGTGCTCTGAACCGAAGTCCACTGTCGCAGTACACTAATGCCACTCCAGCTCCCCTGGAGTGGCTTGGTTATGATCGCCGCCGAGTGGGGAACGGGAGCTAGCTCCTCTTTCATCCCTTTGACTGATTGAGCAAACAGCGGTGTTGGCCTATACTTAGTCCATACAGCCACGTCAGTTAGTTAGGCAGCTGTTTCAACTTTCATCCGCCTACCATTGTATAGCGGAAATGCTGGCGCAGCGTCGTACACGAACCCAAAAAGGAAACTTCAAATGTCGGCACTCAAATCAAGCACCGTCGCGCTAACAGGCCTCCTTGCTCTCTTCGCCATCGCAGGGATTGCTCTGATGACTGGATGTGGAGCAACACAGCAGGGAAACCACTGGGTGGATCCATCATACCATGCCGCACCGCTTAACAAGATCATGGTCATTGCCGTGCGAAAGGACAATCTCAGACGACGGATGTGGGAAGATGCCTTCGTCGTGGAACTCAACTCCAGGAGTCGCCAGGAGACCGTTGCCATCGCCTCTTATCAGCTCTTCCCGAACGATCTGCCGGATACAGTTGAAGTTCGCAGGATAGTGAAAGATCGAGATTTCGATGGCGTCCTCGTGGTTGCCCGCGCCGAACTGGACACTTCCTCAAGCGAAGTCGTTGGCTATACGGTGAGCGAGCCGGTCACCACCTACAGCCGTCGATGGAGCTCCTATGTCACTCGCTACGAAGATGTCTATCACCCTGGGTACTCTGAATCCGAAGTAACAGTGAGCGTTCGGACCGATCTACTGGTACCCGTAGATGACGGCAAACTGGTTTGGTCGGTCACAAGCAATGCGGTCGATCCTGCATCCGCCGAGCAGTTCCGCAAGGGAGTCGCGAGTGATGTCTCCGCGCTGCTCAGAAAGAAGCACTTCATCCATTAGCACTGCCGGCACTCGGCAATTCGTGAGTAAGGAAAGCACAATGTCAAAGACTTTGGACAATCTGAGAACAGCCTTTGCCGGCGAGTCACAGGCGTTCATCCGGTATACCTATTTCGCAACCGCGGCGCGAAAAGAGGGCTTTCACTATATAGCCAAGATTCTGGAAGAGACCGCCCAAAACGAGCTCCGCCATGCCAAGGATGAACTCATCCTCCTGCACGGCATTGGCGACACTGTGGCCAATCTCAAGGAAGCTATCGGCGGGGAACATCTGGAAACAACGGCCATGTATCCTTCCTTTGCGAAAGAGGCCGATGCCGAAATGGACGATGCCGCTGCGCGGCTCTTCCATGAAATCGGTCAGGTGGAAATGCACCATCGCGTACGCTTCCAGAAGCTCCTCCAACTCATTGAAACCGGAATGGTGTACAGGCGAGACCAGCCGATCAAGTGGAAATGCTCCGTCTGCGGATATATCCACGATGGTAAGGAACCGCCGTCATCTTGCCCCTGCTGCCATCACCCCAGGGAATTCTACGAACCTGCCTCCCTTGATATCTAAACCTTTGGCCGGCCCTTGTGTTTAAGGATTGTGTATGCTTACGTCACTGTAACTGACTAAACCATCCGGCCACAAGCGTCGAAAGGGACCGATGAATTCAAATGTCCACCAGCACCGTGTTATCCTTCAGCGAATTGCCCATCGGGTAATGATCGAGCGAGGGCTCCTGCCTGACTTTGAACCGGCCGTCCTCACTGAGCTTAGTAAACTGAAGGAACCGGCCATAAAACCGTCCGCGCAGGTCCGTGACCTGACCGGTCTGCTATGGGCATCGATTGATAACGATGACTCGCGCGATCTGGATCAACTCACTGTTGCCGAAGCGCTTCCCGATGGTACAACCAGAGTCCTGGTGGCCGTTGCTGATGTCGATTCCCTGGTCGCGCTTGATTCGGAAATTGACCGCCACGCCCGCCATAACACGACATCGGTCTACACCGCCGCCGAGATCTTCCCTATGTTGCCGGAAAATCTCTCGACCAATCTCACTTCACTCAATCTGAACGAAGACCGCCGGGCAATTGTAGTCGAACTGGTGGTCGACGCCAGCGGCTTGGTGCAGAAGTCTGATCTCTACCCCGCCTGGGTTCGCAATCACGCCAAACTGGCGTACAACTCAGTCGCCGCGTGGCTCGACAATAGCGCTCCGATGCCTGAGGCAGTAGCCGCAGTAAACGGACTCGATCAGAACTTGAAATTGCAGGATGCGGTTGCCGCAAAGATGAAGGAACTGCGCCATCAGCATGGTGCTCTGACATTTGAGACTATCCAACCAAAGGCTGAATTCGAAGGTGATCAGATCAAAGGGATCAATGCGGAGTTCTCAAACCGGGCTAAAGCTATCATCGAAGATTTCATGATCGCGGCCAACGGCGTGACCGCCCGCTTCCTCGAGACAAAGAAGTTCCCCTCCATTCGGCGAGTTGTCCGTACTCCTAAACGGTGGGATCGAATCGTTCAAATTGCCGGTGAGCACCGAGTCAACCTCCCTGCAGAACCCGATTCGAAAGCTCTTGAGGACTTCCTGGCCAAAGCGAGGATCGCCGATCCGGTTCGATTCCCCGATCTGTCTTTGTCCGTCATTAAACTCCTGGGCGCCGGCGAGTATGTCGCCGAACTTCCCGGCGAAACTGCCCCCGGTCACTTTGGCCTTGCCGTCAAAGACTACGCCCACTCCACCGCCCCCAACCGCCGCTATCCCGATATCATTACCCAGAGGCTGTTGAAAGCAGCCATTAACGGAGTCCAGGTCCCGTATAGCGACGAAGAACTCCGGCAACTGGCACAGCATTGCACCGAACAGGAAGACGCTGCTAACAAAGTCGAACGGCAGGTCAACAAGTCGGCCGCGGCCATGTTCCTTGAATCGAGAATCGGTGAGCGGTTCGATGCGATCGTGACTGGCTCCGGCCCTAAAGGTACCTGGGTCCGCCTCATTAATCCTCCCATTGAAGGGAAACTGGAAACGGTATCAGACGGCCCGGATGTCGGTCAGCGAGTACATGTGCAACTGATGCGAACGGACGTCGAGCGCGGATTCATTGACTTCCGTGCAGTATGACTACACTTCATTGGTAATGATGACCTTGAGAGCACGCTCAGACATGGCATTGCCGAACGTCTCATACGCGGCCAATATATCCATCAGGTTGAAGTGATGGGTTATCAACTGCATTGGTCGCACCTTCCCTGACATGACTGTCTTCAAGAGCATCGGCGTGGTCACCGTATCGACCAATCGCGTCGTAAGAGTAATGTTGTGGCTCCAGAGCTTGTCCAGATTCAACTGCACTGGCTTTCCATGCACACCGATATTGGCCAAATGTCCTCCGGCTGCGACAATACTCTGACAGATGTCGAAACTGGCTGGAATTCCGATAGCCTCAATCGCAACATCTACTCCCCGATTGTGGGTGAGTCGCATTACCGCCTCGATCGCCTTTCCGTCCGAGTTGTTGACAAGCTGAGTGGCACCAAATGTCTTGGCCACTCCAAGACGATTCTGGTCAGTGTCTATCATGATGATTTCAGCCGGCGAGTAAAATTGCGCCGTCAATAAGGTGGCGAGCCCGATTGGCCCGGCTCCCACGATCGCCACGGTATCACCGGGCTTGACCGAGCCGTTCAGCACCCCGCACTCAAAGCCGGTCGGTAGTATGTCGCTTAACATAACCAGCGCTTCTTCGCTTGCACCGGCAGGAATCGGATATAGGCTATTGTCAGCAAAGGGAATGCGCACATACTCAGCCTGCGTCCCATCGACTGTGTTGCCGAGAATCCACCCTCCGCCATTTTCACAATGGGAATACATACCGCTCTTGCAACGCCCGCACCGACCGCAGGAACTTATGCAGGATATCAAGACATGGTCTCCCGACTTGAATGAAGTCACGCCGTTGCCGACCTGCTCCACTATCCCTACACCCTCGTGCCCGAGTATCCGTCCCTCGGCTACCGTAGACACATCTCCCTTCATAATGTGCAGATCAGTTCCACAAATGGTTGTCTTGGTGATCTTGACAATGGCATCAGTAGAGTGCTGAAGTTGCGGCCTGGGTCTCTCGGCCAAGACTTGCTTTCCGGGACCAAGGTAGACAAGCGCCTTCATGGTTGCAGTAGCATCGCTGAACGACCCTGCTGCGGATCGTTCAGCCACAGCTGCTCCCGACTTTGCAGCCTTTGGGATCATCGTCATATGGCTATCCGACCTGCCGTGCGCCGGCGCCCCAGTATCAGGAGAACTGCTCCCACTGCTACGGCCGCCGCTCCTGCGATCGGTGAAATCGGCACTCGCTTCTCGTGATTGACGTTGAGATGGATGTCACCTACATCGATCAGCTTGTCAGTCTTGTTGTAGGTAATACCCCCATATATGAGTCCGACTACCCCCAACGCAATCAATATGATTCCAAGTATGGTCAGTAAATTCATCTCTTCCTTCTTTCCCTTAAATTCCGTTAGAGGATTCGCCGACCCTGGATAACCCGGATCAACACGGCAATAATCGCGATCACGAGCAACACGTGAATGAAGCCACTCATCGTGAACCCGGTAATCAACCCAAGTGCCCACAAAACCAGAAGTACTACAGCTACTGTCCACAACATATAAAGTTCCTTTCTGCCTGCCCCGGATTCGCCGCAGACCGATGCCTCCCTGCATCAGCCACAGCGACCTGGTAGGTCAAAGTTTGATATCACACAAATCGACCTCAAGACGGTCCGACACATGGAACAGCCGGCATCTAGTGCTTGCTGTTATCCTTGTCATCGTGCTTATCGTTATCTTTGCGGTCATTCCGGTCGTTCCAGTCATTCTGATCTCGGTCCCTGGCGTCATAGCCTGAATTGTCGGACTGATCTCGCCGGCCGTTCTCATATCTGCCGCCGTCACTGCGGTCGCGTCGTCCGCGATCGCGGTATTCCCGGCTGTCGACCTCGCGGGTAACGTCGACAAAATTGCCGTGCCGTCCGCGCAGGCGCACGACCTCGTTGGTTTTGAGTCGATAGTGGTTGGAGACGAACTGCAGATTCACCATCTTGATGATGTCATCATCGTCCAGGCGCCACTTCTTCCATTCGCGTTTGGGCTGTCTCCAGTGACCGTACGCCCGACCATATTCCTGCCCCGGATCACCTTTCATCGAGACATAATAGATGTCCGGACGAAGTCTGTAGTGCAGGGTGATATCCATCCATGACTGGCCGGCCAGTCGAAGTTGGATAATCTCAGCCGGCCGTACGTGAGCCTTGCGCGCGATAAAGAATACGACCGGAATTTCCTCGTCCGGGATTCTCTGTTGATGCACAACCATTACTTCCCGTTCAGCAACGTGGTAGTTCTGCCCGATAGCCAGGTAGAAACTTCTCACGCCATCATCATTGATGGAAATGCCTCCGGAAACCTGCGCCTGAGCTCCTGACGCCAGCAGGAAGAATAGGCATAAGAGGGTTAGTGTTTTCATTGGTCTGTTTCAATCTCCTTTTGACTTTTGCTCGCGGCGACTCCGTTGTGGAGTGTACACCATGTTCGCTCCCAGCCGGTGCCTCCCTGCACCTGCTGAAGCGACCTGGTCCGCTTAGTTGGTCGAAGACCGTGATACTTCGATGGTCATCTTGTTGTTCACGCTCTTCACGCCATAGATATCGTTAACTCGCTTGGTGGCGAGATCAATTTCCGCCTGGTTCTTGGCTGTGCCCGTCAAGGTGACCACGCCGGCGGTGGTCGATACTTTGGTATCGAACGCATCCGAACCGTGGTGAAACAAGAGCGACATCTTGATCTGGGTCGTGATCGAGGCGTCGTCGATGATTTCGGCCGCGGTCTGGTGAGGAGCGGAAGCCGCCTCACGCACGGTCATCTTGTTGTCCACATCCTTAACCCCGGCTACATCCTTCACGTATTCAGCGGTGAGCATCTTCTGCGCCACACTCGAGGCTTCGCCGCGAAGAGTCACCTTGCCGTCTTTTACGGTTACATCGGTGTTGGCATAGCTCACACTCCGGTGCATCAGAAGCGTGCTTCGCACCCGTTCACTCACCCAGGTATCCGAGTTGACGACCGGAGCCGGTCCGTTGATATCCAGTTGATTGATCACGTTCTTCACTTCTTCAATACTCCGTACCATTTCCTCTGCCATTGAACGGTGGTCTGCATTGGCCACAGTCCCGCTCAGGGTCACCACCCCGTCCATGGACTTCACATTCACGGCATCTCCCCTGAGGTAGGTCTGAAAGACAAACGACCTCTTTGCGGTCGCTTCAATGCGGCCATCCATATCGGCTGCTCGCAGTGGAGCGCTGATCGCCAGGAGTGCGAGGGCCGTCACGACGGCCGACGAAAACATCTTCTTGAAATTCACTGTATGTACATCCTTACTGTTGGTTATTCGAATTGGTCACATCACTTCCTTGTACCGACACGCTAGTGCCCAAACGTCCAGCCTACCGTGGCCTTGAAATCGGGGGCATCAACAAGACCGAGCTTTCCTTCAATGAAGAAGTGGCCCGATTCGCTGCGTGGGGAACCCTTCCCGATACCAAATTGCATGTACAGACCAAAGTTCGACTGACTGCCGCCATGCTTGTATGAGTAGAAAACCGGTCCTATTCCGCCGCCGAGATAGGGTGTCCACGCACCCCAGTCTGAACGAAAGCGGTAGTCCACTTCAAACGACGGTGCGACAGTTGTCAGATTGTCCCCGAAGCCGATCTCGACATTGGTCAGCATCATCAGGTTTTCCGCCAGATCGCCAAAATCAATGTGTCCGCCAAAGTGTATCTGATCAGGATTGACGGTCATACCGACCCTCGGCCCAATCCCATGAAAGCCAGCCGAGCGGGTACTTGCGAAACCAGAAGCTGCGCAGATTCCCACGACTATTAGTGATACGATGATTGTCTTCTTCATTTGTTCATTCCTTCTTGTTTTGCTTCGCGCGCCACTCGGCACGCGATAGGTCAGTCGTGGTGCTTATTATCTCAGGGCTACCCTGACTGACTGGTTTGAGGTGAATACAACTGCGCTTCCGGCGCTATGAACGATATCCCGCTTGCCTGTTGCCAACGCCAATCCCGTGCCCGCGGCTGCACCTGCGGCCGCACCGATCTCCGTACTCGCGTCCTTATCTATGATCTTGCCGACAATCCCGCCAACAATCGCTCCGCCCCCTATCATCCCTACATCCTTTGCTGTCTGCGATGTCTTCTTCTCGGTGATCATCGTCGTGCTGACATTCACCCAGCGCCCGCCTGTGTCTTCAAGCGATGTCAGGCTGAAATTCAGTTCCGCCGGCGTCTTGAGATGGCCTGACTCGACCACTTTGCTCAAGATCCCTTTGCCACCCGCTCCGCGGGCAAAAAGCGTCCGGCCATTGACAACGATGTCCTGCGAAAGTCTGGCCCTGAATTCAGCGCCGGTCTTTTGCACATCCGTATCAATGGAATCAACCAGCGTGACATTGATTGCGGTCCCTTGCGGCATAGTCGCATATGATGGCGCCTGCACCGACGGTTCCTTCTGCCCCGCTGCTCCTGGCGGCTCACTCGTGCTGTTGCTGCTGCACGACACCACGGCCAGCGACGCCGCCATTGTCATCAGCATGACTAGTTTCAAATTCATAATTGCTCCTCGAAAAATTGTTGTTTCCATAAGTAATTCCGGTTACCCGGTGTTGCGCTGCTCGCTGCCAAGATCCGAACCTGGGGTGCTTCCGCCCTCGCGACTGCGCCAGACCCGGGCAAGGCTTGCACTGATCATGTCCCGCCCGTGGTGAATTCTCGTACGCACCTTGTTCAAGTCCAGACCCGTGATATCGGAGATTTCCCGGTAGGTAAACCCTTCAGCCAGTGAGAGTACGGTCACCAGGCGGCAGTTGTCCGGAAGTCCGGCAATCGCCCGACTCACATCGTCGTCTGAAAGCGACGCCAGAAACCCCTCATTGGCGTACGCGTTGGTGCCGTTCAGGCGCCAGCTCGACCGGGACTGCGAAATGTCGGTTTCTTCGGGATTGAGTATCGATGCCTTCAAATTGGCCGCCGGCCGCTGATGCGCGATCAGAAAATTTGTCATGATCCGAAACAGCCATACCCGGTTACCCGACCTAACCTGCGTCTCCAGCCAGTCTTTGCTGTCCGCCCCAACATGCGTTTCCAGCCATAGGCGGTAGGCGCTGACTATCGACTTCCCTACCAGATTCTCCGCCTGTGCTTTGTCATTCAATACGTACAAGGCTGTACGATAGAGATGCTCTATTTCCTGCAACGACTGTACGGCCACTTCCTGTGCTTGTGCCATTCGCTTCCTCATTCCTGGTACCGGGCGTTCGGTAAGGTTCTTCTCTGTGCCATCTGGTTGCTCATGCTGACTTCGCTTCCTGATCGAGCACGCTCTCAACGCCATAGCTTCCGAGCACCACGGCAAACAGTTCGTCTCGTAACAACCCGCATCCTCGGTTCAGCAGCGCCTCCACCGCCTGCGGCTGAATACTGCTTAACTCCGCAATCTGCGTCGTCGGAAACCCCTCGACATACGAGAGAAACATCGCCAGCCGATACCTCTCCGGCAGACCGACTATCCCCCGATAAAATTGCGCGTGGGCATCCGATTCGACCGACTCCGACGAACCCCTGCCGGCCGAAGCTCGTTCTTCCTCCCGCATGAATTCACTCTTCCACTCGGCGTGGCTCACGACCAGGTTGTGGGGATGAACTTCAAAGCCGCCAAAGAACCTCCGCGTGAGAATCTCATACAGCTTCACATCGGTCCCCTGTTCTCGCACCCAGTCCCGCCAGAAGGGAGAAGCCTCCGCTATCGCCTCCCTCATTAGCCGCACGGCATCCCGCCCATTCTTGGTGAGGGAAAGGGAAAGCCTGAGGAGCGTTTCAAGGTGAGGAGACATTTTGACCATGAAGTCACTGTTCATCTGATTGCCTGTTACTTTCAATTAGATCGCCTCTTCCGAGCCGGTGAGGTCTGCAAAACCTGGTTGATTACATGCGATATCGCGGGTTCTGTTGATCCGCCGATTGGTGCCCACCCCGTTCACCTCTCCGCCGATTTCCCGGCGATTGAGGAGATTCCTGGGTGCATGAGTAACTTCGTTAAATTGGGAGGTTGGGACAATCGGTCGAAGGATTGAAAGGAGAACTAGCTCCTCTAGGGGAGAACTCTAAGCACGGGACTTCTTGACTCGCACGGCCGGCACTTTGCCCTTGCTTTTTGACTGTGCAAAGGCGGTCAAGTCAAGGCGCGAGTGGAGGGCAAGCTTGTCCAAAATATTGTGAACATGCCCTTTTACAGTAAACGGTGCTATCTTGAGTCTTCGCGATGTTTCGAGAATGCTCGAACCGTTAGCCAGGAGACCAACAACATCCTGTTCAGGCTTGGTCAGCTTCACCGCCTCTCGGACACGGTCTACAGCCCCCCCCTGAACGGCATTTTCTACTATTTTGGAGAAGATCGAGGCCGAAATGGTTGGGGGTACAACTTTGACCCCCTTGGCCACTGATCTGATCGTATGAAGGAAGTCTTCAATAGTGGCATCCTTGGGGACATATCCCGCGACTCCTGCTTCGGCGAAAACCACCAGGTCAGATTGGTTCGGGAGTAAATCCATCACTACAACCTCCGTGTTCGGATGTTGCGCTTTTATCAGGTCCAGTACTTTGAGACTATTGTAACTCTTCAACCCCAGATCCAACAAGACTACATCGGGGCGGAGCTTCTTGGCTTTTTCCAGCGCGGTTCGATTCCCTTGAGATGCAACCGCCCTTATGTCCGGCTGCTCGTTGAGCAAGGCAGTCGTTCCTTCGCGCAGGAGGCGATTGTCTTCAATGAGCAGGACTTTGATCTTTGCCATAACTCAACTTCGGCCTTCACCATTTATGACGATACTCCAGCATGCCTGATGAACTAAGCATGCCGGAACTTGGGACCTGTGCAGCCCTCAATAATTCTACGGTCAGATAGATTGGAAATCAATCGTCCAAAGGGATGATATTGGAGCTAAATATGAAGAAATGCGCTATTCGGAATCAGGTAGGGAGCCGGGAGGACGTTTCTTGTTCATCCCTTGAGTATGGGCGAAAGTTGCCAGCTCAAGTCTTGTATGAAGTGCCAGCTTCTCCAATATATTGTGCACATGGCTCTTTACAGTATAGACGGCAATATTAAGCTCGCTGGCGATCTCCTTATTGCTCTTTCCGGCCGCAATGTGTACGATCACGTCCTGTTCGCGGCTGGTCATCTTGACGGCCGAAATCAGTTTCCCGATTCCGCCGCCTCGCAGTGCATGTTCCACAATTTCTGAAAAGAGGGAGCCGGTCATCGGAGGAGGAAGAACCTTGACCCCGTTGGCCACTGACCTGATGGTGTGCAAGAAGTCGTTGAGCGTCGCATCTTTCAGAATGAACCCGGCAACCCCTGCTCTGACAAACTCCACAACCTCGGCATGGGCAGGAACCAGGTCCATCACGATTACCTGCGTCTTGGGGAACTTCTCCCTGAACGAACCGACAACTGTTAAGCTGTTTTGATTCTTCAACCCCAGATCAAGTAACACAACATCCGGCAGCAACTTCTTGGCCTTTTCGAACGCGTCCGCATTACCCGAAGAAGACACTACCCTGATATCCTCCTCCTCGTTCAGCATCTTTGAGATGCCTTCGCGAAGGAGTCGATTATCCTCTATGAGCAGTACCTTGGTCTTTGGCAAGTGCGGTCTCTTCACTCTCGGGTTGTTTGTTTATCAGTTATACAATATGCTTTTGTAATCATTCAGGCACAACTGATAAAATGGACTATATTTTCGCCGAACCCATGATAGATCCAAATGACTGGCCAATTCCAGCGTATCAACACTCTGAAGGGGATCTAACTACCAATTCAATCCTTTGGACGATTGCCCGTTGTCCCACCACACATATACTTTTGCAGGCGAAGCTCATCTTCCGGCAAGAATGCTATCAACCTAACCCGTCAGGGACAACGGAGTTGATGCCGTGGCTTCCTATTGACCAAGAATTGCAGCATTGGAAAGGACTTTTTCAGAGTGCAGAATGACTCTCCCGAATCCATCATAAAGCGAGTGGCCTTTGTCGGCAACTATCTTCCGCGTCGATGCGGCATCGCTACCTTTACCACCGATCTGTGCGGAGCAGTCACCGCCGAGAACGGCGGCATGACCTGTATCGCCGTCCCGGTTAACGACACGGACGAAGGATATGAGTATCCCTCCCCAGTGCGGTTTGAGTTGACCGAAAAGGACATCGAATCCTATCGCCGCGCCGCCGATTTTCTCAACATAAATAACGTCGATCTCGTCTGTCTCCAGCACGAATACGGCATTTTCGGCGGTCGAGCCGGAAGCCATATCCTCGCCCTCCTTCGGGAACTGCGGATGCCGCTTGTCACTACCCTGCACACCGTGCTAAAAGACCCCGATCCTGACCAACGGTCAGTCTTGATTGAGATCGCCAAGCTCTCCGATCGCCTTGTCGTCATGAGCCAGCGCGGCAAGATATTCCTCACCGATATCTATGGCACATCCGCCGACAAGATCGACCTGATCCCACACGGGATCCCCGACGTTCCCTTTGTCGATCCCAGCTTCCACAAGGATCTGTTCGGTGTCGAAGGGAAAATGGTCCTGCTCAGTTTCGGCCTGCTATCGGCAAGTAAAGGAATTGAGACCGTTATCGAAGCGCTCCCCGCTATTCTGGCCACGCACCCCAACCTCGTCTATATCGTCCTTGGAGAAACGCATCCTCATGTATTGGAAACCGATGGTGAAGCGTACCGCCTCTCCCTCCAGTGGCTTGCTCGCGAACGAGGCGTAGAGGGCAACGTTATCTTCTACAATCGATTTGTTAGTTTGGAGGAATTGATTGAGTTCATCGGAGCTGCGGACATTTATATCACACCCTACCTCAACCAGGCTCAGATCACTTCCGGAACACTAGCCTACACTTTGGGGGCTGGCAAAGCAGTAATATCAACACCGTACTGGTATGCTGAAGAAATGTTAGCCGAAGATCGCGGTGTCCTGGTACCGTTTCGCGACCCGGCTGCTCTGGCCCTCGCCGTCACAGATCTATTGGATGACGAGGCCAAACGCCACGCCATGCGCAAACGAGCGTACATGTTCGGCCGCGATATGATCTGGTCCCAAGTCGCCAAACGATATCGTGAGACTTTTGAGCGGGCACGCGCCGAGCGCCGCCATTTCTCGAGCCCCGGATTCACGGTCAAAGCACTGGACAAACACCCCGGCGAATTGCCCCCCATCAAATTGGATCACCTTCACAACATGACCGATGAAACCGGCATCTTGCAACATGCCATCTTCACCATACCCAACTACCACGAGGGGTATACCGCCGATGATAACGCCCGCGCTTTGATTGTAAGCGCCCTCCTGGAAGACTTGGGTCATCCGGACGCCCCTGAGTTAGCTTCCCGGTATTTGGCTTTCATCTGGTATGCGTACAACGCCGAAACTGGGAGGTTTCGGAACTTCATGACCTACCAGCGAACCTGGCTTGAAGCTTTCGGCTCCGACGACAGCCACGGTCGCGCCTTGTGGGCTCTCGGCACTGTCCTCGGCCGTTCACATACCCCGGCACTCCAGAGCATGGCGAGCTGGCTCTTCGAACGCGCCTTCCCCGCCATACTCGAAACAACCAGCCCCAGAGCCTGGTCATTTGCACTCATTGGTATTCACGAATATCTTCGGAGATTTGCGGGCGATCGCCGGGCCAATCAGGTTCAGGAAGAGCTGTCTCAGCGACTGCTTGGAATCTATAAGAAATGCCGCACCGACGAATGGCGTTGGTATGAAAATGAACTCACTTACTGCAATGCAGTTCTTCCGCATGCGTCGCTCATTTGCGGACAATCCGTTCAAAGTGTCGAGATGATTGACGCCGGCCTGGAATCCCTGGCCTGGTTGACTAAAGTCCAGCGCGCCAAGAAGGGGGGGCACTTCGTTCCGGTCGGCTCGAATGGCTTCTACCCGAAAGGCGGGGAGCGTGCTCTGTTCGATCAGCAGCCGGTCGAAGGTCAGGCGATGGTGTCAGCTTGCCTTGAGGCGTATCGCGCGACTAACGACATCATTTGGAAACGGGAAGCCCAACACGCCTTCGAGTGGTTTCTCGGAAGAAACGACCTGAACCTTTCAATATACGATCCCACTACCGGGGGATGCCGCGATGGCCTGCACCCCGACCGTCCGAATGAAAATCTCGGTGCGGAATCCACTCTGGCCTTTCTCCAGTCCCTGCTGGAACTCCGACTGGCAGAGAACAATCTCTAACTGGTGGAGTCACCAAACAGTATGCCCAATACGCATGTCGAACTCCTCGTTCGTCACAAACTCAATCCGATATTGACGGCCGCCAACTGGCCCTACCC
>JBATNE010000125.1:0-9659 GCA_049290195.1 Candidatus Zixiibacteriota bacterium
TTCGGTGGGTACATACTAGAGTCCGCCATGACGGAAGCTCAACCAACCCAAGTCCGGCCAACGCCCTTCACATTATCGATGTCTGTGACAAGGAGGGCCGAGGGGTGAATTGCCGCATGCTCGGCACCACGCTGAATGAAGTGTATCTGGCAATGGGATTCAAATCACGACACCTTACCTGCCTCCCGTATGATACTCTGGATCAGGATTGCCATGTCATCAACATGGTCTGGTCGACGCAATTCAACAAGTGGATCGGCATGGATCCGACTAACGATGCATATTGGATGGACATAAATCACACTCCACTTAGTCCGTGGGAAGTGCGTCGCGCTATGGAGAGAGGGGATTCACTCGTTCTCAGTGACTCGATTAATTGGAACGGTCAACCTCAATCGCGGCAATCGTACTACAACTATATAGCCAAAAACTCTTTCCGGTTTATGGCTCCGGGTTCGTCGTCGTATGGCTATGAATCCAATGCCCAGGTGATCGAAGTAGGGCTATATCCGACCGACTACCGACCCGACCTGATAGGGAAATCAGATTCTACGCGATACAAGGGAATAATCTATGAGTACTCTGATGATCCTGACTGGTTCTTTGCTCCGCCAAAGTAGGGTCAGTTCATCAGCCAGAGTAATTGGCGCAGAACATCGATAGAATTTGCGGCCGCGACCTTGAAGAACTGCTTGATCTCGGTCTGGGCGGTCGAGGATCCTGAGCCACCGGCCAAGTCTGACGCCGAACGGATTATCAAGAACGGCACACCGTTTACGGCGCAAACCTGCGCGACAGCGACCGATTCCATATCGGTCGTTAATGGCCCAAAATGTTTGGTCTGCCACTCCCGTTCTTCTTTGCTATCGATAAACTGATTCCCGGTCACCCCTACCCCGCCGATCGTGAGTCGTGGCGTGCGCCCGTTGATCGGGGCGAGATCGAGAGAATCGAGTGGGATTTTCCGAGCGATCTCCAGAAGACTGGAATCGGCATAGAATGCTGTTTCCTCTGTGAGAGAATCAGCACCGAACAGGTGCACGACCAGACCTTCCGGTTTCAGGCCGTCCTTACCATAATATCCGTAGTCATGCTCGCACCATCTGGAAGGAATCACAATGTCACCGATATGGATGCTGGTATCAATCGCGCCGGCGATGCCGGTGAACAGCACGGTGCGGGGGTGGAATCTATCGATCAGCATCTGGGTGGTCATGGCAGCGTTGGTCATCCCCATTCCGGATTCGGCGAGGATGATCTTCTGGCCGCACCATTCGCCGAGATAGACATGCCGTCCCAGGAAGACATAGGAACTGTCCGTGATCATGAATTTGGCGATGGCGTCCCCCTCGGCATCGAAAGCGTACAGGATAAGGGTGCGCGATGCCGGCGGAGTGGCGGCGAAGATGGGGGTGGTGGAAATGAGGAGGAAACAGGATATGGTCAGGAAGAGGATTCGCTTCATATCAATTCTCCAAATGAAAGATCGCACCCTTCGGGTGCGGCACCATATTCAAACGAGGCTTCGCTGATCGTCATTGCGAGAATGATTCGCCCGATGGGCGAATCGACGAAGCAATCTGTCCGTGGGCAACTAAATTTCATTCCACAAATCGCGCCATTTTGGGTTGACCGAGTCAACGAGCGCTACCTTTTTCTTTCTCGAACCGCCCTTGAGTTGTTTCTCTCGGGCAATCGCCAGAGTCACATCGCTGAACACTTCAAAGTATACTAATCTGTTTACCTGGTACTTTTGGGTAAATCCGGGGATCAGTGACTCTCTGTGCTGAAATACGCGAGCCTTTAGGTCAGATGTGACTCCTATATACAGTACTTTGTTCGACGGACAGGTCATGATGTAGACGTATGAGTACATGGCTCTACATGGTGTACAGATTGCTTCGTTGTCCCTCGCGCTGTGCGCGGGGACGGCCTCGCAATGACGAATTCTGTATTACGCACAGACACCGCAATGACCAATTCTATAACACGCCATTTGCAGGGCTTCGTTTAACGGGCAGCACACAAATTGATATATGTGCGCACAGATTGCTTCGTGGTTCCGCCTTTGGCGGAACTGCCTCGCAATGACGAACCTTACACCGTCTTACTTCGCAATGACGTATTCCCTACTACGTAACATCGTGATGACATCCGCACTATCGTATCACCACTTTACTTCTCGCCAGGGCCTGGGTTTCGGGGGAGTACCAGATGTCCAGCCATCGTTCAATCGACTCCCACTCCCGTTTCGCGTACTCCTCGACAATCGGTTTGCGAAGCAAATATTTCATCTGGCGGAATGCAGGCAAAGGGTTGGCACCGAGTTCGGAAGCCAATTTCTGGCAGACAGGCATCAGATCGGTATCAGTGACAACAGAATCGACCAATCCCATCGCTTTGGCATCTTCGGCGACAAACATGGCGCCGGTGGAGAGGACTTTCCAGGCATCTCTACTTCCGGTCCAGAAGCGAAGCATCTCCACTGATCCGGCAAAGACCGAAGCACCGAAATTGACTTCGTTGAGCGCGATTTTCGTCTTCCCCCCTACCATTATCCGGTGATCGCAGGCGATCGCCAACATGCATCCGCCGCCGGTGGCATGGCCATTGATAGCTGCAATAAGCGGTTTGGGGTAAAGGAACATGTAGGTCAGCAAGTCTGAGAATTGGTAGATGAACGGGCCGAATTTTTCGCGCGGCCAATCCATCATTTCCGGAAGGTCGAACCCGAAGGAGAAGAACTTCCCCTCTCCAGAAAGAATAACTGATTTGACCGAAGGGTCAGCTTCGAGCGCCTTCAGTTGGGCAAGCAGTTCCGACGCCAGCTCCGGGTTGATGGCGTTGACTTTACCGCGGGAGAGGGTGAGGCAAACTATCTCTCGGCGTTTGTCGGTAGTTATGAATTCAGTAGTCATTTTATCCTCAATCGCCAAGGAGACCGAGTCCGCCCACGTTAAACGTGAAACTCCAAAGCCATCCATCTTCATGGTCAGGGTCTTCAAAGTCAACAAAGTGGTTGTGAGTCAGTCGCACCTCAACCCCGAGCCAGCCAGATTGGTTTTCGTGCGCAACCTTGGTAAGAGATAAACCCACGTACTGTCCCAAAAAAATGCCGCGATGGGCCCCATTCACCCTTAAGAACAAGTAATCAGTGTTGAGACCAGTTGTCGCTCGCACCTGATTGAAGAGACGGACTCGTAATCCAGAATTTGGGAGCAAAAAGAGCATCGTAGGCGATCGACCAATATCATCTTTATGCCTATCGCCAAACAGAAATTTGTCAGATAAAATCGCAACTCCGAGTGACAGGGCATTTATGGGAAGGGCTAAGCTAAACCTCGCCACCCCCTGTCGCTTGACCCAGCAAAGCGGAAAACCTGACACATAATATGAAACCTTCGCTGGTACGAGTCCGTGATGTCCACAGAGGTCGACTCCGTAGCGCTGCACTTGAGTTCCGTACATATACTGAATTTGCGCCTCACCTTCAAATTGAGTCCAAGTTGAAGCTGAAGCATCAGCAGCTGCTGCGAATCGAGGGGCTCCGCAAACAACAGCCGCAAGCAAAACGATCGACCGGAGAAACCGCAAGATTGGTTTGCAATGGCCAATTCTCAACAAACCCAACACCACCGGAATCAGTGTCCCCTTAGCTGTGCTTATCCAAATAATTCTTGAATGCACCGAGTAAATCAATCGGGACCGGGAAGATAATTGTCGAGTTCTTCTCGGCACTAACTTCGACCAGCGTCTGCAGGAACCTCAACTGCATTGCATTCGGCGCCGATGAAATCACGGTGGCGGCATCGGCCAATTTCTGCGAAGCCTGGAATTCACCTTCGGCATGGATGATCTTGGAACGGCGTTCACGCTCGGCTTCGGCCTGCTTGGCCATGGCGCGAGTCATTTCAGGTGGCAGATCGACATTCTTGACTTCGACCACCGAGACTTTGACACCCCACGGTTCAGTCTGAGCATCGATAATCTTCTGCAGTTCGATATTGATCTTGTCGCGATTGGACAACAGATCATCGAGTTCCTGTTGACCGAGGACCGAGCGAAGTGTGGTCTGCGCGATCTGGTTGGTGGCTTCGAAGAAATTAGCAACCGATACGACCGCCCTGTTCGGGTCGACTACCTGGAAATAAAGCACGGCATTGACTTTGACCGTGACGTTGTCGCGGGTGATAACATCCTGCGGCGGGATATCATAGGTGATCACACGCAGGTCGACCCGCACCATCTTGTCGATAATCGGGATCAGAAAGAAAATACCGGGGCCCTTGGCGCCGATGAGGCGGCCGAGACGGAAAATGACGCCCCGTTCGTACTCGCGGAGAATCTTGATCGAATTCCAGATCACCACCAGAAAGAAGAATATGATGATGATAACCGGTAGAAAGGCATTGGGGTTTTGCATAACGATTCCCTCCGTTATTTGGTAATGCGTTTAACTTTCAACGTGAGCTGGTCGGTCTTGATAACTTCGACTCGGTCATCGACATCGAGGTTCTCATCGGACCAATACTTCCAGAGCGCCCCTTCGACATAGACGTACTGGTCTTTGTGGACAGTGCCGATCTTGCCGATCAGAGCTGTTTCGCCGGTGACGACTCTTCTCCGACTTGCTTTGAGCGCCATCAGCATGACGAAAATCAGTGTGCCGCCCATCAATACGGCGATCGTGATCAGGATGGACCAGGAGACATGCAGAGAGGGGTCGGCATCGTCAACAAGCAACATTCCGCCCAAGATGAGTGCCAAAATACCTCCTGCGGTTAACAGCCCATGGCTGACCACTTTAATTTCCACGATGAATAAGACAATGGCGAGCAAGATCAGCGCCACCCCCGCGTAGTTGATGGGCAGGGTCTGGAACGAATAGAATGCCAGGATCAAGCAGATCGCTCCGATAATCCCCGGGAAGATGGAACCCGGATTGTACAGTTCTATGACAATTCCCAGCCCGCCGATGGAAAACAGGATGAAGGCGACATCAGGCTGGGTAATGATCTCCAGCAGCTTTTGGATGAAGGTGAGTTCGATATCTCTGGTCTCGGCTCCGGCGAGCGCCATTTTGCGGTTGCCGGCAGGGACTTCGGTCTCGCGGCCATCGATCTGGGAAATCAGATCATCGTAATCTTTGGCGCGGATATCGATGACATTGGAGTCGAGCGCTTCGTGATCGGTGATGGAGACCGACTGGCGTACGGCAGCTTCGGCCCAGGTAGCGTTGCGATGGCGTTTCTCGGCGAATGCTTTGATCTGAGCGGCGGCGTCATTGGTGACTTTCTCATTCATGATCGAGTCGATCTCCTCCCCTTGTCCGCCGACGGGGTGGGCGGCGCCAATGTTGGTGGAGAAGGCCATCGCGGCGAAATGGGACGAGTACGTAATGTAGACGCCTGCTGATCCGGCCCGTGCGCCGGAGGGGGCGATATAGACACACACTGGTGTGGCGCTATTGAGAATCTTCTTGGTGATCGACCAGGTTGGTCTGGTAAATCCGCCGGGGGTGTCGAGGATGATGACAAGCAACTGGGCGGAGTCACGTTCGCATTTGTCGAGGGCATCAGTAATGCGGTCATCGGTGACTGCGCCAATGGCACCCTCGATTTTCATCCGGTAAATAATCGGCTTTGGCATGTTCGCCATAGGGGCGACTGGAGGGGTGCTGAGAATATTCGGCATTCCTTTGGAGGAATCGGCATTGATTCGAGGGGTATCGGCTATGGCGACCAGACGGAGGGTCGATGAAATGACCATGCTGAGGAGCAGGAGGCCAAACAGCGCCAGAAGAACTTTACTTCGCATATGACTTTCCTTTGCCCAGAGTGATCAAATATCACCCATCTGAGACAGGAAAGTCAATCTAATTTGGGACCGTTATGCTCTACCAGCGAACTGTGCGATCGGCGTACATCAGTTTGCCGTCCAACACAGTAGCCAAAACCTCGGTTTGGCCGATTTTGGTTGCCGCCACCTTGGTAATGTCCTGGGACAACAGGACGTAATCGGCAGGGTATCCCGGCAGCAGGTAGCCCCGGCAATGCTCCTGACCGGCGGCGTAGGCTGCGCCGGCGGTGAAACCGAAGAGAGCTTCAGCGGGAGCGAGCCGTTCTGATGGGTAGAAGACGTCATTCGACCTGGGCCGGGCACGGCGGACAGCAGCTTCGATTCCTTCGAGCGGGTTGAGCGGCTCGATAGGGGCATCGGAACCATAGGCGCAGTGAATTCCGTTTTTGAGGAGTGTTTTGAACAGATAGGCGTTCTTTCCGCGCGATCCCCAGTATGTGTGGACGATGTCGATATCGGCGGTGCAGTGTGAAGGTTGCATGGAAGCGACAATATTCAGCTTCTTGAAACGAGCGATATCGGAACGGCGAAGCAGTTGCACGTGTTCGATCCGGTGGCGGGCGCCGAAATGAAGTTCCGGACGCTGTTCGAGAGCATCGAGAACGTTAGAAACCGCCTTGTCCCCTATCGCATGAACGGCACAGGGCAAGTGCAAGCGGGCGGCGGCGTGGGCGAGCGCGACCATCTCTTTGACCGAAACGGTGGCGATGCCATAGTTCTTCCTGGAGCCGGCGTACGGCTGGAAACAGAGGGCGGTCTGACTGCCGAGAGAACCATCGGCGAAAATCTTGACTCCCGCGATCCGGAAGAACGGCGTGCCGATGCCGTAATAGGTCTTGGTCGCCTGGAGTTTGGGCAGGAGTTTGGCGGAAGGGTAATGTTCTATGCGAAGTCCAACCGTTCCCTTCTCTGCCCGCCCGGTCATATAGGCGAGCGCTTCAGGACCATCGAATGAGTGAACACCGGTAACGCCGCGGGAGTAGGCGATCTTGAGTGCTTCGGGCCAACGGCGGTCGACATCTTTGCTGCTGGCCGGCGGTATTTTTTCCCAGACGCGGCTGTAAGCACCGTGCTCACGGAGAACTCCGCTGGGAGTGCGGTCATCGAGGCGCTCGATTGTTCCATTGGCGGGATCAGGAGTGGTTTTTGTGATTTCTGCGACTTCAAGCGCGCGGCTGTTGACCCAGGCGCTGTGCTGGTCGTGGGAGAAGATGAAGGCGGGTCGGCCACCGGTTACTTTGTCGAGCTGGTAACGATCAGGCTCAATACGGGGGCGGAAGCGATCGGGGGCGTAGCCGTCGCCGACAATCCAGGCATCTTTCGGTTGTTTGGCGGCGAATTCTTTGATCTTCTTCAAGCAAGCGTCAAGCGAGGTCAGACCTTCGAGCTGGACGCGTCCGAGAGAGACGGCCCAATAATAAAAGTGGGTGTGGGCATCGACCAGGCCGGGTGTGACCATCCGTTTCTTGAGGTCAATTTTGGCGAACGACTTGAAATCCGGGTCGTGCTGGAGCGAATTGCCGATTGCGACAATCTTGTTCCCCTGAGTTGCCATCGAGTCGACCACCAGGCCGCTGGCCTGTGTATGGATCTTGCCGTTATAGAGTAAATTGCGGGTCTTCAAACCGTTCTCCCTTTCGTCTGATATCACCATCGCGGCGGGTAAACTTGAGCCGATCAGTCTCTTCGAGAATTGGAATAGCGTATTTGCGGCTGAATCCAAAGCGATCCTTGAGATCACTCACAGCCAGAGCACCGACGTCGGTCAACCGTTCTTTCATATACCCTATCACTTCGCTCCAGACTTCTTGCAGAAGCAGGAGTTCAGCGCCGCACTTATGTGCCTCGCGGGCATCGACAATGTACTTTATCGCTTCCTGATACGGTTTTCCCTGCCCGGCAAAGGTGGCGAGTGATGGCGGAGCATAACGATCGATGGTTAGCCCGCTCATGATCTTGTCGTGCGCTTCTTTGACCACGCCCTTCAACGTCATTCCCCGGCCGGCAAGGTTGTAGCTATCTCCGGTTCGAACAAGTTGGCCGGTGGAAACGAGGTACTCAACCAGAGCTTCGGTCGAAGATTTGTCGAACGGAGAATTCGTGACGAGGGTCTCCAGCGGGAGTCCTTTGACATGCGACTTATCCAGCAAGATCGCCGTGAGTCGCTCTATCAGTCGTTCGGAACTTGCTTTCAAGTTCGAAGTGGAGAAAGTCCAAGCGGCGAACTCTCCAGCGGCTCCCTGTGAAATGAGCGACCGACGGATTTCACTTATTTGTTCGGAAGGGAAATCTCCGTTTTCCAACAGTCTGTCGGTGCGGGTTAACGGACGTTTCTCCAATTCAGACTGCACGAAAGAATCGAGCGTCCCGGGAAGCCGAGTCTTAAGATATTCGAGATCGGCCAATTCACGGCGTCGCGGGAATTTCTCCAGGTGATCAAGGACCATACCGCCGCCCAATGTTATGGCAGGTGTCGGGAGCCGGAGAATAACGCGATCACCGACGAGGCAGTAAATGGGCTGGTCCGGTTTGAAAAAGATCAGGCCGCTCTCCCCCGGCGCCAAAGCTTCGATATCGAACATTCGAACTTCTCCCTCGGCTTCGGAGGTACCGGCCAGGAGGAGGACGCGCCGTCGATCTTCGAGCGGTACAGCAGCTGATTTGAGCATTTCAGCGTGGAGAGCCAGCACCGGGTGGTCGGCGAAATAGGAGAGGTTGAGGTTTTCTGAAATGACGCCGCCGCGCACCAGCTGTTCCTTGTCGACACCGGTCAGAGAGACTGCGGTTCGGCTTCCTGCGCCGGCCTGTTCGACATCTTTGCCGGCGGTCTGGAGCGTTCGTATCTTGGCTATGTGCAACGCCGGCCAGAGGGAGATTTGCTGTCCGACTTTGAGCGACCCTCCCCGAAGGGTTCCGGTCGCAACGCCACCGATGCCATGTTGAATGAAGGCACGATCAATACCAAGACGGGCTTTGCCGTAATCTCTCCTGGTTTCGATAGTACCGGCAAGAGTTCTTATGTGATCGCGAAGCTGGTCGAAACCCTCGCCGGTGACGGCTGAGACGCGGACTATCGGCGCGCCGGCCAGAAATGAATTAGCGGTGCGCGACCGGAGTTCCTGTTCCAGAAGTTCGAGCCAGTCAGATTCCACGAGATCGATTTTGTTCAGGACGATGAATCCGGCTCGGACGCCGAGGAGTTTGAGGATGTCGAAGTGTTCTTCGCTCTGCGGCATCCAGCCATCATCGGCCGCGACGACAAGTATAACGGCATCGATCCCACCAGCGCCGGAGATCATGTTGCGGACGAACCGTTCATGGCCGGGAACATCGACAAAGGCGATTTCATCCCCGGAGGGTGTGGCGTAGAATGCAAAGCCAAGATCAATCGTCATTCCCCGCGCTTTTTCTTCGGGTAGCCGGTCCGGGTCAGTACCGGTGAGCCGTTTCACAATCGAGGATTTGCCGTGGTCAATATGACCTGCCGTACCAATGACGATCATAGTAGTGACACTAGTGTTTATCTGCCAGGACGGTGCGAATAGATTCCAGGAGATAGGGATAATCGGCTGCCGCGACCGCCTTGAGGTCAAGATGCAACCGGGCATTTTCGATGCGACCGATTATGGGAATATCGAGAGCGCGGAACGCTTTCAGCAGCCGTTCCGGTTTCAGTTCCGGCGCAAAGACGATCGCGACCGACTGAATCTGCGATTCCGGGAGCGCGCCGCCACCGACATATGCTTTGCTGGCTTCGACACTGATGCCGCCCGGGGTACCGAGCTCTGCCAGGATATGCT
>JBATNE010000126.1:0-10550 GCA_049290195.1 Candidatus Zixiibacteriota bacterium
TATCGAATGCTTCAAATTTCAAAATCGATGTAAACGACTTGCCGTCTTCAGAGAGCGTCATGGTCTCGGTCAAAACCCCTCGCCCGGCCGGCAACCATCCTTCTGCACCCGACGCCTTCGCCGATGAATCCGGTGCCGTCGTCATGTAGAACTCATAATGTGCTTCAAAGGTAAGGGCATCCGTCTGTTTCCAGATACCGTAGGCTGGCGGTACCGGAGGAGCGGCGTCGTAATTCGAAGATTCCATCATGGTGCCGTCCTGGTGAAACAGATACATAAACTCAAGATCCTTGACTGGTGCAAAAGCACCGGTGGTGAACTGCACCGAACCCTTCCATGCCCCGACCAGCGGTGACTTTGATGCAGTATTCCCGGAATCGGAAGATTCATTCTTGCATCCCCCAATTACTGGTATCAACAAAAGGCACACAACTATCCATCCGCATGCATTTCTCATAGATATCCTCGTATAGTTAGAGTTTCAATCGCCTGGCATAGGGCCACAAATGTGGACGCGAAAAATCCAATTAATACAGCCAGGCGCATTGGAGCAATGGCGATGTTGTCCAGTCCTCCATCCGGGCATCTCCCCCAACCCTACCCTTCGACTGGACGGCACCCTCGCAGAAACCCATTGCCAATACCGCCCAGCATCTCCATATTTGCGCTTACGGTATTGATTGACTCCCCGCGAACCACGTCCGCCATCTGTTAGTAGGTTACTTGAGGAACATACGTGGACGACTCCGAGATGCACCCCTATCCGCACCCGGACCGACTGGCCACCGGCACAGTGGTCGGACGGTTCGTCGTGGCTCGCCTCCTTGGAACCGGCGGCATGGGAGAAGTCTATCTCGCCCATGACTCCCAACTCAATAGAACTGTCGCGCTGAAACTCGTCTCGACCCGCACTGGCGCCGACCCGGAATCGCAACTTCGGTTCATTGCCGAGGCCCGGAATGCGGCGTCGCTTCGCCATCCCAATATCGTCTCGATCTACGAGATAGGTCAGTATCAGGGGCGCCCGTTTATCGCGATGGAATATCTTAGTGGTGGATCCGTCGCCGATTTGATCCGAAACGGCCCGGTGGAGCAGGGAGTCGCGCGCTCCATCGCCCGGCAGGTCTGCCTCGGTCTTCAAGCCGCACACGCCGCCGGAATTGTACATCGGGACATCAGCCCATCTAACATCATGTTCGACTCCGACGGTGTCGTCCGTATCGTCGATTTCGGTGTCGCCCAGTCAGGCCTGTCACCCCATGCAGATGCACCCGCACAAATGGGAACGGTTTCTTACATGTCGCCCGAACAGGCTCGCGGTGAACCGGCTCTGCCGGAATCTGACCTGTTCAGCCTCGGTGCTGTCATGTATGAACTCCTCACCGGCATGCGGCTGTTCTCCGGCGAATACGAAGCTTCCATTCTCTATGCGATTCAGAATCAGCCCGTTCTCCCCCCTTCCGCCGCCCGCCCCGATATCCCTACTCGTCTTGACGCCCTCATTCTGAAACTGCTGTGCAAGAACCCTTCAGACCGTTTCAAAGGTGCGTCGGACCTTTTGCTCGCACTCGACGAACCAGTACGAACCGCCCGCGCCAGATCCGATTCTAAACGCCGCGCGGCGCTCGGATTCAAGATCGCGCTGCCACTGCTACTTCTGGCGGCGGTATCAATACTGGTGTACTTCAACCGCCACCGGATTCTCCCGGTTACGCGATCTGACTCCGGACGACACGCCGTCGCTGTCCTTCCCTTTGATAACCTCGGCGCGCCTGATGACGACTATTTCGCTGATGGTATGACTGATGCCGTAATCAACGCCCTCGCCCGATCGGGCGACATCACCACAATCTCCCGCACCAGTTCGGCCAAGTATCGCAGGACCCAGAAAACCGCTCAGCAGATCGGCAATGATATGGATGTCGATTTTCTTGTCGCCGGTACCGTCTTCTGGGACAAATCCGGACCCGGTGGCAAAGTCAGAGTCAATGCGTCGCTGGTCAGAGCCTCCGATGACGCTCAAGTCTGGGCCAACAGCTATGAACGATCTCTCGATCACATCTTCGCTGTTCAGGCGGAAATAGCCAACGATGTCGGCCGCGCCCTCAAAGTCAGGGTTTCAGCTCTGGCCAGGCCATCGCTGCAATCGACCGACCCTCGTGCCTATGATCTCTATCTGCGAGGGAATGACTATTTCAACCGTGGTTGGGAGCGCCCGGACCTGACCAATGCCGAAATCATGTATCGCCGCTCCATTGGATATGACTCCGCCTTTCCCCTGTCATATGCAATGCTTTCGCGCTGTAACTCCAGTCTCTACTGGGAATATTTCGATCGATCCAGCGAGCGCTGCACAGCTGCCCGGCAATATGCCGAGAAAGCCCTTCTTCTGGGCCCGGACCTTGCTGAGCCGCACTGGGCGCTCGGCTACTTCTATTATCACTGCGAATTGGACTATCCTCATGCTCTGACTGAATTCCGGACAGCCCTTTCAATCGAGCCGGGAAATGCGGACCTGCTTAACGCCATAGCGGCTGTCGAACGACGTCAGGGACTGTTCGTCGACGCCGCCGACCACTTCCAGCGCGCGCTCCAACTCGATCCCCGTTCTCACCTCAAAGCGCTCGATGTCGCTCTGACATTTGGCATGATGCGTCAATTTCGTAAAGCCGCGCAATTCAGCGAGCAGGCTATCGTCCTTGCCCCGGACTGGAATCTCCCTTACCTGTATCGAGCCTGGCTGACCGTGTTGGAAAACGGAAACGTAGCAACGGCTGATTCCATTCTGAATTCCGCGCCACCCGACGCCCGACTCGATCAGTCCAAATACTTCTGGTGGCTCAAGAGACTCACCTCGTCAGATCCAAAGGCCGCCCTGAGCATGCTCAAACCATTCGAAGATACCGTTGCCTACTACCTGTACCGTGCCCAGCTGGAACGTATCGCCGGAAATACCAAAGCCAGCAGATTGGCCGCCGATTCAGCCCAACTCTTTCTGTTGCCCGCCATATCCGGCGTCACCATTGCTCCTCGCATCTATTCATCGCTCGGATTAGCCTATGCCTATTTGGGTAACAAGGAACTTGCACAACAGAATGGTCAAAGAGCGGTTGAGCTTCTCCCCGCCTCAAGAGATGCTTTCGATGCACCCTTCCTGCTGATTAATCTCGCGGAAATTTATGTTGTCGTGGGAGACTACGAAAAAGGAGTCGGTCAACTGGCGTACCTAAAATCTCTTCCCGGATTTGTCTCTTCTCACTACCTCAAAGCAGATCCCCTCTGGAAGCCCTTGCACTCCCTGCCGGCCTTTGTGCGACTCGTCGACTCTACCGAAAACTGAGCGCTCAGTCCGCACCTGCCTTTATTTCGTAGCGGGCAATTTTATCCTTCAGTCCCTTTCGGGTGAGTCCCAGTGCCTGTGCCGTATGCACCAGATTACCCCCGTTCTCCCCGAGTGCGGCAATGATCATGCTACGCTCCAGCTTCTCAACCGCGCTCCGCAATTCCCCCTTGGCTAACCCCAGTCCCCCTGCTTCAAGTGCAGCCTCAACGATCTCCGGCGACAGGTCTTCCGGTTCAATCACATTGTCCGGGCCGCACAGTACCGATGCCCGTTCCATCTCATGTTCCAACTGGCGCACATTCCCAGGCCAACGGTATGTCGCCAGTACCTGAAGCGCTTCGTTGGAAATCGACAGCTCTGCTCTGCCGGTCTTGGCTCTGATTAATCCCAGGAAGTGATCAATTAAGACTGAGATGTCCTCTGGACGCTCCCTCAGCGGCGGAATGACGAGCCCGAGCGTATTGAGCCGGTAGTACAGATCCTCCCGGAACCGTCCTTCCCGAATCTCCTCTTTAAGGTCCTTATTGGTGGCCGATATCACTCGTACATCAACCGTCTCGGTCTTGCTCGATCCTACCGCCCTGATTTCACCATGCTGAATCACCCTGAGAATCGCCGCCTGAGTCGATGCCGGCGCGTCACCGATCTCATCCAGAAAAATCGTCCCCTGATTCGCTTCCTTGAAAAGACCCGGTTTGTCCCGATCGGCTCCGGTAAACGCCCCCTTCACATATCCAAACAGCTCTGCTTCCAGAAGTGACTCCGTCTTGATCCCGCAGTTCTTGACAACAAATGCTTTCCCCCGGCGTTTGCTATTGGAATGAATCCCTCGCGCGATTACTTCCTTGCCTGTGCCGGTCTCTCCTGTGATCAGAATCGGCGCATCATTGACGGAGAATTTCGATGCCATCACCAGCAATTGCTTGATCGCCTTGGAGACCCCCACGATTCTCTCAAATCCGCTCCGGCCGCTGATCTCGGATTTCAACAGAGCGTTTTCCTCATTCAATCGCGCATACGATGCGCTCAGCATCGCGTTTTTCCCCGCGAGATCCTCAGCCAGTTGTGCATTGGCCAGAACGTACGCTGTCTGCGACGCCAGCATTCCGATAAGCCGACACTGCTGGTCGGTGAACGGGCCACGGACGTGCGACCGAATCGTGGTTGCCAATCCGATAATCTCTCCTCCGACAAACATGGGCGCACATACGATCGACTTGAATCTCCCTTCGTCCGAGGTCACATCCATGAAGCGTGTGTCGCCATCCAGATCATCGACCTTCAAAATCGTCTTGTTCTTCAGCACCCACCCGCTGATCGAATCCGATATGACAAACGGAATACTTCCGGCCGATCCATCCGAACGACGAGCCAGCGTGTTGATCGCCTCGGGATCCAGGCGCGAAACCGCACTGATAATTCCCTGGTCTGCACCGCTGGCGCGAACCATTTCAGTAATTATGATGGACATGATATGATTGGACTCGCGCACCTGACTGATGGCGTGGACAAGATTGTTGATCAGTCGAAGTTCGTCAAATGCGGCCCGAAGTGCTTGCGATTCGATTGGCTCGGTTGTCATGCCGTCCCCGGATAACATTGAGTACCTGCTCCAAAATAGATCGATAGACCGGACCTGTCAAAGGAAAGTTGGCGCCCTGACCAACCCTAAACAAGCGGCCGGCAATTCCCTCTTTGCCGGCCGCGCCAAACGCCAACCAGAAACTATGCGGTCACTTCACCAGCATCATCTTCCTGGTGGCTACCTTGTCCCCGGCGGTCAAGCGATAGAAGTAGATGCCGCTGGCCACTCCCTGTCCGTGTGAGTCGGTGCTGTTCCATTCAATACTGTGCTGACCGGCACTCATCTCGCCGTCGACCAGTGTTGTCACCTGCTCTCCCAGGATATTGTAGATATCCAGCCGCACCTGCTGCGTGCTGGGCAGGCTGAATTCAATCCGCGTCGAGGGATTGAACGGATTGGGATAGTTCTGCCCCAGTTCAAACGTCTGCGGCACGATTGCTTCAACCTCATCATCGCCGGTCCCCTTCCAGGCAATGCCGGCACTCCGCTTGATCGAAGCCGACAGTTGAACTATAAGGTACTTCAGAGTCCTCGCATCGGAATCGGACACCCGGTGCAATTTGGCTTCCAGCGCCACCTGCAGCTTGATCGCCTGCAGTATCATGAGAGCGGGAATGACCCGGTGATACTCGAGCGTCCTGGCCACGGCAAGAAACTCACGCCGCAGATTGTCGGCGACACATCCTCTGCGAATGGAACCGTTCTGCTCATACACGGTAACCAAATCTGCGAGCGCTTTCGCACCGTCAACCGGCTCTGCCAGTACTTCCAGGTTGAGAATCCTGCCTTCGCGGTAATACGCTACCGGACTCTTCGCCGCCAGATACTCCTTCACTACCGAGTACATGTATTTGTCAGTGACCACGATATCAGTCATGTTAAATCCTGGAATCTGCGATAGGAACGGGATGACACCGTCCGGCACCGTAACCGTGTACACTCCTGCCGGATTGATCGGCTTCCCGCCAATCAGTATGCTGGCATAGTCAACGCGCATTCCGGCCGGCTTCGTCATGTCATAGGCGAAGCTCATGTTGGACGCATGCAGGAGGAAGTCCTCCAAATAGGGCAAATTGTACACCGAGAACTCGAGACCTGCGATCAGCGAAGCACCATCGGTCTTGAACGTCGCCACTTTCAGCCCAAGTCCTGTAACCTGATCGAATCCATACGGCACCGATTGAAATACTTCGTCACCAACTATCGGCCCGGCCCACAACTGCTGGTTGATGAACCCCTGCGGCTGAATTGCAATGTCAGTGCCGGTGACTTTGCGGTAAGCGTCGGAGATGAGATTCCCCATCGGATTGTCCATTACCAGGCCATGTCCGAAGTCACGGTCGATATCGATCGCAGCTCGTGCAACCGGCTGACTATAGACAGGTCCGAAACGCGGATCTGCTTCAATTCCTGCTGCTAGGCTGCCAAGGAGTCCGGCCAGTGTCGGTTCTTCCGGCACGGTCGCATCAACGGTGATCAACTGGTAATCCCAGCCGGTTACCAGTCCACCCTCGACATTGAGATGGAGCTTGCCGAGGTAATGCCCAAATTCGCCGGCCTGAAGAATGAGCGTATTCCCGACTGTCAGCGGCTGGTTCACCAGCGTGTGGGTGTGGCCGCCGACTATCACATTGATGCCGTTCGTGGTCGCTGCAACCATCTGATCCATATCCACACCCAGATGGGAAATCAACAAGACGACATCGCATCCATGCCCGATCTTGAGCGTGTCAATCCAGGCCTGAGCGACATTCAGCGGCGGAATGACCGAGAGCGGTACGACATTCGATCCGGAATTGGTGAAATCCGTCAGCAATCCGAATATTCCCACTTTCACCGACCCGCACTGCTTGATCATGTACGGCTGAACAAAGTAGGCCATCTCAGGGTCAGCCGACATATCGAGATTGGCGCACAGAACCGGGATGCCGTTCGATGGATACCCCGCCTGATTCAGCATGTATTTGAGCGTCGACGGGTACAAATCAAATTCATGATTCCCCAATTCGACCGCATCGAATCCTGCCTGTTTCATAATCTGAAGTTCCGGAATCCCCAGGTACTCCTGAAACATGAAATCTCCGACGCAGAAATCGCCGGAGTGGAACATCATCGCGTTCGGCTCGGTCATCTTATTCATTCCCACCAGTGTGGCAACGCGAGCCATTCCACCCCATGTCCCGTGTCCTGTCGCATCTTTCGGGCCATACGGCAGCAGGTGTGCGTGAGTGTCGTTGAGATGAAGCACCGTCAGTGTTTCCCCAAAGCTCGTGGTAGCCAGGAGAAATACCAGAACGCATAGCAACGATAGTAACCGTTTCATAACCTCTCCTTGATCGTTTAGTGCGGTAAGTGGCGCAATCGCCAGATGATATTGTCTACACGAGGGGGTATTGGCAACTGCCATGCCGGTATCGTGGATAATATACTCTTTATCCGACCACCTTGCAAGTCTTGAGGTTACCAGGGCAGTCCACGAGACCGCACCGTCCTCTCGGTGGATAGCAACTAATCACCTGAAAAAGGATCTTACCAGTCCATCCCCCATCTGGAAGCAAAGCAAATGCTCCCTCATCCATACGATCCAATTCCGTCCGGATCGCACGCGCATCCCCCACGCACACCCCAGACTCCCGGCAACTCCAAACCATACAAGACGTTAGGGAACACGGCTCAAGAGCTCCGCAGCCGACTGGTCTGAGACTATCGCACCCGATGCCAATGCGAGCATCGCATCCTCAATTTGGGCAGACGCCGGGCAGACTTCTTGCTCTCCCACTATTGAAAAGCATACACGGAGGTAACATGCGGGTACTCCTCATATATCCGGATACGGATCCACTCAGTGTGATCCCCCGAGGACTCATCAATGTCGAACCACTCGCCCTCGAATATCTCGCCGCCGCCATTCCCAATCATGATGTCAGGATTCTCGACATGAAAGTGATCAAGGATTGGAAGCAGGTGATCGAAACGTTTCTCCCGGATGTTGCCGGCATCACTGGAACGGTAGTGCACACCCGCCGCATGCTCGAAGTCCTCAGCTATGTCAAACAGGTTTCTCCCACTGCTTCAACCATCGTAGGTGGTCCACACGCCACCCTTGCCCCCAATGAACTTCTCTCCCCGGATGTTGATTTCCTCATCCCGGGCCAGCGTCCCCTTTCGTTCAAGCTTCTGGTCGATCGCCTCGAAGCAGGTAAATCGGTTGCCGATATCGAGGGTCTTTCCATACGCACCGGCCGCGATTGGTTCTCGACCGCTCCGTCCCCCATGATTACCAATCTCGACCACCTCCCCATCCCCCGTCGAGACCTCACCCAACCCTACCGCTCAAAGTATTGCCATCTCATCTGGAAGCCGGTCGCGCTGATCGTGACTTCGGTCGGATGCCCTCACGCCTGCAGTTTCTGTCCCTGCCCGGCGCTTACCGGGCGACGGGTTCTGAAGCGATCCCCCCATCTGGTACTGGAAGAACTGAGCAGAATCGATGAACCTTACATATATATTGGCGATGACAACCTTTTTTTCGACTACCGCCACGCCAATGAACTGGCGTCCCTCATCGAGAAGTCTGGAATTGATAAGCAGTATTATGTCTTGAGTCGGGTCGATGATATCAATCGGCATCCTGAAGTGATCGAGCGCTGGGCGCGCCTGGGATTGAAGAAAGTGTTTCTGGGGTTGGAATCCCCCGATGATGTCCAGATCAAGGCGCTCAACAAGAAGGGGTCAGTCTCAGAAAACAGCAAGGCAGTGGAAATTCTCCATGCCAACCACGTCGATCCACTCGGCGCCTTCATCGTCCGTCCGGATTACACCCGAGCCGATTTCGATCGCATTCTGGAATACATGGATAGAATGCGAATTTACTATTTTGAATTCACCGTTCTGACCCCCTTCCCCGGAACGGAGTTCTACGATGAAGTTCACGAGGGATTACTCTCTCAGGACCGGCGCTTCTTTGATCTGGCGCATTCCCTCTTCCCGACCAAACTGCCCGCCGCCAGATTCTACAAAGAGTACAGCCGCCTGCATCGAAGGGCCGCGTCCCCGTTGCGGGCGCTCCGGATCAAACCGACTGTCTCCCCTTTTCGACGCATGGCCTACTTCCGCCAGTCGCCGCAGTTGATCAGCCTGTTCTTCTCCGCCCGAACTGCGTACGGAAACATGGCAAAACTCCTCGCGCAGAAACAGGAGTGAGCTCTTTCGAAAACCGGTCTTACTTCCGTGTCGAAACTGCCGCCTTCTTCTTGCGGCGTTTCTTTTTCACCAGACCTCCTGCAAGAACCAGCGCATCCTTGCGCGCTCGGGTCCATTGCTTGATCTGACGTTCTCGCTTGAGTGCCGACGATAGTGATTCCAGGCTTTCGGAATAGACGAGCGTAATCGGGCGGCGCGCAGCGGTGTATTTTGCCCCCTTGCCGGAATTATGAAGCGCGAACCGCTTCTCAATGTCTATTGTTATCCCGGTATAGTAGCTGCCGTCTTTGCATTTGGCGATATAGAGGAAAGTCTGTTTGGGTGGCTTGCTCATGGTCGGCAATATAGCCGATCACATTCCCCCTGCGTGCATTGAACTGCCGAGTTCGCCCCCTCAGCCCATTCGCCAGCTCCCCTCGCAACTGATGTGTCAGTCAGACAATCCTAGACCCGCGTAGTTTCCAGCCGCTTTTCCATACACACGCTGTTCTCCATCCCTTGATACTGACCGTAATTCGGAATGATGCTGTACCCGCTCTTGGTATAGAGACGGATCGCTTCCGGCTGCTTCTTGCCGGTCTCCAGCACACAGCTGGAATACCCCATCTCCGCTCCCCATTTTTCCAATTCACCCAGCACCTTCCCGGCTATCCCTTTCCCGCGGTATTCGGGTAATACGAACATCCGCTTGATTTCCCCAACTCCGGAACTGAATTCCTTAATTGCCCCGCACCCGACAGCCACTCCATTCAGATAGGCCACCACCACTTGCTTCAAATAGTCGATTTTGTTGTACGTCGCATAAAAGGCGTGCTCATCCCCGTCGCGGATCTTCAGGTCCTGATCCAGCAGCACGACCAGCCCCCTGAAATCTGTATTCCCTGAGTCGGTTCTGACTATTGTCACATCCATTGGAGTTCCATTGCAGCCTGTCGGTCAAGAATCTTCGAAATAGAATAACGGCGACAGCCGCAGATAGTCTACTCAAAATTCTCCCATCAGGGACAATTCGGCAGGACAAACCCGCCGCCGGTCAGATAACTCAAGAGCGAACTCAAATCGGCAAGATCGATAACTCCTGTCCGATTGACATTGGCCGCATCAGGGCAGCAGAGCGAGAAGCCCCCTTCGGTCAGATACTTCACCAGTGTCGACAAATCGACGAGGTCGATTGTCCCGGTACAATTGATATTCCCGGTCGTCCCGGTACAACACGATGGTGCCAGCGATCTGCGCCAGATGCTCAAATTTCCGGTACCGGCATACATATACTGACCATCGGTAGTGAGCTTGTTAACGAGAATACTATCCGGCAACCCCGTGCTGAAACTGGTCCAGTTCGTCCCTTTGTTACTTGATACCCAGACTCCCCCTGCCGTACCGACATAGAGATCAGACCCAATAGTCATCATACACCAC
>JBATNE010000127.1:0-1634 GCA_049290195.1 Candidatus Zixiibacteriota bacterium
ATTAAAAAGTGTGGAATGAAATTAAATCCAATATCTCTTCTGCATTAGTTTACTTTAGAGAATTTATATTATTTCTTATTCTAATAGTTTTAATAATCTTTTTACTTGTTGATAACACTTCGTTAAGCATTCCGCTCATCATCCTTTTGTTAGTTGTAGGATTTATAATTCTTAATCTAATTGGTAGAAGAAGAATAAAGGAGATTAACGAAATCAAAGAAATTATCTCATCAATAAGGCAAAGCAAATTTGAATCATCCAGTGAAATAATTTTATCTAAACATCTTGATGTCCTTGAAATTGAAATCAAACAGATGTTTGAAAAAACAAAAAACGATATTGAATATCTTGAACGATTACAAAAAATGCGAAGCCAGTTTCTTGCAAATGTTTCTCACGAATTGCGTACACCGATTTTTGCAATACAAGGTTACATCGAAACACTTTTAAATGGTGCTCTTAATGATCCAAAAGTTAATAAGCATTTTTTAGAAAAAGCAGAACATCACACGGTTAATCTTAGTAACCTGTTAAATGATTTGATTGATATCTCGATGATTGAATCTGGTGAAATGAGAATGAGCTTTAGATATTTTGATATAACGGAATTCATTAAAAATATTATTAATGAATTTTCACTGATGACAGAAGAAAAAAATATTAAACTGATTTTTAATCCATCAAACGAAAAACTTCAGGTTTTTGGAGATAAAGAAAAACTTAAACAAGTTTTTGTAAATCTACTCCAGAATGCAATCAAATATACTGATGAGGGTAGTGTTGAAATTATTATCCAGGAAGAGAAAAAGTTTGTTGAAATCAGTATAAATGATACTGGAATTGGAATTCCAGAAGAAGATTTAAATAGAATATTTGAAAGATTTTATAGAGTAGATAAAGCGAGATCCAGGTCTGTTGGAGGCACAGGTTTAGGTTTAGCTATTGCAAAACATATCATAGAAGCACACAGCTCAAAAATATTTGTTAGTAGTAAATTAGATGCAGGAAGCCAGTTTTCTTTCAAATTGAAGAAATAAGCAGTTTTTTGCATAAAATTAAACTGATAAAAGTTTGACATAAAACCTTTGTTTTATTAGATTTACACGCTCAAATTAGAAATTATGAGGAAAAAATGATCGCAGTTGTTGATATTTTAGGACAACAATTTAAAGTATCCGAAAATACAAAATATTATGTACCACGATTAACACAAGAACCAGATTCTGAAATTACATTTGATCAGGTTTTATTATTAAGTGATGGTAAAGAAACTAAAGTTGGTAGTCCAGTAATAAAAGGTGTTACAGTAACCGCAAAAGTACTTAGTCATTTGAAAGATGAAAAAGTATTAGTCTTCAAAAAGAAAAGAAGAAAAGGTTATCAAAAAATGAACGGACACAGACAACATTTAACAAGAATTGAAGTTACCAAGATAGGATAAAAGGAGTTTTACAATGGCACATAAAAAAGGTCAGGGATCATCACGTAACGGTAGAGACAGTAATGCACAACGCCTTGGTGTTAAAAGATTTGGTGGCGAAAGTGTTCTTGCTGGTAACATTATTGTTAGACAAAGAGGAACAAAATTTCATCCAGGTGTAAATGTTAAAAAAGGTAGTGATGATACATTGTTT
>JBATNE010000128.1:0-25830 GCA_049290195.1 Candidatus Zixiibacteriota bacterium
CGTTAATACCGTCTTTAATCCCGGAGCTACCCTTTTGGCCGACGGCACTACTCTTCTCCTCTGCCGCGTGGAAGACCGCTCCGGCCAATCGCACTTGTGCGCAGCCCGATCCGCCAACGGCATCGACGGCTGGATTATCGACCAGACGCCAACGATGTTACCGGATCCTGAACACTACACTGAAGAATTGTGGGGAATCGAGGATCCCCGTATTACCTGGGTTCCGGAACTGAATCAGTACATTGTCGTCTACACAGCCTTCACGCGCGATGGGCCAGGTGTAGCACTTGCAACGACCGCCGACTTTATCACATTTAAGCGGCGTGGTGTTGTCATGGCGCCCGAAGACAAGGACGCAACTTTGTTGCCCTATCGTATCGATGGCCGCTGGGCGCTCATCCATCGCCCGGTCAGCTCCTCCCGCGCGCACATCTGGATTTCCTATTCCCCCGATCTTACTCACTGGGGCGGACACAAACTCATGCTCGAGGCACGCCGGGGCGGATGGTGGGACGCCAACAAGATCGGCCTCTCCCCGCCCCCAATCGAGACTCCCCGGGGATGGCTCATGCTTTATCACGGTGTTCGCTATACCGCCGCCGGTGCGATCTACAGATTAGGTCTGGCTCTCTTTGATCTCAAGACCCCGGAGATTTGTCTACGCCGAAGTAATCACTGGATATTCGGTCCGGAACAGCCATACGAATTGCAGGGGGATGTCGGCAATGTCGTCTTCCCGTGCGGATATACCATTCTCCCCGATGGTGACACGGTCCACTTCTACTACGGCGCCGCCGATACCAGCATCTGCCTCGCCGTCAGTAGTATCAATCAAATGCTGAAATGGCTCGATGATAACCAGTGAGTAGCCCCATAAAGGAATTCAATTGAAGGAAACGGTCGAGTTCCTCTCCTGGATCGGGGTAGCCCTGGTTACCCTGCTCCCCATCGTCAACCCTGTTAGTACAGCAGTTCTACTGCTTGGTATCAGTGAACATCTCACGCCCAAGCAACGCAACCGGCAGGTCACCTGGGCATGTATCTACATGACTCTGATTCTCGTGACGTTTCTTTTCGGCGGTCACTTAATCATGATTGCCTTCGGCATTTCCCTTCCTGGCATCCGCCTCGCCGGTGGCCTGGTCATCGGCATACTCGGCTATCGGATGCTGTTTCCTGGAAATACTCCTATTTCTCCCGAAGGAAAGCTTGAAGCCTCGCAGAAAACCAACCTCGCCTTCAGCCCACTGGCCATGCCCAGTCTCAGCGGCCCCGGTTCGATCGCGGTCGTAATCACCATGTCCTCAACCATCGATGGTCAGCATGGCATCGACCGAGTCCTTGCCTTCTCCGCCGTCGTAGTCGCCATTGTGATCACTGCGTTGGTCTCGTGGCTCGTGCTGCGAGGCGCCGGCTCGCTCCATCGACTGCTCGGCGTCAACGGTGTGGACAGCCTTTCCCGGATTATGGGATTCATGCTGATCTGTGTGGCGATCCAGTTCGCAATCATGGGGATCCGCGACCTGCTTATCGATCCGGTCTTCTGGCAGATTTGACCCTACATCCCCTGAAAATCTTGGATAAAAAAAGCCGGCCCCATGGCCGGCTTTCTACATTCGACAGCTACGCGCTAATCCGCGAGCTTTCGAAGAACTTCGCTCGCACCGGTCATCCGCATCCACCGCTTCTCCGACAGTAGCGTGCTCAGCGCTATTGCCGGACCAAGCAGGTAGACTGCACCAATGCATATTCCTACTATTGCCCGGGTGGTCGGCTCCCAGGGCATGAAGAGTATCAACGCCAGCGGAATCATGACCAGTCCGGCGCCAATAAGCGTGATGACAAAGACCAGCAGGCAGATCAACAGAAGTATCCGGTGGGCCTTCTTGACCCCTTCCAGATAATAGATTGCCGCCTTGATCTTGCAGAGCTTCACCGATGGCTCCAGATAGGTCAACTTGACCCAATCTAAAACCCTCTGAAATAGTCCGTTCATCAGCTCCTCGGTCCTCGCGAACGTCCAAGCATGAACCCGCACACCATCGCAGCAGCAGCTGCACCTCCGATATAAGCCCAGGGATTCTGGTGAACGCTCTTGTCAATCCCCGTGGCGCATGCCACCACTTTCTTCCTGCCGTCCTCATACGTTTCCGTCGCGCGCTGCTTTACCTGTTCGGTAAAGGAGCCAAACATCGATGTGAGATCGGTGTATTTGTTTTCCATCGCCGTCTGAAGCTCGCTCTTCTTGTCACGCGCAGCCGTGTTCAGGAGCTCGAGAGCTTCGTTAATCCGCTTGTCTTCAAATCGATCCATTGTAATATCCTTTGTCATTTGGGTTTCGTTGCCAATTCTCGTTTCATGCGTCGCTTGTGCGTCACATCGTAGGCGATCCAGCCCACGCCAAGAGCGATGAACACTATCCCGCCGATTACGCTGATGTTCATGAGCGGTGCTGCCTGTCGGCACGAAGTCTCATATCGGCTTCCTGCCATGAAATTTCTGCATCAGAATCGCCGCGATAGCAAGTACCACCAGAATGTGCAAAAGTCCGCCCATCATGATCCCGGCTACCAGCCCTGCTCCCCAGAGGATGAGCAGGATCACAGCAATTGTCCAGAGCATGCATCGTCCCTTCTGATAAGCACGGATGCGCCGTCGGTCGAAGCTACAGCTATCGGCCAACAGCGCTCCGGTAGATTCACGTTAGAGGCGGAACAGCAGTCCCGCATTGATGGAATAGAAATTCGCCTTTGCTCCATCAAGGACTGCCCCCGGAAGATTCTTGAACTTGTAGTTCAGGAAGACATACCGCACATCACCAAACAGGTGGACTCTCGGAGACGCGGGAATTTCGACGCCGGCCGCCAGATGCCACCCCGTCTTTCGAGTCGTTTCGTCGGGAAATCCAGCCGCATTGTACTGGTCGGAATAGTCAAACGTCGTGCTGTACCATCCCGCACCAAGGCCACCATAGAGGAATGGGACCGGATACAACAGTCCAGTGACAGTTACCGGCCACTGTTTGAGCGTGACGGCGCCACCGCCGAACTTTTCCTGACGATATCCAAAGTCTCCTTCGACTCCTATCGCCGGCAGAAGGTGTACTCGAAAGGTCGCTCCTACCAGATAGTTCGACCCCTCAGATCCCGATGTCTTCTGGATGCCGATGTGCGGGCCGACAAACGCGCTTCCCTGACTGTGCGCCGATAACGGCAACATCAACAAGACACCCAAAATGACCCCTGTGCTGATTCTTTTTATGAACATGTTGTTTCTCCTTTTCATGTTTGATCCGCCTTCGGATGCGCCATTCAAAAGCGCGCTTCCGGTCAGGCAGCCTCTAGCTGTTGAGCACTAATCAAGTTTACGGCAGATACCCATGCCCGTCCATCCTCCGTAGGGATGAAAGAGTAGCGACACCCTCTGGAACTACAGCGCACAGCTTAATAATTGAACCCCCCGACAGAGCTCTCCACTCCGCCGGGGCTTTTGCGACCCTGAGGGGCAGGGGATCGAGATTCTTACTTGAGCAGCATCATTTTCTTTGACTCGACAAACTCACCGGCCGTCAACCGATAGAAGTAAACTCCCGAGGAGACAGTACTTCCATGATCATCTCTGCTGTTCCACTCAACTCTGTGTGTTCCCGCTTCCATCACCCCATCTGCAAGCGTGCGAATTCTTTGTCCGAGCAAGTTGAAAACATCGAGAGTAACATTGCCGGAGGCCTGAAGACTGAATTCGATAGTCGTTGTCGGGTTGAATGGATTGGGATAGTTCTGACTGAGTGAGAACTTGTCCGGGATTCCCTCGCTCTCGAAGCCAGTGGCCTGCCGCGCTAGAACATCACTCTCGTCCATTGAGGATGCCACGCCACCTGAGTGATAGTAGTATGTGAGATAGAGCTGCTTGACTCCCTGGTTTTGATACTGCGACAAACCAGCCGACGTGTAGTTCGCGACTACGACGTGCGGGGGATCAAAACCGGTGACTCCGGTTCGATTCGCTGTATTGCTGGTGACTGCAAGCCTGATGGTAGTGGTATTCGACTGGTTGCTGATGACTCCGACATAGTATCTCGATCCGGCCGCAAGTGATATTCCCGCGTTGAAACGAAGCGTGTAGTCAGCCATTGTTGGGACAGTCGACTTGACCGAGTCCCGCGAGCGACCAAGATAGTTGCCGATCCCTGTAGCTTGATCGCCATAGATTACTCCAAAGCAGCCAACGGCGCCTCCATAATTGTTGCTCATTCGGATTTTGATTGAATCAAGCGTGCCGCTGTTGGCCGGGCTGACCTGGGAAATGTAGTAGTTAGCCTTCTGAATCTGCGTCCCGCACCCGGAACATCCAACTGCCTGCTGGACCGTACCAACCGTAGTACCGACATATGCCGTGCTCGCACCAGAAGCCGTTACAAAACTCCATGTGGATGAAAAGGCGCTTGGTCCGTTTCCGTTTGATGCGCTCACCCGCCAATTGTACGAAGTCGCGGCTTGCAAACCTGACAGTGCCAGTGAAGTCGTGGTAACATTACTCTGGTCAACCAGAACAGTTGCAAACGCTGGATCTGCCGATACCTGTACGCGGTACCCGGTTGCACCCGATGATGTATTCCAGCTCACGGTCGGGCCCGTGGAAAGACCCGTCGCTCCATTCAATGGACTCGCGAGCGTCGGAACCGATGGCGGCAAGCCGACCGCCGTTGCAAAATTCCATACCGCCGAATACGGACTTGGACCGGCCGTATTGGACGCATTCACCCGCCAATAGTAGGTCGCTCCCCCGGTGAGCCCGGAGATATTCACTGATGTGGTCGAGATACTACTCTGGTCAATCACCGGCGAAACAAAGGAAACGTCCGTCGATACCTGTACCCGATACGATGTCGCTCCTGGCGATGCCGCCCAGGTAAGTGTCGGATTTATCGGTATCCCTGTCGATCCCGAAACCGGACTGGTCAGCGATGGCGCTCCCGGTGCCTGCACCACGACTGTCGTCATGTTTCCTGCAATAGAAAGTACCCAGTCACCTGACGAAGGCGGAGTGTAACTTCTTGTTACTTTCGTCTGCGTCCCTGCAGCGGAAAACGTACCGCTGGATGGATTGAGCCATCGGACTATGACGGAATCTCCCTTGAGGCCGCTCGGATTTATCGTCACCGTTCGTGACGATGGCAAATATCCGACTATGACTGTGCTGTCCGATGCAACCGCAAACGTCGCCAGGTTCGTTCCGGAATTCGCACCTGACGTAATCACCGCACCTGCTCTGTCCGGTACCAGTGTCCACCAGTGAATCGACTTCCACAGGCTATTGAGATAAGTAATCTGCTGTGTCAGTGTGCTGTTTAGGTCATTCTGCCACGGGTACGTAGGACTTCCCGCAGCCGTCGCACTGAAATACCATATTGGATTGTTCCCAAAGAAATGCCCGCACCCTCCGCGCAGGAGAGTCCAGTAGGTCTGTGCACGAAGTTGCTGGTAGGTCCAACTGATCTGGGTATTGTTTTCGTATACACCCTCAAGCAGAATGAACGGCTTGGTCGGCGATACTGCATACGCCTGGTCGGCCAGTGTCAGATAGTCCGACAGCGTCCAGGAATACGTGTTGTTCAAATTCAACCAGGATTCCGGAAATTGACTCGACGCTACCAGAGGCGATCCGCCATGCCCTGTGATGATTCTCCCCGCGTAGACGTTATCGGCACTCTGAAGTCCCGCTACAAAAGTATCCAGCTTGGCTCTTACCGACGATGGATCACTGTCTCCGCCGATGCCCCAGAGCACATTAGGATAGTTCCGGTACCGGTTCCCCACGTAGATTCCCCAGTTTTTCATCGTAGCAGAACTCGCCGCTGCGATCTCGTTGTGCCAGCCATCCTCGTACGCTGAATGCCCCGCCGGTACTCCACCGGCAAAGGCGTAGCCGAGATACACTGGAAAGAGCATGACATAAATTCCCAACTGCTGCGCACGAATGACCACCGAATCGACATGAGCGAAATACGGCTCATTCGGTGTTGCAAAAGTACTCCCGGTCCATGGAGAAATGTTGGCTATGTTGCCAGGTGCCCGGTCGCCGAACATCTTCTCAATCAAATTCACCATCACGAGATTGACCCCTCGCCCGGCGCGATCGGTCAAATACTGGTCAGCCCCCGCATAGGTCGGCTGAACCACGAGTGACCAGGCAGCCTCCCCGTTCAAAAAGACGGGCGTCCCGCCTGCCTGCAAGTATCTCCGGTTGGCCGAAACGACCAGTGAATTCATGCTTCCGGAGCTCAGTGCCTGAGTGACGAAAGTCCAACTGCTGGAGTATGCACTGGAACCGCCGGAGTTCGTTGCCAGCACACGCCAGTAATAAGTCGTGCTGTACTGCAGCCCCGGCGCGGTAAATGAAGTCCCGCCGATTGCCGCCTGATCCAGCACAACAGCTGTGAATCCTGAATTCGTTGAAACCTGAAGACGGTAGCTGGTTGCTCCGCTCGATGCATTCCAGATGAGTGTCGGAGCCGTAGTCTGTCCGCTCGCGCCGTTGAATGGCGATGCCGGAGTCGGTATAGCCGGCGCCGTGACGACTCCACCTGAATGATAGAAGTATGTCACATAGATTTGGCTGACTCCCTGGTTCTCCCATTGCGCCAAACCTGCGGTCGTGTAGTTCGGAACAATCACGTGCGGCGGATCGAATCCGGTAATCCCGCTTCGTCCTGCGGAACTGTTGGTGATTGCAAAGCGCATCGACGTCGTATTGGTAGAGTCGGTGAAGATGCCAATGTAGTAGGTTGATCCGGCGGTCAGATTGATTCCCGAGTTGAAATGAAGCACCCGGTCCGCCATCGTGTTCATACTGGAACTGGCGCTGTCCCGTGATCGTCCGAGATACGCTCCTATGCCGTTTGACTGATCACCATAGACAATGCCAAAGCATCGCGTTGATCCGCCGTAGTTGTTGCTGATCCTGATTTTCGCTGAATCAAGCATCCCGGAATTGACCGGAGTGATTTCGGAGACGTAGTAATTCGCCCTGAGAATCTGAGCGCCACACCCATCACAACCGACCGGCTGCTGGACGGCACCGGCGGTGGATTCACTGTAGTCAGCCCCGAAGCTGCTGGCCGCGAACAGGATTGCGGTGAGGACTGGGATGAGCAGACCGCTCCAGGTCGCCCTCATGAATTCCCTGCCCTGCATACATCAACAGACGAGTATGCTGAAGTTGTATTAGTGGTATGTTCCATTGCAAGACTCCAATCTTTGTCGTGTGAAACCCGCGACTGGCATCCCGCATAGACTATACGGCTTGCCGGCGACGGTCGTTTGTGCGGTTATTGATGACCGGCAACACGATAGTCCTGCCTGCTCCAGACTGAAGGTCGGTCGCGGGCTCATTTCGCATTGCTGTCAGAAGATTAGTTGGCGCTCTCTTACTCGATGGCGAGCAACCGCGTTTGGAATGCCGTGACCCAATGGAGCCCGCCGCTCTTGGCTGACTAGATCGAAGTTCTAATGCATCTGATGTGATTCAGTATACCGGTATGATGAATGCAGGAAATCGGTCGAAAGATTGAAAGGAGATCTAACCCCTATGATTGAGCCCTCGGCGATCTGCCCCGTCTTTTGCGAATGTGCCGCGGACGGCTCTCATTCTTGACAATAACGCCGATACCCTATATGTTGCAGTACGATAGAATGATAATTGGTTCGTACATTCGTGTACAAACATTCAACTGAGCGGCTCCATTTTCTTTGGGAGCAGCGGATAAGCGCAAATGGAAAAGAACTCCGCCGCCGGTGGCGAGGATCAAAACGCGTCGGTGGGCTCACCGAGCGAAAAGACTGCTGAAGAGCGTCCGCTGGAAGAAACAACTACCGCAGCCACGCCTGCGAAAAAAGCCGCGCCCACGGATTCTACTGCTGATGATCAGTCAACTCCGATCGCTGCTTCGTCTGATGCCTCCATACCGGACTCGACTGCCACGGCCGGTTCGCCTGACGCCGCTTCAACTGCAATCCCACCAATCTCCAGTGGTATTACCAAAAACCCAGCGGCCGTATCACTCGGTAGACTCGGCGGTCTTAAGGGGGGCAAAGCACGAGCCGAGGCTCTCACTAAGCGCGAACGGAGTGAAGCCGCACGCAAAGCCGCACGCGCCCGCTGGCGGAAGAAAGAAAAAGCCTAGTAGCTCCCCTCTGCAATCTCTGCAATCCTCTACATTATAGGGCGTAGATGGGGAGTCCGCCTAGGATTTGCCCTAACCCCATACCCCCTATCACATTGCCCGCATTGGTCGGCCAGCACTCTTCTGCCAATGTAATTATTCGTGACCGCTTATGCATTAATTTATGGCTAATGCGTGAGCGGTTGCGTATAATACTCTGAATGATGCAGCGGGCATGTAAGGCCTCCGTCCCCATGCCCCAGATCCCCGGCTACACCGGGCGTCCAGGCATCAATGATAACCCGTAGTGCGGCTGGCGCTGTCTGCCTCCCTTTCAGCGTCAGTCGCGAAATGGGCATGCATCCTTGGTCCGTGGACATGGCAGCCGCCGGAGGACTACCCTCCCATGATCCGACACCCATTCCGGCGGCTGTCCCTTTATCAACTGTTGCGTAATAGGTTACCTGTGACCATACAGGCTGAACCCTTTGGATGATCATGGGAGCGGTGTGTGCTGGACCGTCCAGCCACCTGACGAGCGCGTCGGGCATCCCCCTCCACCGCTCCCAGTTTCTTCCCCAAGTACCACCTACTCCGAGCCATCACCAGCCCTCCTTTACCCAGCCGTTACCCTCGATAAGACACCGGCCTGTCCATATTCTTGACCGCTTTCGCATAATATGCTAGTCTATGCGTGAGCGGTTACGTATAATGAATTGGTCAACATAATGCTGGCCGGAGAACTGGATGCCGAGGGAATGGCGTCGAAGTCCGAGAAGCCCGTCCCGTACCCCCTCTACACCCACCATCCGGCAAGCTATAGCGAGTAGCTCGAGTTACTCGAGGAGTGGTGTGGTCTATGAAAACAATCCTGCCTCTATTCCTATGCCTGGCAGTCGCGCTGCTGGCCTCTGTCAATGTCGACGCAGCCACAATGCTGCTGACATGGACATCTCCCGGCGATGACGCCAATGTCGGAACGGCTACTACCTATGACATTAGGTACTCCCTCTCCCCAATCACTGCCGCTAACTGGTCCAGCGCTACCCAGGTCACCGGGGAACCCGCCCCTAGAATCGCCGGAAGTCCCGAGTCCTTTACCGTGAATGGCCTGAACCCAGGTACGACGTACTATTTTGCAATTGAGACTGCCGATGAAATCCCCAACTGGGCTCCCATCTCAAATGTTATTGCAAAAACTACCCTGTCCGCCGCGCCTCCCGTTCCGACGCTGGCAACTCCCGCCAATGGCGCAATCAATGTCCCAACCAGCACAACTCTTACATGGAATGCTTCAGTCGCAGCAACATCCTACCGACTGCAAGTAGCCACCGATGCCGCCTTCCTCAGCGTCCTGATCGATCAGCCAGCGCTTGTCGCCGTTACCACGAACCTTTCAGGCCTGTCAAATGGCATTACATACTATTGGCACGTCAGCGCCTCCAGTTCGGGCGGTACCAGTTCCTACTCAGCAACATGGACATTCACAACTCCCTCCGCCGGTTTTACCGCCTACATCGACTCAACTGCAGGCGCAGTTCAACAGCCTGTTGGTTGCGATGGTTGCGGTACCCAACTGCTGAAAGCAAATTACTATCTTTCCAGAATCGACCCTGCCTACACCGGAACACTCGATTCAATCAGAATCCGCGCGAGCAATAACTACGCCGGACCTGTCGGATGTTTCGGCATTCTCTATGGTAATCAGACCAGTGGTATCGGCGCGTACCTCGGTCGATCAAAGGACACCGCGATGGCGACTGTGCCGACCATGGCCAACTACGTACTCCACTTCAACAGCGGAATATCACTTACCGCCGGCACACCATATTACTTGGGAGTCTTCACTGATTCTTCCAACGCCAGTTCCATGCGCTTTGCCATCACCAGCAACACGGTCAACAGAACCGGGACAACCGGGTTCGATGCTCCCCACTTATTGGTCGCAAACTACTCAACCGCTGGGCTGGCCCAATACGCCAATCAGGGCGTCAAGCAGATCTACGCGATCTACTATTATCACGCCGGAATAGTTGCTACCGTGCCCGCGGCTCCTGCCCTCGTCACTCCTGCCGCCGGCGCCAGTGGCGTCTCCACCAGCCCTGTCTTAACATGGAGCCCAGCACTTACCGCAACTTCATACCACTTGCAAGTTGCTACCAGCATCGCATTCAGTACAGTTGTTATCGATCAACCAACTCTGTCCGGAACTTCCTCAACCCTGTCTGGATTGACTGCTAACACAGTCTACTACTGGCGCGTTAGCGCTTCCAACGCTTCGGGCGCAAGTCCCTACTCCGTTACTCGCTCCTTCACTACCGTAGCGACTGTCCCCAGCCCACCAGCGCTGGTAACTCCTGCCAGTGGCTCAAGCGGAGTTTCAACTGGTCCGACCCTTTCCTGGAACGCCTCCGCCACCGCGACTTCATATCGCCTGCAGGTTTCGTCCAGTGCCACCTTCGCCACAACCATAGTAGACCAAAGCGCGATCACTACAACTTCGAAAGCCATATCAGGTCTTTCCGGTGGCACCGCCTATTATTGGCGTGTAAACGCATCGAATGCTGCCGGCGCTGGCGCCTATTCCGCAGTTTGGTCCTTTACCACCGGCGTTGCGTCACCACCCCTCGCGCCTGCACTGGCCAGTCCAGCAAATAGCGCAACCGGACAATCCGTCAATCCCACCTTCACCTGGACCGCTTCGGCAGGAGCCGTGTCGTACAGAGTCCAGGTGTCGACCGGCGCTACTTTTGGCACCACCGTCATTGATCAGAGCAACCTCGTACCAACCACGTTCGCAGTCACTGGCCTCTCGATCGGTACGACCTACTACTGGCGCGTGAGTGCATCTAATGCCGGCGGTGCCGGCCCTTACTCTGCTATCTGGAGTTTCGCGACGGCCTCCGGAACCAGCACCAACTACTCCGGAGCAACTGCCGGTACCGTTCAGCAGACCGTTGGGTGCTCGGGCTGCGGAACTCAGGTGCTGAAGGCGAACTACTACATCTCAAAGATAACCCCCGCCAACAGCGGTACGCTCGACTCCATAAGGATCAGAGCCAGCAATAACTATGCTGCAGCAACCCGGTGCTTCGGCGTCCTCTACAGCGACCAGTCCAATGCAATCGGCGGATACCTCGCCCGTACTCGCGACTCCGCGCGGTCCACTGCGGTCACGATGACCGACTATATCCTGCACTTCAATGCCGGAACCCCCCTTACCGCCGGCGCTACCTACTATGTGGGCATATTCACTGATTCGACCAACACAAGTTCCATGCGGTTCGCCATCACCTCCGATGCAGTCAATCGGACCGGAACTACCGGCTTTGACCTGCCCCACAAAGTTGTCCCCAACTATACCACAGCCGGTCTGGCGCAATATGCCAACCAGGGAGTGAAACAGATTTATGTGGTTTACTACTACCACGGCAGCGCTGCGATCGCGGCTGCGGCACCGGGCGACACGTCGACAACCGACCTCGCCGCGAAAGTTGCAGTTCCCGGCGAGTTTACCCTCAGCCAGAATTACCCCAACCCGTTCAACCCGACAACGCGAATTGAATTCAATCTGCCGAACGCGAGCCAGGTCACGCTCGAAATCTACAATGTCATCGGTGAGAAAGTAACGACCCTCGTCGATACTCGCCTTGAAGCTGGATCGCATTCCGTCGAGTGGAACAGCACCAGTGAAAGCGGCACCCATGTCGCCTCCGGCATCTACTTCTACCGCCTCAATGCCGGCGACCATATTGAAACAAAGAAGATGATCCTGTTGAAATAACCTTCCTCCTCCCTCTCCTTGACCGCGTCCCGGCGAAGCACCCTCTTTGCCGGGGCGCTTCTATATGGAGAAGCGGAATTGTACGAACAGGCATGGCGCGAATTTAGATAGCGCTTTCCCATACGGTAATCAGGCGAGCAGGGGCATATCGCCTCAGCCTTCAAACGGGACGACGAATGAAGCGCGTTCGTCGTGACTACCCGTCGATGCGGCAGGGGCGGAATTGAACCCCAGACGCGCGTGGTAGCACAAGAACTCACAGTTCAGTGACCAAATTGTGACGCTTCCTTCAAGTGGGAAGTGGAAAAGCAAGTTCCCTAAACCCTCAATGCGCCGTGTGCAACTTGATACAACACGGGAATTCACATTGACAAAATGGACTAAATGGCTATATTTAAGAAATATTGATCTGTCGGACTTCCCATTCCAACTATAGCAAAGGACTACTAGTGACAAAACCCCGCTTGGGTATCCTTCTATTTGCCGGCTTGCTCGTCATTACGATGTCAGTAGCCCTAACCTGTTCAAAAAAGTCAACGAATCCGGCCGACCCGCCTTCCAAAGAGCGCAAAACAATTGCGGTAATGCCAACTCACGGTGCTCCGGGGAGTCCAATTGATATTTCCGGTTATCAGATCTTGCCTTCGGATACCGGTGTCACCTTGCTCGTCGGAAACTTCCCGACCGCTTTCCTGACCGACAGCACCGGCATTAGGGCGTTAATCCCACTCTTTCTCGATTCCGGTGCAAGTTGGCCGACGATTCCGGTTGGATTGCAGAATGTCTATCTCGTAATAGGCAAAGACACCGTTGCTCAAGCTGTTGCCGCACTGAGTATCGACTCATTACCTCATGTGCCGGGCTCCACTGAAACCATCCGGCAAGACATGGTCACGATTGCAAACTCGCTTAAGACCATTTGGACTTCCCTCCCCCAACTTCCCGGCGAAGATGTACGGCTCCCCGGCTACCGCTTTGCCGTCATGACCATGCTTGACTCTCTTGTCGCCGGTACTGACAGCTCATTGCAGTCAATCATCAGCGGAACTTCATCATGGAAAAATATTCAAGCTCCCGATTTGGCTTTGCAAGACGCACTTATGGCTTCAAGTGGAGCGCTTGAGTTTTACAACGAGTTCGCCGGTTCAGTGAGCGCGTTTTCGGGCAGGGTTACTGCCGTAACGCAGAGCAGCGTTTTCTGCCGAGGCGGGGGCCCCGATATGGACCTCGCTTGTGAATTGCAGATATATACGCTCCTCGATGATTACAAAAACAATGTTGTTAAGCCAGTTACTGCCGAATATGCCGCGTCCGTGAAAATCGCCGCCGATCTCATTGCAATCAGTGGCCTAGCGGCAAAACCCATAGCCATTATAAATGCACTCATGACCGTGTTTGAGTTTACCTATGGAACTTTGGCACCAAGTCTCTTTGCCGCTGAAGTTACTTCTTTCACGATCACGTTATATGGCGATACGATCGGTATCAATGAACCGACCTTGAGCACTATTTCAATTGGTGCGAAGAATCACCCGTCCACCGTCAAGGCAACTGATGTCCTTGATATACTCATTGACGCCTTGGGGCTTTCCAGTTTGCCGCCAGGTCTTCAGACGGAATTTCGGGAGATTCTGAAGGAAGCAATCAAGTTTGCGCTGGATTTGTATCGTAAAGGCCTGGTGGCCTATAACCAGGACCACGGCGTTTTCATCGATCCGGAAGTTGACCTGCCTACAATGACCTGGGGACCGATTACCATTAGCCACTCTGATCTGGTCGAACTGTACAGCGGGTCGCCTGAGATACTCGCTGAAGACACCGCCAATCTGGAATGGATTGGCAAGAAGCGCGGCAGTGGAACTGTGCAGGTACGATCTCGCGGGACGGGCGAACGTTCCAAGGTGCTCTATGACAACGCTCTGTGTTTGTTCTGTGTATATTCAGGCGGAGCATTCGGTCCCACTACACTTGCCACCGAGAACAAAACGGTAAGTGTCGGTTATTCCGCCAATTTGAATATCATAGTTGACGGACTACCTGGAAGCACCAAGGGGGGCGTCTATGTCGATGGACCTTTCTCTTATTCGTCCGGCAAGATCGAGGCGGATACATCAATTGAGAATCTAGAGCCGGGCGCATATCATCTGTATGCATTTGAAGTCCTGGACAGTACCGGAAGGGCCTATGTACCCGAGCCGGTTGATACGAATTTCACGTTACAAGATGAAGATACTGCGTCTGTGACCGTCCATTATGAAGCGAAATACGGAAGTCTACTCCTCACTGTTTCAGGACTACTTGACAGCACAAAAGCAGATATCGATGTAAAGGGACCGAAAGACACAATCCATGTGGTAAATGACACTCTTCTGGATTCCCTGCTTCGGGGAGATTACAAGATTGAAGCGCATCCGGTCGCCGATGGATCCGCAGGTGATAGTTTGATACCAAATCCACTTTCACAAACCGTGACGGTCATTGGTCATCAAACTGCGTTAGCCGCGGTATCATATGGCGGGGGCATAACCATGGAGGTGAAGATTGGCAATCCGTTCCTTGTCATACAGCCGATTGTCAAGTCTCCTATTGAAAAGAACACCTACATCTCTCTTGCAGGAAATCGTGTGTATGACAGCTATCCAGCCGATTCAACAGAGTTGAATGGACCGCCTGATACTCTCTTTTGCCTCGATGGCACATTAAGCGGCGGCAATACGACTGGAACATTGAGCACGACCCTAAGTGCCGGGGGCATAGCCGGGGATGGAAACATCACGTACTCCCCGACAGGCAACAAGAGCATGACGATTTCATATTCGGCGGCAGCATCAGTTCCGAGCACGATGAGTTTTGGTAATGAAGTTAACGTAGGATTGTCCACGAATAGCTGGGTCACTCTTGTGATCAAGAATCGAGGAACTACTACTGAATATCTCAAGTACCAAAACACCTGTGGGGGTACAATTGCCGGTGCCGTAGCATATGTATCTCTCAATCATCTGTCTGTGAACAATTGTGCGTCCCTTGGCGCCAACAGTCCGGGAACACTGGTCCTTCTATACAATTCCGCACGGGACGGCCAATCCAATGAACAAAGCGGTGTAGTAATGCCAATTCCACCGGGTACGTATTACGTGCAGTTGCTTAGCTCTGTCTCAGCCGCTGCCGCTGCCGGTTTCACCCCTGCCACTCATTCAGTAAGTATTAGTGGAACGACCACACTGAAAATTGAGCCATGAGGAAGCAAGTGTCGGGATGACCTGCCACAGCACACTCCTGCAATTACAACCGACTGGCAATGATGACAAACGCGATGCCTGCAAAGATGCATGCTGTCGATGTCGTGAGTATCTTCATTCCCTTGGGTGTGAGCGATCTTCCGCAGCCGAGGCCTTAAACGGTGGAGGTAACATACTGAGGATACAGGTAGTGTCGAGACTTCGCCAGTCCGCTGTTTCAATGAACGTATTCATCAGGTTGTCCAGACAATCAATATTGCTGAGGCCCCATGGAACGTGGTTCATCTGGGGAATCAGAAGCTCTCTTCCATTCCTATATCTCCTGATGACTGATCCGCTGCCTATCACCGGGTCTTTGCGTCCTTGTATGATAAGCGTGGGCATATCAAGAACGACGACATCAAAGTAGTCTGACGCAACCTTTGCTTTGGGCCACAGCGAAGCCGCGCGCCGCTGTTGAAACACCCGGTAGTCTCCCAGCAGCGTACCCGCGGAAAGCTCCTGAGCCTCTGCCTCGGTAAAGAAGGGCGCGTCTTCCGCGCCGGTAATCGAGAGGTATGCCCCTTCTGCCAGGAACGGCGTCTGCCCAAACTCCGATGGCAGTACAAAGTCAAGAAAGGGCGCAAAGTCCCCCTGATACGCCCGATGAATGATCCATGGCACCTCACTCGCCGAGCCGGGCGCATAGAGGGCGCTGCGAAGGTTCTCGACAAATATGTCCGCTCGAATTGTCACATTTGTCGCTGCTTTCGTCATCGGATGTGGATACGAAACGGTCGGCGGGCTGAGCCTCAGATCATCGACTAACTCGCGCAGTTCCCTTTCGAGATTGGGAAACGCGGTATTGCATGTCGAATCTGCGCGACAATCTAAACATAAGAAGCTAAACGCCTTCTCCGCCTGTTGAGCATGGTACAGTGGCAGTCTCGACTCGATGTCGGCGGGCCCCATCAACACAATGGATCGCACTCGTTCCGGATGGGCGCGGGCATACACATAGGCAGCCCTTCCGCCGTATGAAAGCCCAAGGATGTTAATTCGTTCGTAACCGAGCCAGGAGCGCACATCTTCAATGTCTTCCATCGCGATCGAGGTCGTGTACTGGGTGAGGTCAGCCACTTTTTCGAGCTGTTTTCTGCATGCCTCCACAAGCTTGACCGGGTACATCTCGTTCAGATAGTTCTGCAACAGCATGGGATCACCGGCCAGATCGCAGTGAAGCGGATTTGAACCGCCCATTCCCCTCAGGTCAACTAGTACGATGTCTCTGGTCCGGCGATATGGCAACTCTGTTGCAAAAGAATATGCCGCGTCGGTCGCAGCTACCCCGGGCCCGCCTTCAAGGAAGAATATCGGATCCGGTTCCGGATTCTCTGCATGTGAGGGAATGACGACTATCTTGAGGGAGAGCTTCCGGCCTGCCATCAGCGTCCGATTCTCATAGACCTGGTATGTACCGCAGAGAATTTGTTCGTTCCCCCAGTCTGCCTTACAGATATTCAAGGGAAGTTGTCGAGCGGCCCGCTCTGCCATCGAATTCATCTGCGCCTGGAGCCCTGAGATCGCCAGAGTCAGAATGGATGCGATAAGAACAATAGATTCAATCAGTTTGAGACCAAAACTGAATCCCTTCTTCGTCAGGTCCATCTGTAGTTCCTTTGCGTAGCAAGTTGCGGTCAGTATTTGACGTATCAAGATCGATGACGCAGAGCGCTCCGAGCACCTAGTACCGATGTCTATCACTTCACTTCTTCAACCGGTTGTACTTCTTGAGAACCTCGCGAAGGCGTTCATGTGGAATTGCATAGAGGGTGTTGCCGTTGACGCCGGAAAGCGTTTCCGCTGCAACAAGAACGTTTACTATGGCCTCTTCCGTTGCCTGCACAGCCGCTCGATACAACGGATCCAGACTCCATTTGGTCACTGAACGCTGCGTGAGTGTTTGATATGTACTGTCATACTCAATCGGGGAGGTTGAGAATGCGAGGAACACGTCACCCGATCCATTACCAGATGCAGTGCCGGTACGTGCCAAACCGAGTGCGCCACGCTTGGCCAGCTGTTTCAGATAGAGCGACAGCATTGGCGCATCGGTACCGATGACCACGAATATTGAACCGTCGGTCCAGGACTCGTCAATGACAGGCTGCAATTCCGTTATTTCCTTCCCTACTGGCACACCGGTAACGGTTAGATCTTCTCGTCTCCCGAGGTTGGCCTGAACTAGCACCCCAACAGTGTAGGTCGTGTCGCCGATTTTAACGAGCCGAGATGAAGTCCCTGTTCCTCCTTTGAATCCGTACAACCACATTCCGGTACCACCACCAACGTTCCCCTCAGCGATTGGGCCGCTGGTCGCAGCCGCGATGGCATCAAAAACGTCCTCCTTGGAGATATGAAACCCGTTGATGTCGTTGAAATCACCGTCCCATGTTTCGCCCACAATGGGATAACCAAAGGACATGTCCTCGGCGCCATGATCGCTGAATGTGCGATAATTCCATTCACCGATAGCGTCGCGTACGACACCCGCACTGTTGGTGTTGGTAATTCCTATCGGACCCCAACGCATGCCGTAGTCGTCGATGTAAAGGGCTGCACTCATATCGGCATCTCCATTGAGGGAGAAATAGCCGCACGGATAGTAATCGCTCTTTTGTCCATATGGCATTATGATGGTTACACCAGTTCGAACTGGGCCCTTCCCGACCACCAGCTTCCCCTCGCCTTCTATGCGAGTCTTGTAACCAACCTGAATGCCCGGTACATCGGTGATGGCGTTGTAAGGGCCGGCTGTGCCGTCAAACATGACTCCAAGATCGCGGGCACGAAGTCTGGATTCACCGATGGCAATTGAATGATCACAGCAGATAAATAAGACAAGCAGGAAAATGAATTGGCCGGACATTTTGATGTTCATACTCTTGTACCTAAAGGATAGAAGGTGACACAAGGCTCGTGATTCGAATAATCCTAATCGTTAGAATGGACAATGTCGAGTATGCTCGTCCACGAGTCAAGTGATGACATGGGGCATGGCATCGGGAGATTCGACGACATTACGTTTCAGGGGCACGCGAACGGGAGTGGACCAACTGAAGCCAGAGGCGGTCGGTTAACTTGGCTAATGGCTTATCCGGGGATTGTCAGTCCGATTTGGTGATGGGCGGAATCGAAACCCAGCTCGCGTTGTAGGACAAGGACTTGCGTGTCATTGTGACCAAATTGTGACGCTTTTTGTGCGACTCCAGTTCGGCGAAAGCTGTAGATAAGTAGCATCTGCCCAAAGTGTGCTACATGGCCAAAACTAGTTTTGACAAGAAATATGCCGGCACGCCGACCCGGTCTCGCCGCTATATCGTTTCAGGTAATCCCCACCAAATTGCCGAGAAAAATATGCCCCAGTGCCCAGATGCCCCAAAGGTAGCCGACCGTCATGACTGATTTTTTGGTCGAGATCCCTGCCACTATTGGCAATGCGAAGACCAACAGTCCCCCCATCCATATAGAGAAGATGTCAAAGGTGGAAAGTAGGCGGTAGAGTGGTGACCCATACCACTTAAAAGGAAGAAAGACAACTGGACTGAGGGAAATTCTTGACGTTCCCTTGAAAATGATGAGTGGAGCCATCAAGACCGCCTCCGGTATCTTTACCAGAAATATGAAAGCTGTTGTTGAGACCAGCACCATGTAACGAACCCGAGCGGTAGTCAACTGGAGGGCCAACCATATGACCAGCGCCAAGCCGAATACCTTGACTCCGTGGGCCGCCGCTACAATAGCTGTGGACGTGGCTAATAGCCAAACTGTGATATGAGGTTTCATTTGTCCGTCAATATTGGCGATCCGACGCTGAACCTCGTCGGGTGAATTGCCGGGATCGGACCGAATGTCCGCTTTGAGGTCCTCCATTCGAAAGTGGCTGGTTTTGGCGCCATATATCATCGCGGCCAGTACGCAGAGTAAGAATGGAATTACCCACCACCGATTTGCTACGACGCCAGCAAAGGTCTTCGAAGGAGAAACAAATAGGTTCGCGATCCCCTTGAACTGCTCCAATAGTCCGGACTTCACCGGATTAGTAGTTAGCGGATCCGCCAATTCCTGCATACTTCACTTCCATCAGTATTGAGCCAGAGAACCGGTTCTCCGAGCGTGATTGTATCCCAATCTCACCGCAATCAGTCCCAGCGGCAAGGTTATCAGCGTGATTGTCGCCAGAAGCATCAGTTGCGGGGCAATTTCCGACATAGATTTATTGGCCGTGATGGCCATACGCAACGCATGGAGAGCATACGTAGTTGGAAGAACCGCGGAGATTGGCCGTAAATACACAGGCAGGTACTCGACAGGGAACATGACTCCGCTGAACAGGCCGGTCAGCGAGGTGAAAGCCCAGGAAATGGGGTCACCTACTTTTGTCACTATGATTATCCCGGCACTTATCAGGCCGATCCCTGACATTGACGTAATCGTCAAGAGCATTGCGAGAAGCGCGGCCGGTATGTTGATGTTCATTGGGATACTGAAAACAAAGATCACAATCGCCAATAGGATTGCCACGTTGAGCAGAGTCTGCAAGAAGCTCATGAGCCCCGAATAGATCAGAATTAACTCCAGGCGCGTGTTGCTCATCAGGAGGAATTCAAGTGTCCCCATCTGCTGCTCTGACCGGATCGTAGATTGAAACGAACTGAGTGACACCCCCAGAAAACTGGTGAACGCCGTTCCTATGATTAGATAGGATAGCAGGTTTCCCCCGTACTGCTGTAGTGCCGGAAAACTGTTGCCGTCATTCAGAAATTTCCCCATGAAAGAAAATTGGAGCAATCCTACAAAACTTCCCACTATTCCTAAGGCTAGGGCAGTCTTGTAGCTGAAAAGGGTAACAATAGACCGCTTGAGAAAGAGGTATATCTTATACATCTTCAGTTCTCTGTCAGTTTGATGAACACGTCCTCAAGCGAAGCGCTAAGCGTATTGGTACGTTCCACCGTCAGGCCTGAATCCGCAACATCTCGCAGAACTGCATTCATGTCAAATGAGCCGTTGTAACAAATTGTGAGACCCATCGCGCTGACGGCAATCGATTCGCATTTCGACTTTCGCCTGATCTGCGTCACCAGAGCATCGATATCCGCGGAATTCAACGGCGCAGGCCCACTGGCAAACGTGATTTCAAGCCGCTTCTTGTTGATCGTTCCTCTGAACTCATCGACCGTGCCGACCTTCACGAGCTTCCCTTCCTTCAGGAATCCGATCCGGTCCGAGAGCCTTTCAGCTTCCACCATATCGTGCGTGGTCATGAAGATCGTCCGGCCTTGGTGCTTGAGATCGGTGATGATGCTGCGAATAGTCTTTGCCGATTGCGGATCGATGCCGCTGTTCGGCTCATCGAGAAGGAGAACTTGCGGCTCATGGAGGAGGGCGCGGGCCAGCCCTAGCCGCTTCTTCATACCGGTGCTGTAGCGCATGTATTGAAGTTTGGCATCTTTCGACAACCCTACCCTCTCCAACAGCTGAGGAATGCGCATTTTGAGAATAGAACGCTGAATGCCATAGAGCCCGCCAAAGAACTCAAGGTTCTGTGCGCCCGATAGACGATAGTAGAAACTCCGCTCTTCTCCCAAAACTAACCCAATGCACGCTCTGGCCTGATACTCTTGGGTTAGCATATCATATTCGCACACCATCACAGTTCCGCTCTGCGGTTTGATTAAGCCTGAGAAGATACGCAAAAGCGTGGTCTTGCCGGCCCCGTTGGGGCCAACGAGGGTAAAGATCTCCCCCGGCTTCGCGAGGAGTGCAACGCCGGAAAGTGCATCTACCGGGCGTTTTGGATAACAGAAAGTGACGGAATGCAAATCTATCACAAGAGTCATAGCCTTATGGATGCACTCTCGGGCACTCGCTTTCTAACAACAAGGCGAGCGAAGAGCGCAATCACAATGTAAGCGGGAATCAACCAGAGTAGAAGAAGCGGAGAGCAACCAATCGAAGTCTCCACTGCAATTCGCTGAACATCTGTTATCCAGGCCAATAGAACACTGTCGAAGTACACGACCCCCGCAGACCAGATCAAACATAGCCCGAGCCACCAGAGCGGCGATTGGCCGAGGGGGTGGGCGATTGCAAACAGAAGGCCGCTGCTCATTACTGCGACGAGATTGGTCCACGCCCCACTACGGCCTACCATTTCACTCACAAGAAATGGCAACCCTGCTCGCAGAATCAACTCACTGACGAGCAGCAAAGCACTCAGTTCAATCAGGCGACCATGATGGGTTACAATGCCGTCGCTACCGCCCTTCCACCACAGATAGAGTATCCACAAAGCGCTGTACACCAAAGCCGGCCAGAATTTCTTGCCAAGGGTCAAGCCCCGCTCTGCGAGTGACAGCGTCCGACCTCTCCAAGTGAATATCAAGAACAACATCATAGCGACAGCAAGAACCAAACTGGGCAGCCATGTCACCCCTCGCACTGGTCCCGCAGAGAGATCGGTTATTGCCATGTGAAGTGTCCGTGCAAGTACCACATAGACTAGTACGGCAACAGTGATCAGGTAAAGCGTGAACTTGGAGAAACGCATTATTGAACCTCCTCAGGCTAGATAGTTCCAAGCCTCCGATGATCATACCAATCTGGGAGTACGTTATCCACGTGTCAACTCCAAACTGCTCAATACCGTCTGTCCCAGAGGTCAGAAGCGCGTCGGGAGTCGGAGGATCTCTCCACCAACTCCTCCTTTTGCGCCAGATTGCTGGAGTTCCGCACCTTGGAGGAACTCCAGCAACATCACCCTACAGCGACGTACAGGATCAACAATTCCGCATTCGTGCTCAATTGCAAATCGGCCCAGTAGACTTGCCTTCGCAGAAGACACTACAGTAGCTACCACAGCGGAAGAGACACCACAAGTCCAGCTGCGATGTCGGATCCAGAGGTAGATTGATCCATTTCATTCCTGCCTGCCTTTCTCGATTGCTCTTCTCTAGGTGGAATAGACGCTACAATAATTGTCGCATCCTCTATCATGCCACTCGTTGACCGCCTGGTTGATGACAAACCAAACGGCACCAGCCAGCCAAGGGCCACACACCCACCACACGGAGGTCGTCGTGGTCCCTCCAGCATTTTTCTCCGGCTCTACAATCCAAGTCATACTGTTTCCTCACTTTCTAAGTCAGCTCAATTCTATCAATGCGCTTCCTTTTCCCACTCCCAACGCGCTGGGCAAGGCCTTTTCACGTAGATATGTCCCGCCAAGATGAGGGCAGCTTGTCAAGTTGCAGAAATAAGTTAGTCTTCACAATACACCGCAATGCAGACCGGTCGCGGCCATTGTGATCCACATTGCGTCGCACAGTAGCACGACTTACTGCAACACGAATAGGTGCCACACAATGTGAAGACGCACCATTCGATCACTTGACCTTTCATCGCAACCGTCGGCTCAACTATCCAACTCACTACCATCACCTCCCTCCCCTCTACTGGTTACTCTTTTCAAGGCGCGTTAACTGCAGCATCGCCGGCAAATTGTGCCTGAACGAGGTGCAAGCTTCTGCATAAGAATCCTTGATATCTTCAGGGTAAATGGATTTGAATGGACAACCGCCCATACAGACCGGCAGCAGGGAGCAAGAGGTGCAACCCATTGGTTGCTGAAACATCGACCATCCCAGCCACTTGAGATGACTGTCCGTGTATTTAATACCGCTTTCGTCTAGGACACCGATGCGCTTGTCTCGGTGCCCTATGGCTGTCCAGCAGGCTTGAACATCGCCGTTGGGTTCTATCACATGCGATCCTAGACCCACCGCAGCGCAGGAGGTCGGCATCTGGGATGGGTAATCAACATTGCGGAACCCCAGGTCCAGTGCCGCCTGGTACGCGTCAACCAAGAATTGTGCGAATTCCTTGCCGCCCATGCAATGGGAGCCCATGCTGAGGCAGGCCCCGGCATACTCAAGCACGTGTCCAAAATGAAGTGTGACATTGGATCGTGCGTGCCAGCCGTGTTCTTGGAAGACCTGAAGCAGATCGCATACGCTGCTACTGTTTCGGTCATCAATATTGACACGTAGTCCAACTCGCAGCTTCTTGTCGTCAGGAATCCGGTCGATGTTGGCTATGATGACGTCAAAAGTCCCCTTGCCTGATGTGAGCGGTCGACGGACATCGTGGACTTCCCGCGGACCATCTATTGTCACCTGAACGGATCGTATATGCTGCTCAACTATCCAGTCCACGGTGGCAGCATCAAGAAGGTATCCGTTAGTTATCATCCCGGCTGAGTAGGTGGCATCCTTCTCTTTGCAGATCCGCTCGAACTCTATAGTCAATCGCTTGATGACCTGTTTTGCCAATAGGGGTTCGCCGCCATACCACGTAACGCTTAGTCCGGTCTTTTTCGATAATTGCTTTTCACAGTACTGGACGAGATTTTTGCAGATCTCTTCGGACATCAAGCCGCCCCGGTCGGGGCGCATGGAATGCAAATCTTTGTTCTCGTAGCAATAGTCACAAGCAAAGTTACACCTTTGTGTAGGCACGATGGTGAGCCCAAGACCCTTCTGACCGAATCGAGCTATATAATGCGCTGCCCTTATCCCATCCAGTTCGTCCACCTCGACGGGGACGACCATCCCCCCCTTCTTCAGATTCGCGACAAAGTCATCCTGTCCGTCACCGTTGAGTTCCCCCCGTTCTATCAGTTCGCAGTAGCGCCGGTAATTCTCAGCATCCATCTCCGCTAGCCCGCAGCTCAGCGCGTTGAATGCCAGCCGCTTTCCATCCTCAATCTCCACAAAGTGATTGTAGCGTGATGCCTTGATTCTCTCTCCCATCAGTCACTCCTTCACCGTAGTCACTCATCTTAACCCGGAAGTGCAGGCTCTTCACCTGCCACTTCCGAGTTCCGTCACATGCGCTCACCGACAGTCCGCAAGTAGATGGGAACTATTGCTTACGGTCGCACACTACAACACATCAATCAGCGTGCCAAACGTGGCGCTTCGCGTCAACAATCACACAACCTGCTGTGTGATAATGGATTTGTTGGAGATATCGAAAAGGAAGAAAATCGGCAATTGCCGACTGAAAACCAGAACTCTCCCGCATTCCCTCCCGCACCTGCGGGAAGAAGTCACCGCTCGGCGATAGATATTCACACCCGGGCCCAGGGCGTCCGCGCAAAAAAAAAGCGGCCCCTAGGGCCGCTATCTCAATCTCCAGTTTGGAGCGTCCTTTTCACAACTTCCCCTCAGCTACCAGCCCGCTCAACTTGAGTACTGCCCGCTCAAATGACGCCTGCGTCTCTGGCGAATTGTCCCCAGTCCTCATATAGATGGCGTCAAACGCCGAATCATACACAACCTTGAACGGCATGAAATGAGCCGAAAGCCCCATCTTGTCGAAATCAATCCCCTGGTCAGTCTTCTCCATCGCCCCGATAGGGATTAATAGGTTCTCCTTCTTCAGCAGACTGTCAATAGTCACGGAGTCGGACATCATCGTCACTGCAATCATCGCTTGACCGCGTGATCGAAGTATCGGTAGCAGCTTCCGGTAAACTCCCATCTCACTGAGAGTGAGACTGCATTGAGTCTTGGCAGAAAAGAAGATCGCTAGGGTCATCGGCGGATTCTTCGTCTCCGACCCACGCGCGGTAGGAGCCATCGCTTTCCCGAATCCAGGGTAGGCGTACACTCCCTGCACATCCATTTCGGTAACATCCGGCCAGGCCGAATCAGCGGCCATAGTCGTATCACATTCCATGATTGAATCACCTGCTATCACCGAAGTCGCCGTGATAATCCCTTTGAGGTCGTTGTTTTTCCAGAGAAGTGCCAGATTGGCAACAACCAGGCACACTATCACGAGTCGAATTGATCCCTTCACCTGCTCCTCCGCATGTGACAAGTCCCCGGGAAGGAGCGTGCTCCCTCCCGGTCAATTTCCAAGTTTCCATTCGGCCGTACGCAGATCGCGGGTTGCTGACGTACCGATTCCCCGAGCCGCTTCTGCCTCCCGTAACTACAACCGGCTGGCGATGATGACAAACGCAATGCCTGCGCAGATGCATGCTGTCGATGTCGTGAATATCTTCATGCCTTTGGGTGTCAAGTAGTCGACCGTCTTCCATGGCATGAACCAGTACTGCACTTGGTACCAGTGAATGGTCTTGCCCCATTCCGTGCGGTACTTACGCATCACGAACCTGAGAGTGATTCCGACTACCAATAACAATAAGGCAAGGACGTATGCGGTCAGTGCCATAGAAGCTCCCATCCAAAACGCTGAAATAATTTGGAGACTCACTTGCGGACTACAAATCGGTATATGAGCCCCAATACAGTGCCCACAACCGCACCAAATATGAGAAGCTGCCACAGCGGCTTCTCAAAACCGATCGTTAAGATGGTAATGAGAGGGACAAGAACTCCGAACAGAAGACCGCGCAGCGCCGAGTGCAAAAGAACCGGAGGGTTGTGCGTGTCGCTCATTTGATCTCTCCTATTAGTCCGTATCGCAAGTGCCGACAAACTCACAGCCGATGTCATTTGTAATTGAGAATCTCAACTCTTTCGTTGGTTCGATATCCGCCGCCTTACAAGGCCGATCGCAAGACCTAGCAC
>JBATNE010000129.1:0-10385 GCA_049290195.1 Candidatus Zixiibacteriota bacterium
CCGCTGCTCTGCCAAATGGTGGCGACTTTGACAACTCCCATCGTATCAACCAGAGCCTCGACCCATGTAGTCCCGCTAAATTTCTGATTTCGGGCGCTTCTGGGGAAATCAGGTTTTGCCTGAGAGATCATTTCCGGGTAGACAGTTATCGGAACAAACGTATCAATGACTGCACCATCTGCAGCCGACCTTCTGTGATTTCTGAAAGAGACGCGAACCAAGTGGCTGTCAAGCATCCTGGTCCAGGGCATAGGGCTGAAGATCACCGAACCTTCGGAAATAAGTCGAAGAGCAGTCTGGTTGAGCGCCGTATCAGTAAGTGTCGAAAACACCGGATGTGCTTCGGTTACCTGGCCCAATTGCGTGCATTTATAGACAAGGTAAACGTCACCTTCGGCGACTCGCGGGGCGGCCGAATCGAACGGAAAGAAGATCATACCCCTCGGTTCGATATGGTCGCTCTTGAAGCTCTCGAGCAGAGTCTCCGGGGGACGCGGAATTGAGTCGGAACGGTCATCGCCGGACGGTTCTCCATATAATGCCGTAAGGCCGTTATAGCACCGATAGCTCAAGGTGATTTTTGCCCACTCTGCTTCGACAGGATTTGTGTAGTAGGTCAGCGGCAGGAAATGACTTCTCAATATGACCGCCTGCGCGGAATCTTCGAAACCATATCCGGGGCAACTGCACGAAATCAATTTCACTTCGAAAGGATTGCCGTTAAATGTCAGCCGCACTTCCATGGCGACGTCGGCGCTCTTGCACTCTCTGCCGGCTAGCAGCGGATAGCCTGATGGAATAAAGCGAAGCGGTACGGCGACGGGGAGGACGATATCACCTTTGGGTGGCTTGATTGGGCGCTTGGCCAGCACAGTTGCGGCCAGAACGGCCAAGAGTACAAATGACAGAATGCCGGCAGTGTGATTTCGCCTTTGTCTCATGGCCCCTCCAGAAGTGGCGTTGAGTGAAGTCAGTTTCCTTCAGTATTATAGATCGAATAGTCGGTTACAATAGAAATTTGACAGCTACAAGAAAAGGCGGAACCGAGAGTCGGGTCCCGCCTTACATCATGTTTGCGAATTGGTGACTAGAGCTACGGCTTACGGGCAGCTCGGTGGAACATAGCCACCACCTGTCAGATAGCTCACCAGGGCGCTGAGATCGGCTAACTCCACCGCACCGGTGCCGTTGACATTGGCAGCTTCCAGGCATGGAGGCACATATCCACCACCGGTCAGATAGCTCACCAGGGCGCTGAGATCGGCCAATTCAATGCCGCCGGAATTGTTGACATTGCCGCGCATACCGACACAACAGGAACCGCTTCCACCAGCACCGTAGACATAGACGGATTTGCTGTCGTTGACATATTGCGATGAGCCCATGTCGTACATCTGATATGTCTCGGACGTCATCTGGTTGTTGGCGTTATAGGTGTACAGGTATCGATCCCCTCCTCCGCCGAGGAGGCTGGCGTGCACATACTCAGTCACATTGTTGCCGGTGTACTTGGAAGAATCGACATACATGGCTAACCAGATAGGATTGACCCAGACAGATTGAGTGTCAAGAATCTTGCGGTGAGAACCATCGAACACATACACGTGTTTGTTGACGCCGTTCCAGGCACTGCCGGTCCAAGTTTCATAAGTGTCGGTCGCCAGGTCCCCGCCGCCGGTATAGGTGGAAACCGTTCGGCTCTGATTGGTCCAGGCACTGCCGCTCCAATGCTGGGACAGATACTGGGTCAGATGGCCGCCGCCATCGTAGGAATAGGATAACAGCGTCTGGTTGACCCAGGCGGAACCGGACCATGAACTCAAGAGCTGCGATGTCGTGTGGCCGCCCGAAACCGTGGTGACTGACTTGAAATATTTGACCCATGCTGAACCGGACCAGGTGAGGATGATCCCTGAGTCGAGGTTGCTGCCGCTGTAGTAGTAGAGGTTCAGAATGGAATTCTTCCAGGCCGATGATACCCAGCTCTGCTGGCGCATCGAATCGAGCCGAGTGCTGGCGCCATTGTAGAAGAAATTAGACCGGTCTGCATTGACCCAGGTTGCGACATGAAGGGTCTCCGACACCTGGCCGGTCATGCGGCCGGTGCCGTCATAGGTGCGCGTTGTCCGGTTGGTCGCTGACCAGTGGTCAGTGCTCCAGATGTAACCGGTGTCGGAGGTCAATGAATCGACGACGTTGGGAGAGGCGATACTCATCAAAGAGCTCGCCCAGCTCCGGTCGTCCACGCCGGTCTCCCCCAGCGTCAGAGTGAGCGCCACCACGGACTTCAGTTGCGGCGACATGCCCGGCGTCATGACCGGACTGTCGAGGAATCGTTCATACGCCGAATGACGTTTGTTGATTGGGGCCGCCTCAGTATCGGGCGGGGTGACTGCGGCTACAAGGCAGGCGACAGTTGCCATGACCAGATAGCATTTTTTCACAAGTGCCTCCACGGTTGGGATTACAAAGATTAACTGATCAAAAATACGGGGAGGGGCGCAAACGTGTCAAGGATGGATTCATTTAGTCTTTGATTGGCCGGCGTGGACACTCTGAACGGGTTGTATGATGGTTCGACTACGCTCACCATGACTATGCGCCGGCTACCGGCTCGGTTCTCGTCTCCGCTCGAACCGACAAGTAGCTTGGTGACATTGACTTTATTGCCTGCAGACTGGACGGCACATTGACAATTTGCTGGCTACATGATGGCCTGTAACTAAATAGGCAACAATTAATTGGGTGCCTAATAGAAAGTGCCGCTTGAAGATCAAGCGGCACTGGATCGAGTCAATATCTAGTGTGCGTTCAGCGCGAACCGCGCATCGGAATGAACTGAACTCGGAGCGGGGATTGGCCGACTTCCCATTGCCCTTTCCCCACGTTCTTGCTGCCATCGAATACGAGCCAGGAGTACTTACCGTAGTGCGGCACGAGCTCGCCGACCCGTGGCAATGAAGCGGCGTCATCGGAGATGATCAGGAGTGCCTTGTCCATGCCGTTCCAGTTGTTGGCCGCCATGACAACGGTGTGCCCTTTGCGACCAAACGATTGACCACCGATCAGAATCGAGTCCGTTGTCAGCTTGAGCTGACCCGCGATTGCAGGCGGAAGATCCGGCGGGTTGAGTACGATCGGCGCGGTTGCCTTGTCTAGCGATGCCAGAGCATTGATCGCGACCATCTTGAGGGTATCTTCGGAGAAGTTAGCACCAAACGTGTTGAGCGCACCAGCCAGCTGGTAGTCGGTCGCATAGTTGACGAGTACCTTTTTGGGGACGCCGAGAACGCCGGAGATGATCGGCTCGATCTCATCGGGATACATCTTGCGGAAGAGATCGAAATCCGGGTCGAGGGTGACTGACGCCGTTGTCGAAGGAACTTGGAATGATATAGTGGCTGTGGTATCGGTCATCGTTACAAAAGTATCTCTAACGAAACTGTCCGGACCACTCTCTGGCCCTTGCACTCTGATCGGAATACGGAGCTTATACGGCGTTCCAGTCGACTCACTGACTTTGATCTCAAGGGTTACGAACCCAGCATCCATCGTCGATTCCTTGGCTGCAAAAGCAAGCACCGGGGCGCCGGCGCGATCTATCCACTGCGGGATGACGAAATCGAGCTTCTGGCCGCTGGACTTCTCGAACGCGGCGATCCAGTCTTCCCACGCGATCTTGTCTCCGCGATGGGTAGCATAGACATCTTTCCAGGCCTGGAAGAATGCCGTAGTGCCGATCCAGTTCTCGATCATGTGGAACACCATCATGCACTTGCCATACCCGACCGCACGGGTGCTCGGGCTGGAGCGCTCGGTGAACTCACGAAGCGGGAAGTCTTTGTCCTTCCCGACATAGCTGACGTATTCCTTGAGCAGGTCTTTGCGGTACGACTTGGCGGCTGCCGGTGACTCATTCAGTTTGTAGCGATAGTCGGCGCCATAGGTGGTGAGCCCTTCGCACCAGTTTCCTTTGGCATGGTCGACATAGACCGAGTTTCCCCACCAGTTGTGGAGGACTTCATGGCCGAGCGATGACGCAATGATGAAAGGCAGCCGGATGACGGACTGGCCGAGGAGTGTCCATCCGGGCATGCCGTAGCCGGTCGGGAAGAAGTTCTCGGCGACCGTGAATCGCTTGTATGGGTACGGTCCGATCAGATCGGAGTACATTGTCAGGTACTTTTGGGTAGCCTCGAGATAATTGGCGGCGAGGGCAGTGTCCTCTGCAAAGAAATAGCAGTAGGCGGTGACGCCGTTTGTGGTTGCTGAATCGATGACATAGGGAGCGGCCATGAAGGTACAGCCGTCGGACAGGAAAGGGTTGCGCCATGATTCGGTGCGCCGCGCACCGGTGACGGCGGACTTTTCCAGATTGCCATCTAGGATGGAATGCCACCTGGCAGGGATGTCGGCAGTCACGGCGAAATAGGCACGCTTCTCCCCTCCCTGAGGATAGAACAGGCCGCCACCACTGATGTAGGCGCCAGTGTCGGAGATCGATCCGGAGATTTCGCGGCCGATTGACTCGCGCGAGAAGTGGACATCTTTGACATCATCAGCGTATTTCGCAGAATATTGAATGAAGAACGATGTAGAGTCGGCTTTGCGGGTCTTGAAGAAGACCATTTTGCTGGTGGGGATGTCAACATCCTTGGGCATGGCTGACTTGATTTCGGGCGGCAGGGTCACGGTATCAGTGGAAGCGAAAACCAGACGCTGGACGCTTCCGCCACCAACGGTGAAGGAATCGAGTTTGGCATTTGGAGCAATAAAGAACAGGTTCCAGCCAGCTGCCATCTTCAGTGAACCTTGATCTTCGGTACGAGCCATTTGATTCGGCAGGTCGATCTTGACGCGAAGATCGTGACTCACAAACTCAGTTAACGAAGTTGCCGATGCGTCGGCGGTCAGGAGACATGCGGTCAGCGCAAGCACCCTTGCTGATATAGTAAGAAGCAGTCGTGCCATTGGACACCCTCTGGTTTGATCCTTCAGGTTTGTTCCTGAACAGGATGGGGAAATCATACCGATAGAGGCGCGATTGTCAAGGTTGTTCGTAGCAAGCTGATCACGATTGTGGGTTGCAAAGCTCAGTTATTGACTTATATTCGGAATGTCCCCTCACTGGACGATACACCGATACACTACTTCGATTGAGGAGCAAACCAACATGTTGCGAGGACTCCGTACTACATCGCGGGTTGTAGGCGTCATGCTCATCATGATGTCGGCCCGGCCGATTCTGGCGCTCAACAACAGCACAAATCAATCCCGGATTGACCAGGTGACCCTGGACAGCTATCGGGGAACGGCTGAGATTGTCTCCGGGGCAATGAAGGCTACCGGCGCAAACTATGTGCAGATGGCCGAGAATTTCATCGCCAACCGAAAGGACCTGTTCGGCCTGAACGATCCTGTGAATGAATTGGTCATGGTTGACCAGCAGACTGATAATCTGGGGATGACCCATGTCAGGCTGGATCAGGTTTACCAGGGACTGCCGGTTTGGGGATGTCAGAAGATCGTTCACTTTAAGGATGCATCATCGATCTATCTCCTCGGCGGTCAGACGATCCCGACACCGGCCATTTCGGTTTTGCCGGCTGTATCGAGTTCGACTGCAGAAGCAACAGCGCTCAATGCCGTGAAGGATATGGCCGGGGCGGATCAACCTCGGTTTGAAACCAGGCTGGTCATTTTCCCGGACAGGAATGTCGCGAGGCTTGCATATCAAGTGACTGTTCGAAGCGTGACCAACAACGCCCTCTGGTGGCAGGTGTTTGTCGATGCCAAGACCGGAGTGGTGATAGAGAAATACAACGACCTGAAGGAAGATGGTCCGACGGTCGGTTCCGGTGTGGACGTCAACGGGACTGTCCGGACGCTCCAGACCTATCAGGTTGGTTCGACCATTCAAATGGTTGATGCCACGAGGATGATGTACACGCCGCCGGAGGCGAATCTCAAAGGGGTCATCGCCACCTATAACAACCTGAACAACGGCGGGACACTGTATGTCGATCCGAACGGGGATAACAACTTCAATGACAACACCGCTCTCAAAGGAGCTGTGTCGGGACACTACTATGCCGGGCTGGTGTACGAATATTTCCGGACATCGATAGGGCGAAACGGTTTTGACAATGCCGGGAGTTCGATTGTTGTCAACGTGCATGATCCTGCCTACGTGAACAATGCTTACTGGGACGGCTCCAAGTTGAACTTCTGCGATGGAGACGGAACGACATACAAGAATTTCGCCGGATCGCTGGACGTTCTCGGACATGAATTCACTCATGGTGTCACCGAGCGCACGGCCGCACTCATCTATCAGTTCCAGTCGGGTGCACTCAACGAATCGTTCTCGGACTTCTTTGGTGCGATGATTGACAGCTCGAACTGGCTTCTGGGTGAAGAGATCAGAATTACGTCACCGGGCTTTCTGAGAAGCATGCAGGATCCTCATCAGGGTCCCAACCCGGCCCGTTTTCCGTTCGGTTACCAGCCGGCGAAGCTCAGTGAGTATGTTGACAGCGGATCAAACTACGACAACGGCGGTGTCCACGTCAACAGTGGTATTCCCAATAAGGCCGGGTATCTGGTTGGAAGCACTATCGGTCGTACCAAGGCGGCTCAGATCTGGTATCGGACCCTCACGACCTATTTGACGCCCAGTTCCAATTTCTCCTTCTGGGGGACCATGACGCTGCAGTCGGCGATAGACCTCTACGGCGATCCGAGCCCGGAAGTACAGTCGGTCGTGGATGCGCTCGATTCAATCGGGTTCCCTCTGATATTTGTGACTCCTTCGCAGGTCGCACCGCTCGCGGCCTCGATTGGAGCGTTGTCTGATACGACGATAGAAATCAAGAATCGCCGCTCGGAAACGGTAACGGTGCAATCGGCAACGACAACCAACGGTAATGTCATCGTGACCGGCACATTCCCGACCGTACTGGCAACCGATGATGCGATGTCTGTCCAGGTATCATTTGACGCCACTACCGGCTATACATCGTGCGATGTGGGGACGATTGAAGACACGGTGGTGCTCACTACCTCATCGATTGTAGCGCCGACGATACGCGTTCCAGTGTCGGTGTCACTGGGGTATGTCAAGGCGGCCTATAAGCTGACGACCGCAACGACCGCCTGTTTGACGGCGACGGTTGGCAATCGACCGGTGGTCACCAGTTTTGTACGGAACAGCGTTAACGCGTTGAGCAAGGCTACGTTGTTGGCCGGGTTTAAGAGTGGTTCCGACACGACGGTGTATATGGACATGTACCAGACACCGACCTACAGCGTGGTTGACTCGATAACATCGAGTACAAGCGGCAATGGTGACATCATCAGTAAGACTCGGATTGCCTCGAAAGACGGCAGGATTCAGGGAACGGTCAAATACCAGTATGAACCATCGGATGTAGCCGGATGCGGGTATATCATAGCCGACTTCTGGCTTCGCAACGCCTGCGGATCACAGGTAGTAATGCTGTCCGGTCTGCTGGCGGACTTCGATATCCCGAGTTCAAGTTCGAACAAGTGCAATTTCGACGTGGCCAACAAGCTGGTATATGTGCAGAACAGCGGCAATACATCGGCCTGCGCCCTGGCCCTCCTATCCAAGACACCGAAAAACCTGCGGGCGATCAACAATCCAGCGCTCATCTACAATGGTTTGACGCAGGGCTCAGCCTACAAAGAGATGGCAGCGACGGCGAACCTGTCCGGCACCACCAATGCTGACTGGAGCGCGCTCTTGACGTTTGGGCAGGATACGCTCAACGTTGGGGACTCGGTGCATTATCGCACGGCGATGCTCTACTCGACCACCGGAAGTTCCGGATTTGCGACGATTCTGGCTCAGATAAACCCGATCAGCTGTTGTATTGGCCTGAGAGGAAATGTCAACCAGTCAGGTGGCGTCGATCTGGCCGATCTCAGCGCGATAGTGAGTTTTCTTACGGGAGGCGGGTATATCCCTCCTTGCGTAGATGGCGCGAATGTCAACGGACTGGGTTCGGTGGATCTGGCCGATCTGAGCGCTCTGGTGAGTTATCTCACTGGCGGCGGATTCGGACTGGTAGCCTGCCCGAACTAGAGCAATTGCACATGTACTCAGTGACGGCCTCCAGGAAACTGGGGGCCGTTTTCCATATTGGACTGTCCATGGACTGAATCCTCCTTGACGGGACAATTGAACTGAGCTTTTATTGCAGGTAATCTGCCGGTATTTGGCTAACAGAGAGGACTCGATGACTTCCAAACCCGAAATCACATGGCAATCAGTAACAGGTGCGATCCTGGTCTCGACGATTATCTCGCTCGCATATCCGTATATCGTACTCAAGCTGGGTATGGGTCCCAATGTCAGCGTGCTGGCGGCGTTTCTCGGCGCCCTCTTTCTCGGGATGACGGCGCGGGCGACCAAGGGTCGCAATGCGGTTCAGAATAACGTCATTCAGTCTGCAGCGACATCGGCGGCATCGACGGCCTTCATGTGCGTCGTGGCGGCGGCATTCGGCTATCTGGCGATGAATGAATCGGTACCGGCTGAGGCTCAGGTGCATATTGGCCCGTGGCAGATGTTTTTCTGGCTGACTTGTTCCGGCGCGATCGGTGTTTTCTTCTCGGCGCTGTTCCGCAAATACTTCATAGATGATCCTCAGATGATATTCGCTGACGGCGTGGCTGCGGCGGAGACGATTAACGTTCTTGATGAAGCGAGCGGCCAGGGCAGCGGACGAATTGGAACGCTCGGTATCGCGGCTGCAGTGGGGGCGGTTGTCGCATTCTTCCGTGATGGATATGCCGTGCTGGCGACATGGAATTTCGCCGGACGGTTTGCCATTGGTATGGAATGGAATGTCCTTTCAATTGGTACCGGGATGTTGATCGGCATCAATGTCGGGCTTTCAATGCTTTTGGGAACGGCAGTGGTCTGGTATTTCGGACCGGCGATTCTGGATATGGCGGGGCAGCACATTGTGTTGTCTAATGTGGCGCCTCAGTATATCGAGCAGGTGAAGGCATTGATCGCTCCCGGCGTGACACTAACGGCCGAACAATCGCAGTTTCTGGCTCAGCACGGCGGGCTGGCATCGAAGTATATCAATGGCTCGCACTTTTCGATCGCGATGATGTGGTTCATGTGGCCGGCGACCGCGATTATGGTGACAGCAGCTCTCACCGCAGTGCTCTTGCAGTGGAAGTCGCTGGTAACGATGTTCAAGGGATTAAAGACGGCCAAGGGAACAGTGGTGACGAGAGAGGATGTCTCGCTGCGCACGGTCATTCTGATGTCGCTTCTGTTTACGTTCTTGCTGGCGGTGTTCCAGTATCTGAATTTTGATTTACCGATTTGGCAGACGATTGCGGCGGTTGTGCTCGGACTTCCCCTTATTCTCGTGGGTGTACGGGTCCTTGGTGAAACCAACAACGGCCCGGTTTCTTTGATGGCGAACTCGGTGCAGGTGATCTTTCGCGCCTTCTCCCCTCTCATTGGGCATAACCTGGTGGCGGCCGGTATGTCCGGCAATATCAATTCGCAGGGGGAAGGATTGATGCAGGTGTACCGGACCGGCAAGCTAGTAGGATCGACACCCCGCATATTGACCTGGGTGCAGTTCTGGGCGGTTGGCATTGGCGCGGCGGCGGTTGCAATCATGTATCCGATCCTGACCAATCGGTATCGTCTCGGTGAAGAGCTGGTAGCTCCCACCGGCCTGAAACTCTCCAATATGGCAGTACTGATGTCCAAAGGGATCGCCGCGTTCCCTCCGGGGGCGCTGGAGTGGACGGTGATTGCAGCAATTGCAGGTGTTGTGATTACGCTCTTGAAAGTACTCAAGGGGTGGTCATGGTTGCCGAGTGCGGCCGGATTTGGGTTTGCGTTGATTCTACCGGGGACACTTAATCTCGCGGTCGGAATTGGCGCGGTGATTGGATGGCTCTGGTCCAAGCAGGCCCCGGTCTCTTACGAGAGGCACTGCATTACGGTGGCATCGGGATTTATCGGCGGTGAGGCTCTGATCGCCGGGTTGATCCTGCCGGTTCTGTTCTATTTCGGAATCCTAAACTGAGCCATCGGGGCCGGGATTGATCGGCATGCCGGACTATCAGATTATTACGGCGGACAAGGTCGAGCATTTTATTGATATCACGGACGCCATTATGCCGGGGGCGTTCCCCAAATTTCTGAATTACAACCCGGCGGTAGTGCATCACTGGAAAGATCTGTACCGGCTGTTTGCCGAGTATCAGTTTGCTCTTCGCGATCCCTCAGACAATCAAGTTGCCGCTTTCGGCAATTGCTTTCCGATCCGATGGGACGGCCCTTTTGCGTATCTCCCGGAAGGGGGGTTCGAGTGGGCGGTAAC
>JBATNE010000130.1:0-1898 GCA_049290195.1 Candidatus Zixiibacteriota bacterium
TGCGTATCTCCCGGAAGGGGGGTTCGAGTGGGCGGTAACCGCGGCGATGGCTCAGGCGGAAGCGTGAATTCCGGCAAATGCGCTCTGCGCGTTTCAGATTGTGGTGAGGGATGACCTTCGCAACAAGGGACTCAGCTATCAGGTGGTAAAGAGCATGGTCGAGGTGGCCCGAGTGCATCAATTTTCAAATCTGATTGCCCCCGTGAGGCCAAACAGGAAGTGCAATTTCCCCTTCATGGATTTTGATGAGTATGTGGGATCAACACGACCCGACGGTTTGCCTGCCGACGATTGGATTCGAGTACATGTCAAGCTGGGCGGAGAGGTGCTCCATCCGTGTCACCGTTCGATGATAGTCGATGGGACGCGGGAGAACTGGCTGGAATGGTGTGGGATTGACATCGCGGTAGATGGGCCGCACGTGCCGGCAGGTGGACTGGCGCCGCTTGAGATAAGGGCAGATAAAACCTCGGCAAGGTATGTGGAGCCAAATCTGTGGATCCGGCATTCGGCATAGCCTGATTGTGTCTGGAGTCCACAAACTAATTCCAATGGAAGCAGGGTTACTATGACGGATTCATATCGGAAGATTGACCCCCGGGAAGTGACGGACAATGCATTCAGGTTAATTGCCGATGAGTGGATGCTGATTACTGCCGGAAAGGCCGGCGCGATAAATACGATGACGGCATCGTGGGGAACGCTCGGAGAGCTTTGGAACAAGAAGATTGCGATCTGTTTTGTCCGGCCGACTCGATATACGTACGAGTTCATGGAACGGGAGACTATTTTCACCCTGTCGTTCTTTGGGCCGGAGTATCGCCAGGCGCTGGATATTTGCGGATCGTTGTCGGGACGCGACGGTGACAAGATCGCCAAAGCGGGCCTCTCCCCTGTCGAGTTGCGGGATGGGGCATTCGGTTTCGCCGAGGCGAGAATGATTCTGAGATGCCGGAAGATCTATGTCGATGACCTCGATCCGAGCAAATTTCTTGTGCCGGAGATACAGCGAAACTATCCCAAGAAGGACTACCACCGGATGTACATCGGGGAGATACTCGATTGTCTGGTCAAATAGGCAAGGCCATTGACTGACCGGCGATCCAACCGGTAGTCCAGGCCGACTGGAAATTGTAACCGCCGGTGATGCCATCGATGTCGAGTATTTCGCCGGCGAAGTAGAGCCCCGGACAGATTCTGCTCTGCATGGTGCGGAAGTCAATTTCGCGCAAAGCCACTCCCCCACAGGTAACGAATTCGTCTTTGAACTGACCCTTGCCGGAAACGGTAAAGGCGCAGGCGGTGATTTGGTCGGCGAGAGAACTAAGCTGCTCCTTGGTGATGTTTGACCAGGGGAGTTCCGGATCGATACCGGCTCGTTCGGTCAGAAAGGTCCAGAGACGGCGAGGGATTGGTTCGATTCCGGCTCCTGAGATCGCTCTGCGGCCGTGCTGGTCACGGCTTTTGACGAGAAGGGATCGACAATCTGCCGGCGTCAGGTCAGGCAACCAGCTTATCGCAACTCGCGCCTGATATCGTACTGAGGCCAGCGCACGTGCGCCCCAGGCGGAGAGTTTAAGGACCGCTGGGCCGCTCAATCCCCAATGGGTGATAAGAACAGGACCGGTCTGTTCGAATTTGTCGCTTTCAGTAGTAAGCTGGATATGCGCCCGATCAACGGAGATTCCGGAGAGGGCGGTGAGTCGAGGATCGGCGATCTTAAACGTAAAGAGGGACGGCACGCAAGGGACAATGGTATGTCCAAGTGCGGCTGCCATGAGATGTCCGACTGCAGCGTTTCCGGTGGCTATCAATACTCGATTCGAACTCATTGTTGAACCATCGGGGAATGAAATCCGAAAGCGACTGTGGGTATTGTCTGCTTCGTTCACTGAAAT
>JBATNE010000131.1:0-1806 GCA_049290195.1 Candidatus Zixiibacteriota bacterium
CCCCACTGTTGATAGTATATTTTGTGCCCGTGTCCAACATCTAAGTGCCCTGAAGCTATAGTATATTTATCATCGTTCATCTCGTTAGAAACCCCTTACTAAAGTAATTTTTATTGAATATTATCTCAATATCGTGACCTCATTTATTCATAAAGAGATACATGACATAAGTTTACAGTATGCGCTGTGTAGCAACAATTTTAAGCATTTGCAGGTTCAGTAAGATCTTCGTAAGTTCGCAATAACATTTCTAGAGATTTTATGCCTAAATCGCTCAATTCGTAAGGATTTGACACAGTTAATTTTTCGTCGTTTATCCTACCCTTAACTAGTATTGGGACAATTAATTGCCCTGCCCTAATAACCCAATAATCATCAGGTATACACTGTAGTTGTGAGTATAAAGATTCACCAGAAGTTCCTAGTAAATGAGCAACTTGATCTGCTGGGTATGTACCACTTGCCCCTCCTGCATTAGATTCCCAATAAGGACTATTGCCCGTTAAACCAATTGCATCTTCGAGTTTGCGAACGGTGGATGATTTATCATCGCAATGTTCTTCTGATAGAAATTCTACTGATGTTTTTACAAGTCTAAGCACAGTAGGTCGTTGAACTTCAGGCGGAATAATATAATGATTTGTTAGCCAATCAGCGTATAGCTTTGCTTCTTTAAATACTTCGCCATTACTAAATTGTTCTGCTGTAGCAAGAAACCATGTGTCATGTACAGCAAACCTGTCACTCGGTCTCCACGATACTGGACTTTTGGGCCACTGTACACCCACTATTTCTGGAGGTGTTGGAATTTCAATCATAAAGTGATTGTACTACTTATTAGCATCAACGCAAGCATTAGCAATTTAATAAAATTATACTAGACCCGTGACCCTAAACCCTATACCCTATGTATATGACAATTGGCTACGTTCTAGATGACACTCTAGATAAATCAGACGGCGTACAACAGGCAATGATTGCAATTGCCGAAAAAATGCGCTCCTTAGGTCATGATGTTCACTATATTGTCCCATCTTGTGAAAGGACGGACCTTTCACAGGTGCACCGTGTTGGCAGGGTTATATCTTTAAAATTTAACGGTAATTCTGTCCGTACGCCTATTTGGTCTTCCAGAAAAAAGATTAAACAGCTATTTAATGATTACAATTTTGACGTAATTCATGTACAAATGCCCTATAGCCCAATTATGGCGTCAAAAGTTATAATGTTGGCACCAAAGAATACATTAGTCATTGGTACATTCCACATACTGCCCTACAATTTTCTATCCAGTTTTGGCACTAAGTTAATCGGTATATTTATGCGTAGGAGTTTAAATCGTTTTGACAAAATGTTTGCTGTTTCGCGTCCTGCCTTAGAATTTATGAAAAATAGTTTTAAGGTTGATGGCTCTATAATGCCCAATCCAATAAATTATGATTATTTTCACAGGTTTAGTTTTGGACAAAAAGACAAAACCAAAACTAGGATTGTATTTGTAGGCAGGTTTGACGAACGTAAAGGCGTAAAACAATTAGTTTCAGCATATGAAATGATTCAAAATAAAGATAATGTTGAACTTATTATGTGCGGTAAAGGTCCATTGTGGGATAGCATAAAATCGAAAGTTGAAAACCAGAAACTCAACGTGCAAATGCCTGGATTTGTTAGTGAAGAAGAAAAAGCTAGATATTTGGCAAGTGCGAATATTGCAGTTTTACCTTCTACTTCAGGCGAAGCTTTTGGGATTGTGCTAACAGAGGCAATGTCAGCCGGAGCCGAAATAACTATTGGTGGTAATAACCC
>JBATNE010000132.1:0-2703 GCA_049290195.1 Candidatus Zixiibacteriota bacterium
CCCGTAGCGTTAACCAGATCGACACGACAAAACCGCAAAGGAACATCACAATGGAACTGCGCCAACTCGGCCGCTCAAGTCTCCGCGTCGCACCTCTCGCGCTCGGCACCAATGTCATGGGATGGAATATCGATGAAGCTGCCTCGTTCAAAATCCTCGATGCGTTTATCGCCGAAGGGTTCAATTTGATCGACACGGCCGACGTCTATTCCAACTGGAAGCCGGGCAACAGCGGCGGTGAGTCGGAGACGATTATAGGCAACTGGATGAAGGCGCGCGGCACCCGTAGTAAAGTCATCGTGGCGACCAAAGTCGGCCACGAACTGAGCCCGGAAAAGAAGGGGCTCAGGAAAGAGTATATTCTGAGAGCGGTAGAAGACTCACTTCGGCGGCTTCAAACGGACTACATCGACCTCTATCAGTCCCACAAAGATGATCTCGCGACGCCGCAAGAAGAGTCGCTCGGGGCTTATGCGAAGCTGGTTAAGGAAGGTAAGGTCAGGGTGATCGGGGCATCGAATTTCTCAGCAGAACGTCTCTCCAGCGCTCTGGCTCTCAGCGCCAAGAACAGCTGCCCCCGCTATGAGTCTTTCCAGCCCTGCTATAATCTGTACGATCGGGGGGATTTTGAAGGCGGGCCGATGGCGGTCTGCCAGTCTGAAGAGATCGGCGTGATTCCTTATTTTTCGCTCGGCGCCGGGTTTCTGACCGGGAAGTATAAATCGGTCGAAGATCTCGAAGGGCGTGCCCGCGCAGGTCGCGTGAAGAAGTATTTCGATGAACGTGGGATCAATATATTAAAGGCGCTGGATCACGTAGCCGCTGAGACCAAGTCAAAACCTGGGCAGGTTGCAATCGCCTGGCTGTTGAGTCGTCCGACTATTGCCGCGCCGATCGCCAGCGCGACTGATACGGCACAGCTCAAGGAGATTCTTGATGGAACCCGGCTCAAGCTGTCGCCGGAACAGGCAAAATTGCTGGATATCTAAGACAATACCGGCCGGTTCCACTCTGAACTCTCCGGCACTTTGTGACGATATTGGATAGAAACACCTTTCCGAGCTATTCGAGGGAGATTGTGCTATGCGCAGACAGATGCTGCCTGCCTTCGTCTTTTCACTCGCCACCTTCTTCGCAGTCAATGCCGGCGGCGAAGCTAAACGCATAGGGGATCATGGCGTCATGAAGGGGGCCGGACATGGGGGCGGTGCGTTCCCAGTGTCCGAATGCATTACCAAAGAGGAGCTGTCTCCGGTTACGCGAAGCCTTGGACAGGTGGGAGTGCTGAAAATGCCGGCCGGACCGGCTTCGCAGTTGATGAGCGATCCGATCGGGAGCGGCGGGATCAATGCTCTCGGGAAACCAACCAACAATTATGTCGATCTGGATCCCAGTACCGGATTGAAAGACTACACGTGCGGGACGGCCACCTATAACGGCCATACCGGCAGTGATATCGACCTCTCTTCGTTTTACGACATGGACGAAGGAGTTGCCGTATTGGCGGCCGCTCCGGGGACGGTTACATTTGTTCACGACGGAGAATTTGACCGGAACACCGTTTGGAGCGCGAGCGCTGTGGCAAACGCAGTCATCGTGACCTGTTCCGATGGGACGCAGGTCTACTACTGGCACATGAGAAAGAACTCCGTCCGAGTACATCTGAACGATATTGTCCAGACCGGCGATACTCTGGGATTGGTGGGGAGTTCCGGATTCTCGACCAACGCGCATTTGCATTTTGAATTGCGCGACAACGTCGGCAACGTCATCGAACCATATCATGGCACCTGTCAAACATCGGGAACGCGCTGGCAAACCGAAAAGCCGTACATTTTCAACGACACGTTCAAGTTGATCAGCCATGGTCTGACCACTATGCCTCTGGACTGGCCGACTATCCTGGAGCTACCCCCGTCCAAAACCCACGTGAAGGCCGGAGACACTATCTACACCTGGATAACGGAGAGTTCAGGGGGAGCGGCGGACAATCTGATATGGGAAGCCTACCTCGGCACGACTTTCATGGGTTGGTATGGATTCACCACCGGAGACCCGCTTCGCCATGGCTGGTGGTATATCTGGTGGACGATTCCGGATCAGCCGGGCTTCTATGGTGAATGGACGTTTAAAATCTATCGCAATAGCGTCCAGATAGGACAGCAGTCATTCACCTACAATTCGTCATCAAACCAGCTCCCGGTCGTTCCGACCGTTCAAAACAATGTGGCATGCACCGGCGTCACATCGGAATTTGCCGGTTCCGATCCGGATGGATCGATCTTCTGGTATGACGTGATGAGCGGTCCGACCCATGGAACCATAAATCAGTTTGGCGGACGGAAGAGGAAATTCACCTATACACCGGCGGCAGGATATGCCGGGCGAGACTCGATCGCAGTACGGGCACGAGATGATGAAAATCAAGCTGGGGCCACCGGCTATTATGTCTTCACGATGAACGCGGCATGCTGCTGCGTCGGGACAACCGGTAATGTCAATGGTACCGGCATCGTGGATCTGGTCGACTTGAGTTCTCTGGTATCGTATCTGTCCGGTGGTGGGTTTGTCCCACCCTGTTTGGCCGAAGCCAATGTCAACGGCACCGGCATAGTCGATCTTGTCGATCTCAGCTCACTGGTCAATTACCTGACCGTTGGTCAGTTTGTCCTTCCTTCGTGTCAATAGGCAGGCAAACAACGG
>JBATNE010000133.1:0-15124 GCA_049290195.1 Candidatus Zixiibacteriota bacterium
GAGGCGGGCGGCCTCGTACCAGTCCTCGGGGGACATCTGGGTGTTGAGTTTCTGGCCGAAACGATTGATTTCGGTGATATAGCGGCGCATCGACGACGAGTTGATAATCTTCTTGGAATCCAGAATCCGCTTGATCACCAGGAGAATCTGCGATGGAATGACCGGTTTGACGAGATAGTCATCGATCTTCTGCCCGATCGCTTCTTCCATCAGTGTTTCTTCTTCGGATTTGGTGACCATCACAACCGGAAGATGCGGGCGGGCGTCTTTGATTTCCTCAAGGGTGGTGAGTCCGTCTTTGCCGGGCATCATTTCATCCAAGAGGACAAGGTCGAAGTTATCTTTCTTGATGGCGGCGATGGCGTCATCGCCGGACATAGCGGGTGTGACAGCAAACCCTTTGTTTTCGAGAAAGAGGATATGGGGCTTCAGGGAGTCGATTTCATCATCGACCCACAGAATTCTCTTCTTGTCGCCAGTAACAGGCATCAAAGCCCCTTCCTATGCAGATGTGCTTAACGGCAGTTTCATACGGAAGACGGTCTCCCCGGGCTTGGAGCGCTCCAGCCAGACTTCGCCACCGTGGTAATCTTCTATTATACGCTTCACGAGCGTCAAGCCGAGGCCCCAGCCCCGTTTTTTGGTGGTGAAACCGGGGCGGAATATCTTGCGGGCGGCAGCAGCCGTGATCCCTTTGCCGTTGTCGGTTATCTCGACTATCACGTGCGACTTATCGGGAGAAAGATCGGTAGTGACGAGTACGCGACCGGACTTGCCGTCGACCGCCTGCAGGGCATTCTTCAGCAGGTTTTCGAATCCCCAGGTGAGGAGTTCGTTGTTCAGCGGGATTTCCGGGATTTTGCCGGGGGTGAAGTCGATTCGGGTTCCTTCCCCCTGGAACGGGAGTCTGCGGCGATAGTAATCGGCAACTTCGGCGATGAGGTCATTTAAGGGGGCCGCTTTGAGATCAGGAGTTGAACCGATCTGACCGAATCGATTGGCCACGCGTTCAAGCCTGCGGATATCGACTTTCATGTTGTCGGTCGTGGCTTTGAGGCTGGCGGAGATAGATGCTGAATCAGTGTTGTCGTCCGCTTCAGACTCGATCACTTCGAGCCAGCCCATGAGTGATGAAATCGGCGTTCCCAGTTGGTGCGCAGCTTCCTTGGCCATGCCGACCCAGATGTGACGCTCTTCGCTTCGGCGAATGCTCTCAAATCCGATCAGCCCCAGAAGCAAGAAGCCGACGACAATGCCGATCTGAACGAAGGGCATAAGTTTAAGCTGACGGATGACTTCGGAATCGCCATAGAGCAGATAGTTTTTGTGTGTGCCGGCGAAAACGAGCGGGTAGGCACCGTTTTCCTTTTCCATAACCGCAGCTTCCTTGCGGATTTTCTCCATGATAGCCGCGGTGGTGTCCTTTTCGGCGATTCCGGGAATATTGCGCCAGTGGATGGGATACTTGTCGTTATCGAGGACGATGATCGGAAACGTCGCTTTGACGATAATCTCGTTGAAGATGAACTGGAGTTCCGGGCCGGATGATTCTGAGTTGGCGGCCAGCTGCCAGAGTTTGACGTACTTGTCCACCTGGTTTCGGGTATCGCTCTGAAGCTGATCGATAACATTGAGGTTGTACCAGATGAAGACGGCCGAGATAGCCGCCACACCGGCCAACAGCAGGAGCTTGACCAGGGTTGACTTGCCGACATAGAGGCCGGAAGTACCGCCGAACAGCTTGTACGAGAACTTCATTACTTAATTACTTCTACTCCGCGCATGTAGGGACGAAGCACCGCCGGGACGGTAATGGAACCATCGGCGTTCTGATAATTCTCAAGAATGGCCGGAATAAGACGAGCCAGCGCTGTGCCGGAACCGTTCAGCGTGTGCGGAATCTTAACACTCTTGTCGGTATCGCGGAAGCGGCAGTTCATTCTTCGCGCCTGGAAGTCTTCAAAATTGGAGCAGGAAGAAATCTCCAGCCACTTCTCTACGCCTGCCGCCCAGAGGTCGATATCGTACGTTTTGGCAGAGGCGAAGGACATATCGCCGGAAGCCAACAGCATGACACGATACGGAATCAACAAACCCTGCAAGACCTTTTCGGCCTGTGCGAGCAACGACTCGAGTTCATCGTATGAACTTTCCGGGCGGACGATTTTCACGAGTTCGACTTTGTCGAACTGGTGAACGCGGATCATGCCTCGGGTGTCTTTACCGGCGGCACCAGCTTCACGACGGAAGCAAGGCGTATATGCTACGTAATATTTCGGCATGGACTCGCCGGCGAGAATTTCCTGCTTGTGCAGATTAGTGACCGGAACTTCGGCAGTCGGGACGAGATACATGTTGTCACCTTCGGTCTTGTACATGTCTTCGGCCAATTTCGGGAGTTGGCCGGTGCCGTACATGGTGTCGGCGTTGACGAGTATCGGGACGCGGACTTCGGTGTAACCGGCATCGGTGTGCAAGTCGATCATGTAACTGATCAGGGCGCGTTCGAGCCGTGCGCCGAGCCCTTTGAGGACATAGAAACCAGAGCCGGAGATTTTGGCGGCTGCCTCAAGATCCATAATGCCGAGCTTCTGCCCAATCTCCCAGTGCGGAAGGACCTTGAAATCCCGTTTGGGGATCTCTCCCCAGGTCCGGACCTGCTTATTGTGGGTTTCATCACCGACCGGGACGGATTCATGCGGAATATTGGGAATCCAGTCGAGAGCGGTCTTGAGCTTGGCCTCGATCTCACGGAGATCTGCGTCTTTGGCGGTGATCTGGTCGCCGACTTTGCGCATCTCCAGGATCTTGTCTTCGACCGGCTGGCCGGCCTTTTTCATTTTGGGGATTTCATCGGAGACGCGGTTACGCTCGGCCTTGAGGGTTTCCACTTCTTTGAGGATTTCGCGACGCTGAATATCCAGCTCTATAATAGTGGAGATGTCCCCGGCGCCGTTTTTCTTGGCGAGTCCGGCCCTGGCGGCGTCTGGGTTTTCCCGAAGGTATTTGAGATCAAGCATGGGGCAAATGTTCTCCGTCCACGTTTCGTTCTTGGCCCAAAGGGCAGATTTCCACGCAATATATGGTCCGGCAAGGGGATAGTCAAACTAAGGGGATATGAGAATTCCGCTTGCCAAACCGGGAAAATTGACTAAATTAGGTCCCTGATTTGCAAGGAGTAAGTAGTTCAATGGCCAAAATTTGTGAAGTCTGTGGTAAGACCCCGATGTTCGGTAACAAGGTCTCCCATGCGCATAACCTGACGTCGCGTCGCTGGATGCCGAATCTTCAGTCAGTTCGTGTGCTGGACAAAGGTGTACCGAAACGGGTAACCGTCTGTACGTCGTGCCTTAAGGCGGGCAAAGTGGTGAAAAACACCCAGCACCGTCGTCCGAAACCGGCTGCGGCTGCCACGAAGTAGATCGAATTCGGCTCAGCCGATTCGTCCAAATTAGAATACCCCATTCTTGCGAGTGGGGTATTGTTGTTTCCGGTTTGATTTCAGGAAATGGTCTGCCTTAAGCCTGGAGTCGGATCACTTTGGATTCGGGGGCTGGGTCTTGGTCGAGTCAGGCTTATCCACCAGAGTGAATACCACGGCAGTCGTCACCCAGCACGCTTCAGGCTTACCATTAACTATTCCGGGGCGAAAGGTCCACTTCTTGGCAGCGGCCAAGGCGGCTTCTTCAAGCCCCTCTGAACCACCTTCACCCTTTAGTATGGTCGCCTTGCGAACGTAACCCTGCTTATTGATGAGCATCTTGACCCAGTACTTGCCGGTAATACCCGCCTCTTTTTCCTTTTTCGGATATACTGGTTGAGTTTGGGTGATCACTTGCGGAATCGAATCCAGTTTTACCCAAGTATCGGCAGGCAGATTGTCATCGGTGGAATCGACTGCAACAACCTTCCAATTGGCAGGTGGAGCCGGATCTTCGGCTACTGCCGCTAGTGCAGTCAGGAAAGACAAGAGCAGAAGGAGTAGGATCGATTTCATGGATATCCTCCGGGGTTATAGATTACTTATTAAGCGTACTGTCTGAACAGGTGCGAGCGGTGGAATAGTCCACCACTTCGACCGCAGGAATAGCATAGAGAACTTCAATTCTCGTAGTATTAGTCACTAAAGCAGAACCGGTGTTTCGTCCGATCTCCGGCGACGGATTTGGTGCCAAAGAGCGGCCAACCCAGAATCCAGTGGCGCACAGGAAAAACGCGGCGGCGATGGCGATCGGCCACGGAACCCGCTTCCAGGAATGAGACCTGCTCCTGGCATCATCGATCCAATCAATTCGATCCATGACCCTTTGATCCAGTGATGCTGGGTAAGGCATCTTTTCGCTGCGGGCTTCCTGTTTGATCTGGACGACCGTATGGAAGAGCGCGCGGCAATCCCGGCAGTGTTCGAGATGGGCGTGCAGCGAAACCTGCTCCTCCTCCCCCAGTTCCCCAGTCACCATCAGATCGATCTGTTCGGCGTATTCATTACAATTCATGGTGTGGTGTTCCTCTTAGTTTGGGGTAGAGAAGCTCACTGAGCTTCCTTCTGGCGGTGAATAGTCTAAATTTCACCGTGCTCTCATTGGCGGAGACAATTTCGGCGATCTCTTTATAAGTCAGTTCCTGGAATTCTCTCAGGATGATGATCTCCCTGAGTTCGGGACTCAGGTGCGCAATTCCCTGGCGTACAAGCGGGGCAAGACCTTTCCGCCGTTCTTCTATTTCGTCAATGAGGGTCGTGTCCTCCATCGAGCCGGCGGATTCCGATTCAACAGCGGCGACCGTAGCCTGTACGCGCATTCTCGTCAGGCAGAAGTTCCTTGCGACGCAATAGAGCCAGGAGCAGACTTTGTCGGGACAGTCTATTTGGTTGGCGCGTTCGTAGAGCCGGAGGAAAACGGATTGCACGGCATCCTCGGCTTCCCCCTGGTCTTTCATCATACGGACGCAGTACTGGTAGATTTTCAATTTGTGCCGATCGTACAGTGCGACAAAGGCGGACTTGCTCCCCTGCCGCAGTTCTTCGACTAATTGTCCGTCAGATATCTCTACCGTCCCTCGCCGACGCATATACCCTCACCTATATGTATAAGACTATCCATGAATCTGTAAAGTTAGCAAAGAAATGAGGCAGCTATACTGGGAAAGCGGCGATCGCTGGCGTATCGCATTGTATTACAGGCCGTTACAGGCACGCAGGAACATCGACTGGAGGGCAATAAAAATGCCGCCGGCAGGGTAGTAAAGCCGGCGGCATCGTGGAGGAACCAAAAATTGGTAGCAGTTGCGCTACTACCGGTTGATCCGGGATAAGATCAACGTCTTGTGTGGGACCAAGCCCACGAACTTTCTATTTATCGTCCCCCAAACGGCGGAGGTAGGCCGGAACGGTGCGATCGTCATCGCTGAAAATCGGCACGCGATGTTTGCCGTTTCCATTGCCATTACCATTTCCGTTACCATTGCCGTTGTCCGGACGAGGAGCAGTGTAAGCCGACGCATACTGGGCTTCGGCTTCTTCTTCGCTCAACTCTTCGACATCGCCGACAACGCCGTCATGACGACCATAAGTCGGAACACTTGGACGAGAAGTCGGAGGTTTCGGAGTTTCCGGGTGATGTGGCGCAGGCGCAGGACCTGACGGGACATACTGAGTCGGCTTGACCTGCGGGGCAGCCGTCATAGCTTCTTCGTTAAACAGGGTCATCGGCACGACCGGCTTGACATCCTCGGCCTTCGGCTGAACGACCACCGGCTTGGGAAGATTGGATTCGCCGATACCGGTCGCGATAACGGTTACGCGCATCTGGTTATTCATGGCGGGGTCGATCACCGCGCCAAAAATGATGTTGGCGTCGGCGCCTGCTTCTTCATAGATGAGCGAGGTAGCGGTGTTGACATCGAACAGCGTCATATCTTCGCCGCCGGTGACATTGATGAGCACACCCTGTGCGCCGGAGATGGAGACATTGCCCAGAAGCGGCGATGAAATCGCGGCCCGAGCGGCATCGATAGCCTTTTCGTCCCCTTCGCCATGACCGGTACCCATAAGGGCATCGCCCATTTCTTTCATGACCGTGCGGACATCGGCGAAATCGCAGTTGATGAGTCCGGGGATCGTGATCAAATCAGAGATTCCCTTGGTGGCCTGATGGAGAACTTCATCAGCGGTGGAGAATGCCTTGCCAAGCGGGGTATGTTTGTCGACGATTTCCAGAAGTCGTTCATTCGGGATGGTGATCAGGGTGTCGACTTTGGCCTTCAGATCGGCAAGACCCTGCTGGGCGCGGAGCATCCGCTTGTTTCCTTCGAACTTGAACGGCAGAGTGACGATAGCGACCGTGAGTGCGCCGGAGAGTTTGGCGATTTCCGCTACTACCGGTGCGGCGCCGGTTCCGGTACCACCACCCATGCCTGCGGTGATGAAGACGAGGTTGGGGGTGCCCATTTCGCGCATGACTTCGGAGCGGCTCTCATCCATGGCCTTCTTGCCGACATCCGGGTTGGCTCCGGCACCAAGGCCACTGGTGATTTCGCGACCGATCTGAATTTTCTTGCCGGCCATATTCTGGTCGAGCACCTGGGCATCGGTGTTGATGGCGATAAAATCAACACCCTTGAGACCGGCGTCGATCATGCGGTTGATGGCATTACCACCTCCGCCCCCGACGCCGATGACCTTGATGGCGGCGTAGCCGACATAATCGTCGGCCAGATTGAACTGATGCTTGTTTTCGAGCATGGTTGGTTCCTCCGTGAACTGTTTATCCCGTTATGCTAGAATCGTTTTGTAATCCAGTTTTCGAGCTTTCGCCAGATACCCCGGACCGAACGTCCGCTGGCGATCGCCTGTGCTTCGTTGGAAAATCCATATACCAACAGGCCGTGCGCAGTAGCGTACCGGCCGTTATTGATCTCTTCAGGAACATGGCTGAATCCGTTCACTCGTCCGAGCCGGACCGGCATGTCAAATATCTGTTCCGCCAGTTCCATTGCGCCTGAGAGCATCGAGCCGCCGCCGGTGAGAACGAGTCCGGCACCGGGGGAATCGCTCCGATGGATCTTCTTGAGTTCGCGAGCGACGAGAGAAAGAATTTCTTCCATACGTGGTTCGATAATAGAAGCGAGGACATTTCGAGAAATGTCTCGCGAGGCGCGCCCTGCTATCCCCTGGACGTTGACCAGCTCTTCGGCATCGACTGTCGATGCCAGCGCGGCGCCATGGATGATCTTGAGCTCTTCCGCCTGTTCCAGCGTTGTGCGAAGGCCGATCGCGATATCGTTGGTGATATTTCGGCCGCCCAGTGGCACGGTGGCGGTGTTGCGAATGGCGCCGTCGTAGAACAGGGCGAGGCTCGTGATGTCGCCGCCGATATCGACCATGAGCGTTCCGATGGACATTTCTGCTTCGGTCAAGAGAACATTGGAGAGGGCCAGTGATTCGAGCACGATGTGGTCAGCTGTGATATGGCAGCGTTCCAGGGCCCGATAGATGTTCTTGGCGGTCGTAATAGAGGCGGTCACCAGATGCGCTTCGACCTCCAAACGTACGCCGGTCATGCCGGCCGGGTGTTTGATGCCGGTCTGGTCATCGACCGAATATTCCTGCGGGATGACATGGATGATTTCGCGATCAACCGGGATTGCGACTGCGCGTGCGGCATCGACCGCCTTTTCCATATCAGCGAGCGTGATTTCATTGTCGGAACGGCTGACCGCGATCACGCCATGGCTGTTGATCGAGCGGACATGTTCTCCGGCGATACCGACCGTCACGCGATCGATCTCCGTTCCGGAGACCATCTGGGCATCATCGATAGCCTTGCGAATGGATCGGGAGGTTTTGTCCATATCAACCACGACACCGCGGCGGAGTCCTTCGGCGGGCGCCTGTCCATGACCGATGACATAGAGGTCTCCCTTGTCATCCATCTCACCCACCAGCGCCACGATTTTCGTGGTGCCGATATCGAGTGCGGCTACTATGTGGTCAGAGGCCATGGTTACTTGGTCGCCTGTGTGGTTTTGGTCGTTTTTCCGGAGGTCGGCTTAGCCGTGGTTCCGGTGGTTTTCTTTTTGGACGGCGAATGCGCCGGGGCTTTCTTCGCTCCGGTATTCGTGCGCTTCTTAATCGACTTGCCGGTGGTCAATGCCGTCTTTGTAGCAGCTCCGGAGTGCTGGGACACCGTCTTGGATGTGCCGGAGGCCGACTTCGGTGTCGTTGACCTGGCTATAGTCTTGACCGCGTCACCAGTCTTAGCCGGTTTCACCTGCTGATTGGCCAGAGCGGAAGCTGCCGGTTCGACCATGCGGGGCTTGGTCGCGGTGACTTTTGGTGACTCCGTCTTTGGAGTTTCACTATGCGCGACACTCGGGGCCGGGGTTTCTCCGGAAATCGTACGATCTTCTGCGGGGCGGACCGGAATGTCCATCTGCGCTACCGGCTCCAGATCGGCCTCATCGGAGAAATCGGACTTGTCATTGACATCCTCGGAATCGACCACCGTCTTCTTGGGGGTCGGAATGGCGCCGACGCGAATGATGACATCGTCATAGGACAGGTCGAAAGAGCTGGTGCTATCCAGCGGAGGATGATAGCGATCGACGAAAGTCGTGAACTCATCGAGCCGCTGGAGAAAGCGATCGGCCGGGAGTCTCAGGCGGAAGGGACGTCCCTGGAGGCCGAGTCCGACATAGTTGGGATGGCTGAAATCGACTTCCTCGATAAATCGATAGAGGGACGGATTAGTCTGGCGCAGTGTGAGAATCTGCGACAGCACAAGGTTGACGCGGTAGTCATCGGTATAGTCGTGCAGGCGGCGGACGCGAGTACCGGTGAAAATCGGGAGGTCCCAGGCGGACTGAGTGATGTCAACCGGGACGACACGACCGGATTCATCGATGCCATAGTATGTTCCGGTGGCACGGTCAATCATGTAGCAGACCGGGTCCAGGTTATTGGTGGAGATCATCAGCATGCTGGGGAGGCGATACTGAATATCCACATGGGTGATTCCCTGCTGCATCAAGAGGGCGCTGGCGAGGCTGTCGATCGGTTGTTTGATGACGGGTACATCGGAGCGAAGTCCTAGATTCTGATCCCAGGATTTAACTTCCTGACCGTTCAGGATGACCGCCTGCAAATTGCAGATGTCGGTGTACTGGACCAGCAATACAATCCCGAATGCGATCAGGATGATCGATGAGAGGAACAGTTTGACTTCGCGACCGATCGACATCATATCCCCTTGGCGATATCCACCAGTTGCTGTTTGATATAGGTGATCGAGCCGGCGCCGATCGTGATGACCACATCGCCGGGTTTGACAATTCTCTTGAATTCGGTCAGGGCGTTTTCTTTCACACCCACATAGACGAACTGATGATGACCCTGGACTTCAGCTTCCTTCTTTATCATTTCCGACGTCACACCCGGGATTGGTTGTTCGCGGGCAGGATAGATGTCGGTCAGGATGACCTGATCCGCGTGCGAGAGAGCATTGGCGAATTCAGGTGCGAATTGCTGAGTCCGGCTGAAGAGGTGCGGCTGGAAGATGGCGATCACACGTCGTCCGGGATAAGTGACACGGGCGGCCGTGAGGGTAGCGCCGATTTCAGTCGGGTGATGAGCATAGTCATCAACCACGAGGATGCCGTTTTCTTCGGCGATTATTTCAAAGCGACGGCCGACACCACGGAAGCCGCGGAGGGCATCGCTAATGGCGGTAAAGGGAACTTCCAGCTCGTTAGCTGCGGCGATACTGGCCAGCGCATTGGCGACGTTGTGCTTTCCGGGGACCCGAAGAATAATCTCGCCCAACAGGTCCTGCCGGTGATAGACGGAAAACAAGGTACGTCCCGGTTCCAGAGTCATGTTGACCGCGCGATAGTCGGCATCCGGCGAGAAGCCAAAAGTCGCGTACGGGCGGCTGATGCGCGGACGGATCAAGGTCGTGTTGGGATCTTCGGCGGAAATGATGGCGGAACCGTAGAACGGCACACGATTGATATAACTCAGGAATGAATCGCGAAGATCATCCATCCCGTGATAGCATTCCAGATGGTCCGGCTCGATATTCAAGACGACGGACATCGAGGGAAACATGGCGAGGAATGAGCGATCGTACTCGTCGGCTTCGGCAACGAGATAGTCCCCTGCTCCAAGTGAAGCACCGGTTCCAAGTTCCGCTACGACACCGCCGACGATGAGAGTCGGCTGGAGATTGGCCTGAGTAAGAATGCGGCCGATCATGGAAGTAGTCGTAGTCTTGCCGTGGGTACCGGCGACGCCGATGGAGAATTTGAGGCGCATGATTTCGCCCAGCATCTCGGCACGCTTGATGACCGGTGTACCGATAGACTTGGCTTCGATTACTTCGGGATTAGAGGGGCTGATAGCCGAGGAAATGACGACGACATCGGCTTCCCGGATATTTTCCGAAGCATGGCCGGGGAAGATCTTGATTCCCTTGGACTCAAGATAGGCCGTCATCTCGCTGGGGGCGGCATCGGAACCGGTTACTTTGTAACCGAGGTTGTGGAGAATTTCCGCGATACCGGACATGCCGGCGCCGCCGATTCCCACAAAGTGCAGTCGTTTGAACCGTCCAAACATTATCTTGCTCCTCTGGAACTGTCCGACCGCTTTGACGCCACTGGTACCAACTGTCAATCCTTCCTCCGAAGTCTACGCTGCTGTTGCGATCATTTGTATGATGTCTTCGGCGATGGTATCCACCGCCGGCTTCTTGCCTGTCCGTAGGGTGATCAGTGTTTTGCGCATCTGGTCAGCCTTTCCGTTTGAAAGCAGGGCGCCTGCCTCACTCACGAGGTCTCGGGCGGCCAGTTCCTTCTCATCGATCATGGTGGCTATTCCCTTGCGCACGAACTCTTCCGCGTTCTTCCTCTGGTGATCCCCGGCCGCAAACGGGTACGGGATCAGAACCGAGGGAAGCGCGCAGGCTTCGAGTTCTGCCAGGGTTATCGCACCGGCGCGCGCGACGGCGAGGTCGGCGGCTGCGTAGACCAGTTCCATGCGATTTTCAAAAGGGAAGAGGGTGTGCCCTTGCACGCGTTCGCCCATGGCGGTTATTACATCCGTGTAATCCCTCTTCCCCGTCTGCCACAACAACTGACAATTATCGGGAATAGAATTCTGCTCAATCGAACGAAGCACGGCATTATTGACCGCGCGCGCTCCCTGACTTCCGCCGAGCACCAGAATGGTTTTCTTGGCAGGATTCAGGTTGAAGACCTTCAGCGCTTCGGCGCGATCACCGGAAGCGATACTGCTTCGGACCGGGTTGCCGGTCACGATGGTGACGGTTCCGGGTTCAAGGAAATCGCGCGCCTTTTCGAATCCGAGATAGACTCGCTTGGCCCGTTTGGCGAATTTGCGCGTGGTGATTCCCGGAAACGAGTTCTGTTCCTGCAGGACAGTCGGGGTATTATTAAGGGCGGCTATTCGCAGTACGGGCCACGATACATAGCCGCCTGTCCCGACAACCACATGGGGATCGAAGGTCTGCATAAACGAACGGGTCTTTATCAGCGCGCCGACCAGAAGGAACGGCACCAGTAGATTTCTCCAGTCCATGGAACGTGCGAGCCCGCGCACGTTGATGATCTCCAGCGGGTAGCCAAGCGATTCCCTGATGCGATACTCCAGCCCGCGGGGAGTACCGACGAATCTGATTTCCACGTTCATGCGGTCACCGATCAGTTCGCGCACTCTGTCGGCAATAGCAATCGCCGGGTAGAGATGGCCTCCTGTGCCGCCTCCGGCAAAGAGTAGTCTGGCTGTCTGTGATTTGGCCAGCATCATATCGGTTTCACCGATCTCTTTGACAGATTGAGGAGGACGGCGATCGCGGCGGTCGAGACAAGAAGTGATGAACCGCCGTACGAAATGAACGGCAGGGGTAGTCCGGTGACCGGGAGGATCGCCGTGACTACGCCGATATTGACCGCGATATTGATGAACAGTCCCCACGTAATGCCGGCAGCAAGCAGGAACCCGAACTTATCCGGTTGCGACGAGGCGATCTTGAAGCCCCGATAGAGAATGAAAAAGAACAAGCCCAACAGCAGCATCAACCCGACAAAACCAATTTCTTCGCCGGTCGCGCTGAAGATGAAGTCGGTATGCGGGTATGGGAGAAAGAACAGCTTCTGCCGTCCTTCGCCGAGGCCGGTGCCCAGGAGACCGCCTGATCCCAGAGTCAACGCAGACTGCTTAACCTGATAGCTTCCCTGGAGCGGGTCGATCACGGCATCGATATGATCCATGATACGCGCCTTCTTATAGCCCAGCACAAAGACGACGAGGAGAGCGATCGACATGAGGGGTGCGGCCGCCATGACGATGTGTCTGGTCCGAAGTCCGGCAAGGAAGAACATGCCGAGGACAGTCCCGGTGATCAGGATGGTCATGCCGAGATTTGGCTCAAGCATGATGAGTCCAAGGCCAATGCCAATGAGCGGGCCATAGGGAAACAGCAATTGCTTGAGATTGGTCAGGTCCCGCTTCGGATTGGAGAGAGAAAACGCCAGATAGATAATCGTGACGAACTTGAATATTTCCGACGGCTGCATTGTGAACGGACCAAGCATGAGCCAGCGGTGCGAACCGTTGCGGCTCGGCATCAAGAAGACCAGCATCAAGAGGCCGATCGTCACAAACAGGGCCGGGACAGACAGGACCGCGAGTTTGCGCAGGTCGAGCTTAAAAATCAAGAACATGATAAAGAGTGATCCAACCGCCCACATGGCCTGGTTCTTGATGAAGTGCAGGTGCGAGCCAAAACGTCCCTCGGCCATAATCGACGAGGTCGAATAGACCATTACCAGACCGAACGCCAACAGGGCGAGATAGGCGATGAGGAGTCCTTCATCGAAGCGATCTCTTACTCTAGGACGCAATCGACTCCCCCTTCTTCTTTCCGTTCTTGAGGGAAGCGACAGCGGCTTTGAAGGCTCGGCCGCGATGTTCGTAGTTTTCGAACATATCAAAGCTGGAGCAACCGGGGGACAACAGCACGGTCTCCCCCGGATGGGCGAGTTCAAATCCTCGGGCGACAGCCTGCTCGAGTGTTTCGCAGAATTCCGTCGGGAATGATTTCCCAAGCTGTGCGAATATCTTGTCGCGGGATTCACCGATGACCAGGAGCCCTTTGATTACTTTCTTGCCGGCTTCGATAATCGGATCATATGGCGCACCTTTGTCACGGCCGCCGAGAATCAGATAGGTCGGGGTCCGCATGGAGCGGAGCGCGACACAGACGGAATCGACATTGGTCGCTTTGGAGTCGTTGATGAACACGATACCAGCCACAGTGCCGACGCGCTCGATGCGGTGTTCCACGCCGGGGAAATGCTGGAGAGCGGTGGCCATCGGTTCCGGACCAAGTCCGAGCAGTGCGCCACAGAGTACGGCGGCGGCGGCGTTCTGCAGATTGTGCGGACCGGGAATGCCTATTTCATTGATGCCGGTAACGCGAGTCACTTTGCCATCAATTCTGGTCCAGAGTCCGTTGTCACGCACAAAGGTATTGGCGGTGGCATCGTTCTGAGTCGAGAAGACCATCCGCTGTGCGGCGGTGGTAGCCTGATGGGCGACCAATTCCGGGTCTTCCCTGTTGATAACGAAGAAATCTCTCGGAGACTGGTTCTCCGCGATTCTGAACTTGGCGTTGCGGTACCCTTCCATCGAACCGTGGCGGTCCAGATGGTCGGGAGTGATGTTTAGTATGACCGACACGTGGGGACGGAAATCGGCGATTGTCTCCAGCTGGAAGCTGGAGATCTCGACAACGGCTACGCCATTGGCGGGAACCTGACTGGCGATCTCGGCGAACGGCAGTCCGATGTTGCCGCAGACGTATGTGGGCATACCTGAAGCCTTGAACACTTCTCCAGTCAGGGCCGTGGTGGTCGTCTTGCCGTTAGTACCGGTGATAGCGACGACTTTTCCCTGACAGAACCAGGAGGCGAATTCGATTTCGGAGAAGATCGGAATTCCCTTCTGGCGCGCACGGTTCAGAATATCCGCTTTGAGCGAGACACCGGGCGAGATGACCAGGTAATCGACATTGAGCACCCGATCGGTGTGCTTGTCGGTCTCGAACGGGATATTCTCTTTGGTCAGCCGAGTAGTCTGAGCCGTGAGCAGGTCGGCGCGACCGGAATCGCTAACGAACGGCGAACCACCCTGCTGTTTGGCAAGAATGGCTGCAGCCAGTCCGGAACGGGCCATCCCGATCACGCCGACGCGTCGTCCTTTGATTTTCTCTTCTTTAGTCATCGTATCTTCAATGTGGCCAGAGTCAACAGAGCAAAAAACGCCCCGACGATCCAGAACCGGATCACAACTTTGGTTTCAGACCATCCGGACAATTCAAAGTGATGATGCAGCGGTGCCATCTTGAACACCCGCTTGCCTCCACGATAGCGATATGAGAGAACCTGGATGATGACGGAAAGGGCGGTTATCACGAATACGCCGCCGACCACAACCAGGAGCAATTCCTTCTTGAGCATGATGGCGATGGCGCCGAGCGCTCCGCCGAGAGCGAGTGAGCCGGTATCCCCCATGAACACTTCGGCCGGATGAGAATTGAACCAGAGGAAACCGAGCGCTGACCCGAGCACCGCGCCGCAGAAAATGGTCAATTCACCGGTACCGGGGAGATAATCGATGGCCAGATAGGTGGAATAGTCGAGACGGCCGGTGACATAAACAATGCCGGTCATCGCCAGGAAGCAGATGCCGATAAGGCCGATCGCGAGACCGTCGAGACCATCGGTGAGGTTCACCGCATTCGAGCTGCCGGTAAGCACCAGGACAACCCACGGGATATACATGATCCCGATATTGAAAACGAAATTCTTAAAGAACGGAATGCTGGTGGTACCATCGTATCTCGTGTCCGGCGCCAGATAGAGCAGGCAGAGCCCGAAGATGACACCGAGGACAAACTGTCCGATGAATTTCTTACGAGCAACGAGGCCGCCCTTCTGTTTCTTGATCGCCTTGAGATAGTCATCGTAGTAGCCGAGCGCACCGAGCCAGATCGTAACCATGAGCGCCATGAGGACGTAGAAATTGGTCAGGTTGGCCCAGAGC
>JBATNE010000134.1:0-1608 GCA_049290195.1 Candidatus Zixiibacteriota bacterium
ACGATACAAAAAATCGCATCGTAATCATTCTGCAGATCCACCCACTGACGGATGGCACCGAGGTAATTCCCCAAATGCAAATTCCCCGACGGCTGTATCCCTGAAAATATCCTCTTTCGAGCCATAAAAATGTCATTATGTACTTCCATTCTACCGGAAACACCACTCCTCCGCAATCAAAACTACTTCAAACGATTGTTGATGAAGAGGAGGACGAGGAGCGGTACGGCCATCCAGACGAGCTCGGCAATCGGAGTCGCGAAAAAGCCATAGACCGAAGTGGGAATATACGAGAGAGCCATCTGGCGCGGGAGGAGTGAGAATACCGTACTCACGAAAAATCCCGTGACGAGAACGCTCATCACGAACAGTCGCCAGAAAAAATCCGTCCCAGCACTCGCGATATGGACATCGAACAATCTCGTATCGATAGCCGTAAGGAAAAGCACGATGACGAAGAAGGCGATGAGCTTCCCATAGACGGAAAAATCGAGGAATCCCGAAGCGAGAACCCCTACGAAAGCGAGTGCGATGTAGATATTGATGAGGATATTGATGAGCTTCCATCGCCCAAAGAGGAATCCAACCCCCAAGCTGAGCAGAATGAAAACGAGGAGGAAAGAAATATCCCCTGCCGACTTGCCGAGCGATGAAGCGACTGGAAGCAGTGAGTCCATACCTCCCACGGTACCATTTCCATTCGGGAATTGTCAAAGCAGGCGAAATAGCACTTTTTCTTGAAAAATGGGGCTTTTTAGGGTACGATAGAAGCACTCTTATCCTTATTCCTATGGTATCATCCCCTGGTCGACGACTTTTTTTCTGGACACTGACCTGCCTCTTTTTCCTCACGACCTTCGTCGTCCTCTTCTTCACCTTCGGATACCGATTCGATACCAAACGAGGACTCTTCATCCATACCGGATCCTTCACACTGAAGGTCACACCTCTCGAAAGTGTCAGTATCAAGGTGGATGGAAAGATCGTCCCCATGAAAACACTGAGCATTCTCAATAATGCCTTCCACATCGACAGTCAAATGCCCGGGGAACACCTCATCCAAGTCTCAGCACCCGGGTATTCTCCCTGGGAAAGAAAAGCAATTATCGAGAGTGGCCGCTCGACGGAATTCTGGAATATCACCCTCATCGGCAAGGAATATCCACAAGTTCCTGTCAGCGAGACCGAAAACATCCGGAAGGTATTTCCCTCACCGGAGAGCAATCTCTTCGCGCTTCTCGGCATGCGCGATGGAGGTGTCATCGTAGAAACGCTCAATACCGATACCCCCCTCACTTCCGAAATCGCCTTCATCCCGAATGGCGCTCTCAAGGAATCAGCCGATGAGAATCTCGAATGGTCGCCAGACACGAAACAGCTCCTCGTGCCACTCATAGATACGCACGAGCAAGGAATCTCTCTCCTCGTCGATATCGAAAGCGGCTCCGTCACCAATCTCACGGAACGATCCGGTATGACAGATATGCGATATGCCCGCTGGGATGGGCGACGCGATAACATTTTCTATTTTCTTTCGGGCAATACGCTCTATACCTGGTCGGGAGAGACACTCGATACTCCTCCCACCGCTCTCATCCCCAATACCAG
>JBATNE010000135.1:0-1753 GCA_049290195.1 Candidatus Zixiibacteriota bacterium
GAAAGATGATGACCAGGACGGCCATCAGTGCCAGAGTCGAAAAAAGCACGGTCCCCTTTTGGTAACTTCGGTTACTTGTGATATCCCAGCCTAAGCGTGTCACGGCGCTTCCCCTGTGAGAATGTTACTACACTGTCGCCTATTGACTCGACCCGCCACTGACTGACCGTATCACCAGTCTCGACAATACGACTTGCTCCCTGAGTCAGCAGGATCGCCTGGGAGCGGCTCTTTTGATGAAGGATCCCTCTGAGTTGATATGACTCGTGAACGACCGGAACCGGCGGTTTAGGTGGCGCGGTTTGGCCCCTTTGCGGCGATGCAACTCTTATCGGTCGGACGAACGGATTAGCCTTTGGACTCTGATATTCGGGCACTTGCTTGCGCCCTGGACCAGTCCGATGTAGGGGAGGATCTGTGTATCGGGATTCTTCGGCCTCGGTGTGGCCGGTGAACATCTTGAAGTTGCCCCACCAAATATATAGAAGGACAAGAGTAAGGACGGCCAATGTGGCCCTCTTGATGTTCCTGGAGTTCATCCTTCCCTTACTCCAATATTGAGGCCGAGAGAAATCAGACTTCCGTCTTCGTTGGCTCGCTGTAGCGTAACCATTTCGTAGTCGAGAAGATATTCCTGCCTCATTTCATGGAGGAAGTCAAGGCAGTTTGGCAATGTTCCCGATACCCACACACTATAGCGCGGGATCGATGTCGACTTTGCTTTGGCCGAAGACGCAATGCGCTCCAGTCGTCGGATACCCAAGTTGTACCGCGCGGCGACTTGCTTCAAGTCTCCCATGCTTGGGCTGCGTAAGCCTACCACACGAGTGATCGTCAGTCTCAAGGAATCGATCTCCTTCTGTAGGTCTCGATTCTCTCCCTTGAGAACCCCAACATCCTTGTTCACCAGGCTACTAAGATCGGAACTACGAAGAGATTCTTTTGTAGCGCGTGCAAAGAAGTTTACAGCCAGCGCTAGTATACAAGCTGCTGCCAATTGAATGATAAGCCCAACAGCGATTGATCTATTCACGAGTCTTCCCGGCGACAATACTCGCCCCCAATTTGAAGCTCTGGACTGTGTCTGTCTGGCTCCCCATTGAAACTACTTCGGGGTGAAGTGATACCAGTGCGATAGGTGGTGATCCAGGCTGGTCAACAACAGCCTTTTGAAGGACAAAAACAGCTTGCGAATTTCGTGCCATGCCAACCGCCTCAATACTCACACTATCCGAAGCTGTCCGCCTTACCGTCAGACTATTGAGCCAAATCCCCGGCACCTTTTCTTGGCAGAACATACTCAAGATAGCTGCGGGCTCACCTTCTACGACCTTGCTGTCTCCAGGACGGAGAAGAAGAGACTTAAGAGAATCGACCGTCCGCCGCATTTCCAAATTGTCAGAATAGATCGCTTGATACATGCTGGTGTTGCCGGTCGTGCTCGATTCAGTTTGTCGGGTTGCAACAAACACACTGGCGGCAATCGCTCCTGTCGCCGCGAAGATATAGATCAAGAGTCTGAGGCTGTTTGAGACGACTTGGGCGGCCCGTACTACCTTTGAAACACGGGAGTCCTTAAATAGGGGACGGAACTTCTTCGGCACCGCAATCCCTGCCTTGAACTGGCCAGCCAAACCTCGTTGCCCCGGCTTTGGTTCGAGACAAAGCCGTTCAACCTTAGGGACGGGCTTGTCTCCAAAGAATAGAGCCTTAGCCCAGTTCCCCGGCCCTTCCGGAGTTCCCAGTTCACTTG
>JBATNE010000136.1:0-18414 GCA_049290195.1 Candidatus Zixiibacteriota bacterium
TTCTGAAGCTTCTCTCGAAGCGCAATCAATGCGGGGTGGACGCGAAGCTGCAGAATTGTCGAGATCTTCCGTCCGCTCTCCTGCTCCAACTCCGCCAGGGCGTCGATATTCCACGGATTGAGCACCAGCGGTTTTTCGCATATAGCGTCGGCTCCAATGCGCAATGCAAACCGGCAATGCGCGTCATGCAGATAGTTAGGGGAGCAAATGGAGACGTAGTGCACACGACCCGCCTCATCCGCACGGCGAAGTTTCTCCAAATGCCGGTCAAACCGCTCGAATTCAGTGAAGAACTTGACATCCGTGAAATAACGGTCAAGAATGCCGACCGAGTCATTCGGATCGCAGGCCGCGATCAGTCTGTTTCCCGTATCCTTGATCGCCTTTAAATGTCGGGGCGCGATATAGCCGCCAACCCCGGTTATTGCAAAATTGTGGGACATGTCAACTCCATGCTGCGAACGGTTATGCCGGCCCTTACGGCCGCCGGCAGTTGCCTCTCTTGGCGTGTCTGGCAAGAAACGATTGTTCAGCCATTAATTCAAACCTTTTTTCGACCGCTGCAATGGACCAAAAAGCGGTTGATTCTATTATACACAATTGATATTTTGGCACACGTTTCGATTTACCGTTTTGGAGGAAAGACATGAGCGATTTGGTGTTACGTCTCCTGCCGGAGATTTCGCATATCAAAGATGCCACCCTGCAAAAACAGGTCATCGCCTGTTGGGAAGATGCCATAAAATTCCGGGGATGGACCGAAGAGCTACTGCGCAACATTCCGTTCACGCTGTTGGCGGAAAATGTCAAAATCACGTTTATCGACCACGTCCGCGCCGTATGTCGGATGTGTCTGGCCTGCGATGATGTCCTGACTGATATCCATGGCGCCAAAAAGACCCCGGTCAATCGTGATTACCTTATTGCCGGTGCGCTTTTGGCCGATGTCGGCAAATTGCTGGAATTTGAGATCGTCAACGGCAAGCCGGTTAAGTCAAATTACGGAAAGCATATCCGCCATCCATTCTCCGGTGTCGGACTCGCCTTCAAACACGGCGTACCGTCGGAAATAATGCACATTATAGCTACCCACTCTAAAGAAGGTGCGGGGGAGAAGCGTTCTCCCGAGAGCATCATATTTCACCACGCCGACTTCATCGACTTTGACCTTGTCGGCTAAACCCATGACGCCAGTTCATTGAATACTATATGGCCCAAAACTTAGTTGAGAAAATCGCCCAGCGATTCGCTGTCGGACTGAACGCCGGACACATCGTTCGATCGGGTGACTACCTGTCAATACAGCCTGCCCATGTCATGACCCATGACAATACCGGCGCCGTGATCCCCAAGTTCAAAGAGATTGGCGCGAAGGCACTCTTCAATCCGCGGCAGCCGGTCTTTGCGCTCGATCACGACATCCAGAACCGGACAGACAAGAACATTGAGAAGTACGCCAAGATCGAAGCATTCGCCAAGCAGATGGGTGTCGACTTCTATCCTGCCGGACGCGGTATCGGGCACCAGATCATGTGTGAAGAGGGATACGCCTGGCCCGGCGCCATGATGGTCGCCTCCGACAGCCACTCCAATATGTACGGTGGACTCGGCTGCCTCGGCACGCCGATCGTCCGAACCGATGCTGCCGCCATCTGGGCAACCGGAAGAACCTGGTGGCAAGTTCCTCCCGTCGCGCGAGTCGAATTGAAGGGCAACCTCAGACCGGGAGTCACCGGCAAAGATGTCATCATTACTTTGTGTGGCTATTTCAATAATGATGAAGTGCTTAACCACGCAGTCGAATTCGTGGGCGATGGCGTAACTGCGTTGACCGTCGATGACCGTCTCGCTATCGCCAATATGACTACTGAATGGGGTGCCATGGCCGGGCTCTTCCAGATCGATGCCGTCACTATCGCCTGGCTCAAACAACGCGCCGAGCGAGTAGCCAAGAGGGGCCTTGCGCAAGTTCCTTCAGATGCCGATGGCAACGGTGCTCACCCCCGGATGAACACGGCTCGGATCGGACAACTTGAAAGATCGATTCCGCACGCCGACTCTGATGCCGTCTATGCCAAGTATCTGACACTGGATCTGGCCACTGTTTCTCCGCACGTCTCCGGACCTGATCATGTCAAAGTCATGACTGCGGTCAGCGAGATCCGCAAGAAACAGGTCAAGATTCACAAGGCCTATCTCGTGTCATGCGTGAATAGCAGAGTCGAAGATCTCGCGGCGGCAGCCAATATCCTCAAAGGGAAAAAGGTCGCATCCGGAGTAGAACTCTACATCGCCGCAGCTTCGAGCGAGGTCCAGCAGGAGAGCACTCGCCGTGGAGATTGGCAAGTGTTGCTCGATGCCGGCGCCAAAGAGCTCCCGCCCGGTTGCGGCATGTGCATTGGTATGGGGGCGGGTCTGCTCGAAGACGGCGAGGTTGGCATTTCTGCCACCAATCGCAATTTCAAAGGGCGCATGGGCTCACGATCCGCGCAAGCATATCTTGGATCACCCGAAGTCGTTGCCGCCTCCGCTGTCGCCGGATTTATCGATCTACCAGGGTCGGACTATCCAGCCCAGGTAACGGCGACTATTTCAGAACCGACCCAGACATCTGGGTCAGCCCCTAAGGTCGATATTATTGATGGCTTCCCACGGGCAATGACCGGCAAGTTGATTTTCTGTCATCAGGACAATTTGAACACCGACGGCATCTACCCCGGCAAGTACACATACCAGGACGACTTTACCCCTGCGCAGCAGGCGGAAGTTGTCATGGAAAACTACGACCCGGAATTCGGCAAACTCGTTTCAAAAGGCGACTTGTTGGTCGGTGGATTCAATTTCGGTACCGGTAGTTCCCGCGAACAGGCCGCCACGGCTCTCAAGTATCGCGGCTTGCAATTGGTGATCGCCGGTTCTTTCAACGAGACATATAAACGGAACGCGCTTAATAACGGCTTTCTGGCTGTCGAAGCCCCGGAACTCGTCCGCGAACTCAAGGCCAGATTCGGCAAAGATAAACTGACCGTCAAGACCGGAATGAAAGCCGAGGTCGATTTCGTCAACTCGATCTTGCGCGTTGACAGCAAGCAGTACACAATCAGCCCGGTCGGAGCCGCTGCCCAGGAACTCATCGTCGTCGGCGGTTTGGAAAACTGGGTCAAAAAGAGAATTCAACAGTAGGTGGCAATCACATGAGCACAGCAGATAAATCCCTCTCGCGGCAAATTGCCGAATTCGCAATCGGTCTTGATTACAAAGACCTCCCTGAAAATGTCGTCAACGAGGTGAAACGATACCTCTATGACTCCGTGGGGTGCGCCTATGGCGGCTACCACACCAAAGACGTTGGCATTCTCCGCGACATCTATACCGAAATGGGGGGCAAGGAAGAGGCAACCTTAATCGGCTTTGGCACCAAAATGCCGGCGGTCAATGCTACTCTGGTCAATTCGCTCATGATTCGTGCGCTTGACTTCAACGACATCTACTGGAAAGAAGATCCGTCGCATCCCTCCGACATCATTCCCGCTGCGCTCTCAGTTGGCGAATTGGTCGGCGCATCGATGAAGGAAGTGATCGTTGCGATCGTGCTGGCCTATGAATTCGAACAGCGCCTCTGCGAGTTCGCGGTCCCCGGTGTCCGCGAAAGAAAATGGCACCATGCCACACTCACCCAGTTTGTTTCCCCGATTGTCGCCGGAAAGCTGCTCAAGCTGACAGTCGACCAGATGGTGCACGCTATCGGCATAAACGGCAGTCACAACCATACCATTGGATGCCCCACCGCCGGGAAACTGACCATGATGAAGAATACGGTCGACCCGATGGCGGTCCAGTCCGGCGTCTTTGCCGCTCTCATGGCCAAGCGCGGTTATTCCGGCACAGAAGCCGTATTCGATGGCAAAGAGGGACTGATGGATGTATTCGGCCCCGGATGGAACAAAGAGAAATTGGTTGGTGGTCTCGGCTCCAAATACAAGATTCTGGAATGCTCCATGAAAGCCTTCCCGACCGAAGCGCTCACCCACACCCATATCACCGCAACGCTGAAGACCGTTCGTGATAACCACATCACCTATGATCAGATCGATACCGTGACGATTACAACTATCGCCCGTGCCTGTGATATCCTGTTCGATCCGCACAAGTATCGCCCTGAGTCGCGCGAGACAGCAGACCACTCGCTTCCGTACTGCATCGCGGCAGCCCTCGTCGATCACCAGATCACCACCAAGTCGTTCTCGGATGAGAAAATGAAAGATCCGCATATTTGGGAAGTGATCGATAAGATCAAAGGGGTCGCCTCTACGGAATTCGAAGCCATGTTCCCGGCCAAGCAGCCATCCAAAGTGGTCGTGAAGACCAAAGACGGTAAAGAGTTCTCTTCCTATCTGGAATACCCTAAAGGTGATCCTCGCGAACCAATGTCAATGGAAGACCTCGAAGCCAAGTTCAACGCCCTTGCCGATGGCCTTCTGACCCCAGCGCGTCAAAAGGAAGTCAAAGAGCTCATTTTCGCCTGCGAAAAGAAAAATGCTCGCGAATTCATGGCCGGACTGGTAGCCTAGACTGACTATGGCCAAAGAAAAATCACATAAAGTCCGCCCACAGCTTCTCAAAGGGTTCCGGGACTACCAGCCGTCGGAACAGATCGCTCGTGAAGCGATGCTCGGAAAAGTCCGCGAAGTTGTCGAGTTGATGGGCTTCCTGCCTCTTCAAACCGCATCGCTGGAATTGGCTGAGACACTACTGGGCAGCCACTATTCCTCAGATTCTCTCGCCGAGCTTTTTGGCTTCAAGGGTCCTGAAGACGTCGATATGGCCCTTCGGTACGAGTTCACCTTGTCTCTCGCTCGCTATGTTGCCGGCCAACCGGAATTGGCCCTGCCGTTCCGCCGCTACCAATACGGCAATGTCTGGCGAGTCGACAAACCGGGCCCCGGACGCTATCGCGAATTCATGCAGTTCGACATTGACATCGTTGGCACTCAGAACCTGCTGGCCGATGCCGAGATCATCGCCGCCATGGTGCAGATTTTCGAGCACCTTGGCATTCAGAACTTCAAAGTCCGTTTCTCCAATCGCAAGATCCTGAATGGCCTGGTACTCTACGCAGGCATTCCAGTCGAGCGCGGCGGCGATGTCATGCGCGTAATCGACAAACTCGAAAAGCAGGGGAAACAGGCAGTCCTACTCGAACTCGGCCCCGGTCGCACCGATCGGTCAGGCGACAAGATTCCCGGCCTTGACCTGAACTCTGATCAAATTGGCAAACTGGACGAATTCCTCGAGTTGGCCTCCCACCCAACTGCCGACCCACTATTGCAGGCAGGGGAGAAGCTAGGACACATTCCAGTTTCCGCCGAAGGGATCCTCGAACTCAAGCAGATCAAAGAGTATCTGGCGGCAATGTCTATCGACTCCTCCAAAACCGCCATCGACTTGACCATCGTTCGAGGTCTCGGCTATTATACTGGCCCGGTTTTCGAGACCACCCTCACCGATCTTCCCGAGTTCGGCTCCGTCTTCTCCGGCGGACGGTATGACAACCTGGTCGAACGGTTTCTCAACAAGTCATTCCCGGCAGTCGGTGCTTCCATCGGCATCGATCGCTTGCTTGCCGCTCTCATTGAATTGAAAGCCCTCAAGCTCCAGGATGCCACCTCCAAAGTCATAGTCACCGTCATGGACCGCGACCGCATCCCCGACTATCTTAAGATTCTCCACAGCCTCCGCAGTGCCGGAATTCCTGCCGAAATCTACTCCGGGGACACCAAAAACCTCACCAAGCAGATCAAGTACGGTGACAAGGTCGGCATTCCGTTCGCCGTCATTGCCGGTTCCGATGAATTCGCCGCCGGCCAGGTGACGGTCAAGAACCTGATCAAGGGTCGAAGCAAGGGAGAGGAAACAGCCGATCGTGACCAGTGGCTCGCCGCCGAAGGTTTTCAGGAGCGAATCCAGCTGACAGACTTGATCAACTACCTCAAACGCCAGTTGTCGGAAATTTAGGAATCGAGATTCGATTGATAAAATCCGCTTCGTTTTTTGACCGCTATCCGGATGAGTATGATCTGCTCACCGATGAGAAATCGCGTATTCCGCGTCATCAATCCGAAGTCGACACCCTCATCTCCAGATTCTCTCCAGGTCGCGTTCTCGATGCCGGCTGCGGCACCGGATTGACTACATCCCTCTTTGCCTGCAGAGGCATTGAAACCGTAGGGATAGACCGATCCACGCCGATGCTCGAGGTAGCCAGGCGCAAATATCAATCGAAAAAGTGGCCGCTCCTGTTCAAGAAGTCGGCCTTTGAATCCCTTCCCGCGTCATTCAAGGGTTCGTATGACCTCATAGCCTGTCTTGGCAATAGCCTGAGCGGTGTTGAGTCCGCAACCACCCTTCGTGCCACGGCTCGCAGCTTTGCCCGTTCACTAAGACCCGGAGGTGTACTCGTACTTCAACTGCTCAACGTAGCGTCACTGACCGATGGAGAGCTGTATCCGGTGCGCGCCACAAGAGCCGGCAAGCTGTTTTATCTCCGATATCTTATCCGCTCCGGCAAAAGCGTCGCACTGCACGTCGTCCGTATTGACAGCAGTACCAAGTCCCCCAGCTTTCAGACCTTCATTCACGAACACAAACCGCTTGACCAGGCAATCCTTCGCAAAGCGCTGACAGTTGCCGGATTTCGGGACATCAAGCTCTATGGTGACTTGCTCCTGACAAAGAAATTCACACGCACCAACCGGGATTTGGTTCTTGTCGCAAAACGCCCAAAGTGAAATTCCCCTTGCTGATATGTCGTTGCCAAGTATCTTAGCCTCCACCATGCGCAAGTACTGGATATCCCTCTCATTTCTCATCGTTGCCGCGTCGATCGGGTATGCCCAGAACCCCGTTTCTCTGCCTCCGGTCAAAGTCCTGGAATTCCGCCCAAAAGGGGACCAGCGAATCTGGACTTTCATATCAAGGGACTCCACGCTCGGGCAACTTGTCTCAACGGTCTTGGGAAAAGGGGAAGTGGCCGACCTTGAGGGAATCGTCATTAGCGAGGACCTGTCGCTGGATTTTCGGAAATCCGGTGGTGACCTCAATCTCGCGGTTAACAACAAGCACCTCGTATCCGAAGACGGCCGCCACCTCGCTGACAGCATGACTATCTCAGTGAATGACCAGCAGGATACCTTACGGCTGGCCAGGGTGGGGGACTCGCTCAAAGGCTACGGGACGCGCGGCGGAGTGAGGCAGCCGGTCTCCCTCTATTCACCCGTAAACCGCCCCTGTTGGGATCAATTATTCCTGGATCAGCTGGAGTTGTATCTGGCCTGTCGGGGAGTAGCGGTCGGTGATAACATTCAGGATTCGGTCATCGCCGTCCAGGCGTTTCTGTCGATGCCTCTTGCCGGTACGGTTCAGGCGTTTGCCGGCGTCAGCGTTTCCCGCGGAAGAGCTGATTCTGCCTTCGGGATCAACTTCTCACTTCCTCAGCAGATGCATGTAGACTTGAATCGAAGCCGACGCCTCGTCAAAGCAGAATTTCCCCAGCAGAATTTGAGAGTCTATCTGGACCTGGTCACTAACACGGAAAAGTCCGCGAGCCCGCCCAGCCCACCTTTTCTAGACACTGTAGTCCCTCGCGTGCCGGCTTTCCTGGTCACGCTCATCGTCGGTGCCGCCGCACTGCTCTTTTTCGTCAAGCGACGATTCACCTGGAGTCTAGGCTATCTTGCGGCCGGTATTGGCGCCGCCCTCTATTGGATTGTCCCGGTCACGCAGATGCCCTTGCAACGCTATGCGATCATTCACGGCATGTTGCCTGCACTCAAATCCGGATCGTCAATATTCCTGCTGGCTACCATGCCGGCGCTCATTGCCGGCGTGATACAGACCCTCATACTTGGGGGGCTCATCCTTGTCCTGAAGCAGCAACTAAACGTAAAGTATGACAAATTGTTGGACCTGGGCGCTTTCTGCGGTCTCGGCTTCGGATTGATGGAGGCCTTTTACCTCCTGTACACCTCACCGGCCTTTGACGTCTGGTCGTACGCCATTCTGGAACGGACCTTTATACTGGTCTTCCACGTCAGCGCCGGGCTTCTGCTGGCAAACGCATTGAAGCGCGACTTTGGCAACTTCATGAAAGTCGCGCTGATCCTTATCCCGATCAATTCTCTTTTCCGATACCTCCCTATCTTCGTCCAGCAGCGCGTTGTTGGCGTCGAAATTCTCTCCATTATGATCGCCTTTGTCGGCCTTTCAGTGGTCTTTGCCGCGCTGCTCGCATCGCGAACGAATCCGAAGGACCATGCCTCGACTCATCCTGTCAAACACAGCTAGCTCCAAACGCACCGTCCTGCTTTATGGTTGACACTTCTTTCCCTGAGAAATATGTTTATTATCGTTCCATGCGGTATCCTGGGCTGTTCTTCATTGGGGACTCTCAGGGTAGTCGAAACAGAAACCGTTTTTGAGAGAACATGGCTGAAGAATCCGTTTACGCAGGCATAGATATCGGCGGCACCAACATCAAGTATGGGCTGGTCGACGGTAAGGGGAAGGTGCTGTTCAAAGAACAGCGACCAACTATGGTGGAAAAAGGGGCCGAACCCCTCATGCACCTGGTGACCAATATTGCCGAGCGACTGCTCTTTTACGCGGCCGAAGAAGACCATCATGTGAAATACCTGGGTGTCGGAACTCCGGGCGCCGTAGAAGCCAAGTCCGGCAAAGTCATTTCCCTCAGCCCAAATATCAATGGCTGGCAAGGGATGGAGATAGGGAAGATCCTCAAAGACCGCCTGAATCTTCCGGTCGTGGTGGATAACGACGTCAATGCAATGGCGCTGGCCGAATCCCGATTTGGGTCAGCCGTAGGCTACAAATCGGTAATTTGCGTGGCCGTAGGCACTGGCGTTGGAGGTGGGATTATTATTGACGGCAAGATCTGGCGGGGTGCTACCTCCACAGCGGGCGAAATCGGCCACATGACCATCGATGCTTTCGGCCCCAAATGCCGCTGCGGCAATAAGGGATGTCTCGAAGTGTACTGCTCGTCTGCGGCTATCCTAGCCCGTACTAAGTCAAAGATAGAACATAGCTTATCACCAATATTTAATGACGCACTTGATGGCAATATCGAAAACCTCAGTATCAAGCGCCTCTTTGTTGCCGCCAAGAAAGGGGATCAGGACGCCCTGGCGGTGATCACTGAGACCGCCGAACTCCTGGGCGCTGGATTGGCCTCGGCCGTGAACTTTCTCAACCCTGAGATCGTAGTAGTTGGTGGAGGTGTTGCCGATGGTGGAGCTGGGTTTGTGGAAACTGTCAGCGCCGAAATCAGAAAGCGAGCCTTCGAGTCAGCCACCGCAAACTTGCGAGTCGCGAAAGCGTCGCTCGGAAACGACGCCGGATTCATCGGCGCCGGAATACTTGGAGAATCGAGGAATTAAGTGGAAATACAGACCGCCGACCATGTAGAAGCAACCCCGATAACCTACCTCTTCACCAAATGGTGGGCTTATATCTTTTGCGCCATGTTCCTTCTCTATGGTGGCGTGAAACTCATCCTTGGGTTTCTCGATAAGAACTACGCCGATGTTACCACCCCGATAACCTATCTCGCCGTCGGCCTCATTCTGGCTATCCTGGCGACTGCGTATCGAGATCAGCGTTCCTGGAGCTGGTATGGTCTGGTTGGCGTGAATATTCTGGTCGCCATCCTCGCCGTTATGAAGCTCTCATTTATTGGGAATATCGTCCTGCTCATTATAGCCGGCGCTGCGCTGGCTGCACTATTCGCTCCGGCCACCAAAGGATACCTGTTCGGACGACGGTAGATTTTCATTGACTTATCGTCAAAACCGGCTACCTTTTCGATTCCATTCTGAAGAAATTTGGCGCCCTAGCTCAGCTGGTAGAGCAACGGACTGAAAATCCGTGTGTCCGCAGTTCGACCCTGCGGGGCGCCACTTTTTTTTGCCCCATGTACCACGAATCCAGATCCGGGCTTCCTGCAAAGTATTATCGATGTTGGTGAGTTCGCGAAATTGGTGAGAAACTACTTCGTCCCGCAGCTGCCACAGCCGCCGCACGACTCGATCTTCTCGGTCAAGACATCGACCTTTATCAACGCAATGAACTGAATCCCCTTCGGCGTTGTCTCGATCGTATCCACAACACAACTGTCCCCGGGCATGGCGCTCTTTTCACCAAGAAACGCCTGAAGACCGGTTTGAAGGGCGAACAGATGTTTGAGCGTTAGGAACTCCCAGGTCGTACTCTTGGTCGGAATAGCTGCCATGATCTCTTCCGGCTGCGCTTTCAGGACATCCGATGCCAACCGGTTCTCCACCCATTTGCGCAACAGCGAGGAATTCCCCACCGCTCCGCCGCACGTCTCTTTGATAAGGGAGTAATGGATAATCCGGTCATCCGGATCGAGGGTAATGCTGAGTACTTCGGTGACATCGCTGCAAGGCATGAACAAGGATAGGCTTAGTCAACGTATACTGTCAAGTGATGATTTCCGACCAATTTACTCCACGTGCTGCTCATGGCCCGCGCCTATTTTCGCACAGTTTGCAGTTCGCACTTTCCCCCGTTGTTTTTGTGCCGATCCATACTATATTGGAGTTGTCGGTCTGTATATCGGTGTTTAGGCAACCCCGGACCGGGAAAAGAAGAGTGTCAGTATGAAAACCCATGAGACCGCTGCGAAAGAAGTCGACTCTTTTATGTCCTCGATAAACCAACGCGTCCATCCCGAAAAGTGGCGCATTGCACCTCATGTGCAAACCCTCGAAACGTCGATTATCCGTGAAATCCTCAAAGTCTCGTCCCAACCCGGCGTCATCTCCTTTGCCGGCGGACTTCCGGCCCCCGAGCTGTTTCCGTTGGCCGACATGAAACGGATTGCGGGTGAGGTCATAGACAAGTACGGACCCGACAGCCTTCAGTATTCGCTATCAATGGGCGTCACGATACTCCGCGAGCTGCTGGCCGAACGTGCCACTGAACGCGGAACCCCATCTCGTACCGAGAACATTCTCATCACCACCGGCGCCCAGCAGGGGATAGAACTACTGGCGCGCGCCTTCATCGACCCGGGTGACTACGTCCTCGTCGAGAACCCGACCTATCTCGGTGCTTTGCAGGCGTTCAATTACTATCAGGCCCGGTACGTGACCGTTGAAATGGACAACGATGGCATGATCGTTGACCAGGTTGAACAGCGACTCAAGAGATATCATCCCAAACTGATCTATACCATTTCAAATTTCCAGAACCCCACCGGTATTACCATGTCGCTGGAGCGCCGGCGGGCACTTGTCGAAGTTGCCATCAAGTACAATGTCCCGGTAGTCGACGACAACCCGTATGGTGAAATCCGCTTCTCCGGTGAACGGATCCCCACCATCAAGTCCTATGGTGGCGACGAAGTAATCGCGCTTCGTTCCATGTCCAAAGTAATCGCCCCTGGACTGCGTATCGGATGGATGAATGGTCCCACTGCAATCATGTCCCAGTTCGAAAAAGTAAAGCAGTGTACTGACCTCCATACCAATTCCAACAGCCAGTATCTGGTCTATGAATTTATCAAGCAGGGCCTGCTGGAACCTCACATCGAAAAGATCAAAGCAGACTATCTCTACAAGAGAAACGTCATGATCTCTGCCCTCGAGGAGCATTTCCCCGAAGGTATCAAGTGGACCAAGCCTGATGGAGGACTGTTCCTCTGGATGACTCTCCCTGAGAAGATGTCCGCCAGTGAGCTGCTGCCCAAAGCAATCGAGCAGCGGGTTGCCTACGTTCCCGGCGGTCCGTTCTATTCGCTGGGTGGCGGCGAAAATACGCTACGGGTCAATTTCTCAACTGCAGCGCCGGAAATCATCGTCGAGGGCGTGAAAAGACTTGGAAAATTGTTCAAAGAGAACTATATTAGATAAGAATGATAATGACTTTACAAAATGTCCGACAGGAATGGCGCTGGTGGCGCTTGGGGATCAAGGAGTAGTCCGGTCGGTTATTTTGTGATGTTTATAGGTATTGGAAAGCCCGCCGGATGGCGGGCTTTTTTGTTGCCGTTCCGAAAGTTAGAGGTTTCTTACGGCCATTATGAACATACCCTTTGTCAAATACCATGCCCTGGGAAACGACTTCCTAACCGTCGAGTCCAAAACCCCCTGGACCCGGGCTTTGGGACGCAAGCTCGCCTTCCGGATCTGCGATAGAAAGACCGGTGTCGGAGCCGATGGTGTCCTGCTCATTAGTCCGAGCAAGAAGGCCGAGCGTCGGATTGACGTTTTCAACGCCGACGGCAGCTGGGCCGAAAAGTCAGGCAATGGCCTTCGAATCGCCGCCCTTCACTGCCTGAGAAAGTACCGGACCCGAAAGTCAATTGTCTTTGAGATCGGTGGGAGACTCGACGAAGTAACCATCCTCAAACGCACCAAGACCGGTGCTACTGTCAGGGCCAACCTTGGCTCCCCGGACTTCCGCGCTTCATCGGTGCCGATCAAATCCAAATCCCCATATGTTATCAACCTTCCTGTCAAAATTGGCAAGACACCGGTCCGACTGACCGCGCTAGCGGTCGGTAATCCGCATGCCGTGGTCGTAGTTGACAATTTCGACTTCGACTGGCAATCCCTCGGCTGCGCCATTGAAACGGCCCCGGTTTTCCCGAATCACACAAATGTTGAATTCACTCGTGTGATCAACCGCCGCAAAATCCAGGTGGCGGAATGGGAGAGAGGCGTTGGTCCGACCGGATCTTCCGGTACCGGCGCGGCAGCTTCGGTCGCCGCCTGCGTAACGCTTGGCTTGGTGGAACGGAAGTGCGAAGTCAAATTCGAACCCGGCTCACTGCATATTGAATGGGACACCCGCACCGGCTCCATGCTTCTCACGGGACCGGTTGAACTCGTCATGTCCGGGGAGTTTGTTATCGCATGATTAGTTTTGCCGAAGTCAAACGGATGAGCCGCCTTGGAAACGTAATTCCGATTATCCGGCGCATCCCCTCCGATCTGGAGACCCCGGTCTCAGCCTATATGAAAGTGGCTGGCCGTACTCCGTATTCCTTTCTCCTTGAGTCTATCCAGGGAGGGGAGAAGCTGGCAAGGTATTCATTCATCGGATTTGACCCATTCTTGATCGTCAAAGGCTCTGCCGACCAGGTCACCGTAGTCAAGGGTAAGGACAGTAGGACAATTGCCGCAAAGCCGACTGAGTTCATGGAAGCGTTGTTTGCAGAGTACACTCCCGTCTCAATTGAGGGGCTCCCCAGATTCACCGGTGGCGCGGTCGGTTACTTTGCCTATGACTCGGCTGGTTGGTTCGAAAGACTGCCTAATCGACATCCCAACCCAACTGAATTACCTCAGATGATGTTCGGGCTCTACCGTTCCGTTATCGCCTTCGATCACCTGAAACAGGAAATCGTCATCATCGCAAATCTCTTTCATACCGGCTCGTCTCGTCAACTGAAGATGGCATACGATGACGCCGTTGTAACTTTGGACCAGATCACTCGGCGCCTCAAAGCCCCGCTCAAGGGAAATCGGTCGACCGGGCCCGCTTCCTCCAAGATCATTCGACCGCAGTCGGACCAGGCTTCATTTGAATCGGCGGTCCGCAAAGCCAAAAAGTATATCAAGGAGGGGGACATCTTCCAGGTCGTCCTCTCCAGACGGTGGGCGGTAGATTCATCCCGTTCGGAGCTCGATGTGTATCGGCGCCTTCGCCGCATCAATCCCTCTCCGTACATGTTCCTGCTCCGCTTCGGAGATAACGCCGTCGTTGGCGCCTCACCGGAGATGATGGTCCGTGTCGAGGGGCGTTCTATCGAGACACGCCCTATTGCCGGTACGCGACCGCGCGGAAAGAGCGAAGCCGAAGATGCCCGGCGGATCGCCAGCCTCCTTGCCGATCCCAAGGAATTGGCCGAACACACCATGCTGGTCGATCTCGGCCGAAACGACCTCGGTCGCGTCTGCAAGACCGGAACAGTGCGAGTCGCCGAAAAGATGATCATCGAGAAATACTCTCATGTCATCCATATCGTCAGCTCGGTCGTTGGCGAACTGAAACCCGGATCGTCCCCCATTCAAGCGCATTTTGCCTGCTTCCCGGCCGGTACCGTCTCCGGCGCTCCGAAAATTCGCGCCATGCAGATTATCGATGAACTTGAAAGTCAGGGGCGCGGCATCTATGCCGGTTCCATCGCTTACATCGACTTCTGGGGAAACCTCGATTCCTGTATCGCCATTCGTACTCTGGTGAAAACAGGGAAGAGGTACCACGTTCAGGCTGGAGCCGGAATCGTAGCCGACTCAATCCCGAGAAGAGAATTCCGCGAAACCGAAGCCAAAGCCTCCGTTCTCATACAGGCCGTGGTAGGAGACTGACTCCCATGATCCTGATGCTCGACAACTACGACTCCTTCACCTATAACGTGGTGCAGTATCTCGCCGAGCTTGGCGGCGATATCAAGGTTGTCCGCAACGATGAACTGTCAGTTGTCGAAATCATGAAGCTCAACCCATCGGCAATCGTCCTGTCCCCGGGTCCGGGGCGCCCAGAAAACGCCGGTGTGATGTGCCAACTGATCGAAGCGGTAGCCGGCTCAGTTCCCTTGCTCGGAATTTGTCTCGGCCATCAGGGCATCGCTCAGGTATTCGGCGCCAATATCGTCCATGCCCCAACTCTTATGCATGGCAAAGTCTCGGAAATCTATCATGACAACTCCGCGATCTACTCCGGAGTGTCCTCTCCTTTTCCTGCCACCAGATATCATTCCCTGGTAGTCGAACGGGAATCACTTGCCCGCGATTTTAAAGTAAATTCCTGGACCAAAGACAAAGTCGTCATGGGGCTCTCGCACCGCGAGTACCCAATCTATGGCGTCCAATTCCACCCGGAATCTATCATGACCCCCGATGGCAAAACAATCCTGAAGAACTTCCTGAAGATGGTTGCCTGATGCAGGAGTTTCTCAGGAAAATTCTGATGGGAGAACACCTCACCACAGCTGAAGCCTCGGCTGCCATGGATCTGGTGATGGATGGAAATGCCACGCAGGCGCAAATTGCAGGGCTCCTGGTCGGACTTCGCCTCAAAGGAGAGCGGGCTCACGAAGTTGTCGGGTTTGTCGAATCGATGCGGCGTCATGCGATAAGAGTCAACATCGCCACTGCCAATGCTGTCGACGGTTGCGGAACCGGCGGCGATGGCAGCCACACCTTCAACATATCAACAGCTGCCGCAATCGTCGCTTCTGCAGCAGGGGCGGTTGTAGCCAAGCATGGCAATCGCTCGGTCAGTTCCAAATGCGGTTCAGCCGATGTGCTTGAAGCCGCCGGAGCGGAGATCGATCCCGGACCCGAGATCGTGGAACGGACGATCAAACAACTCGGCTTTGGATTTCTGTTCGCACCGCGCTTCCATCCTGCCATGAAACATGCTGCACCCGTTCGAAAGGAACTCGGTGTCCGCACCGTTTTCAATATTCTCGGGCCGCTCTGTAACCCGGCCGGTGTGCGACGCCAGCTGATCGGCGTTTACGACAAACGGCTGCTCTGGCTGGTGGCCGAAGTTCTCGCGATGACCGGCTCAGACCATGTTATGGTCGTTCACTCGCACGACGGTCTCGATGAACTTTCCGTCTCCGCACCAACTGACTGCGTCGAATGGAAGAACGGTAATTACGCCGAGTCCCGCCTGCTTCCTATCGACTTGATCGGCCGCGAATATCCCAATGGGATACTGGCCGGGGGAGAGCCGTCTGAAAATGTCGCTATCCTGAAGCGTATCCTGGATGGCGAGCAGGGGCCGTACACCGATGCCACTGCCCTTAACGCCGGTGCCATGCTCTTTGTGGCCGGAGTGTCGTCAAGTATCGCCGATGGTGTTAGCCTTGCTCGAACAGCTATTACCAATGGTGCTGCTTCAATAAAACTCTCTCAGTGGATCGGAGCCGGCAAGGGAGAAGGCTCATGACAGCTTCGCTTCTCCATGCAGGTATCGAAACGCCGAGCGAAGTTCGGTCCAGCAAGCTTCGGCATGGCATAAAGGAATACCTCTCCTATCCGAGACAGTTCTCCCGCAATGCGCGATTGTTCCTCTTGGGGTCATTCTTGCTGGGCGTCAATTTCGAAATGTTCCAATTGCTCCTGAATCTGTATCTCAAAGAGATGGGTCTCGGCGAAGGAAATATCGGTTTGATCAACTCAAGTCGCGCGGTCGGTCTCACGTTGATGGCCATTCCGGCCGCCTGGCTGATCAGCCGCCTGCAGCTCAAGTGGCTGCTCATTGGATCATCCGTAATATTCGCCGCCTTTGCAGTCGGACTGACAACATCCGCATCGTTTGCCGCCATGGTCTCGTTCTCAGTGTTGATGGGTATGGCGTTCACCTTTTCACGGGTTGCCGCCGGACCCTTCTTCATGCGCAACTCAACCGTCAAAGAGCGCACTCACCTCTTTTCCTTCTCGTTTGGCGTTCTGCTTCTTGCCGGGATGATCGGCTCACAGCTCGGCGGGCGCCTCGTTTCAATCATGACCTCTCTGGCTGGAGATACTCCACTTGGTTACCGATACACGCTTCTGGTCGGGGTGGCCATTGGCCTCCTGTCACTCATTCCGTTTGCCATGATCAAGAGCAGCGCTCCTTCGGCCGATGAAAACCGAATCAACCTGACGCGTGAGACCTTGCGCGCCCGAGGAAAGTTCTACTTCCGGGTCACTTTCGCCAACTTCCTGATGGGACTCGGCGCCGGCCTGATTATTCCGTTCTTGAATCTCTACTTTAAGACCAAGTTTAATTTGTCCCCGGCGACCATCGGGAGCTTCTATTTCTGCACTGTCCTGACCATGTTTGTCGGCACCATTCTCGCACCCTATTTTGCTCGTACGTTCGGACTTGTACGGACAATCGCCGTCACGCAACTGGTGTCGATTCCCTTTATGCTGCTGTTGGCTTATACCACATCGATATACGTCGCCTTCACCGCATACGTCCTCCGCGCAGGTCTGATGAATATTGGTGTGCCGATCACCACCAATGTCGGGATGGAACTATCAGAAAAGAACGAGCAGGGGCTGGTAAACGCCCTCCTTATGATAGCCTGGAACGGTTCCTGGATGCTCTCCACCGCCATCGGCGGCCGATTGATTGAAACCCACGGCTACACAATTACCTTTCTGGCAACCTCAGGTCTGTACGTGCTCTCGACTCTTTTCTACTACTGGTCCTTCCACAAGTCAGAGCGTAAAGAAGAACTGACCGGTCACTGGTCTCTGGTCAAGACGGAGGAGGCGTGATGGATATCCTTCAGGAAATCGCCGCAGCCAAACGCCTCGAAGTTGCCGCCATGAAAAGCGCCACGTCCATTGCGGATTTGGAGCGGACTGTCATTCCAGCCCCACGGTTCTCTTTTCAGCGAGCACTGTCCCGGCCCGGAAATCAGATCATTGCGGAGATCAAACAGAAATCTCCATCCAAAGGAGTTCTGTCTCAGGATTTCGATCTCACCAAACTTGCGAGTGCCTATTTCGAAGGAGGCGCTGCCGCTTTATCGATCTTGACTGACAGGAAATATTTCGGCGGAGATCCCGCTTACATTGCTTTGGCCAAAACCGTGGCAAAACTTCCGGTGCTCTATAAGGACTTTGTCGTCGATGAGTACCAGCTCTATCACGCTCGTTCGGTAGGGGCCGATGCTGTCCTGCTGATCGTCCGCATGATGACTCGCAAATCCCTGTCGGATTTCCTGGCCCGGGCCGCGAAACTTGAATTGGATTGCCTGGTCGAGACCCACTCTGAACCGGAAATCGAAATCGCACTGGACTCAGGAGCGCAGATTATTGGTGTCAATTGCCGCGACCTGAGCAATTTCAGCGTCTCTTTGGAAGTCGCAAAGAAACTTGGCAGTCAAATTCCGACGGGAATTACCAAAGTTGCGGAATCCGGCATATCAACACCCGAAGACATTCGCGCACTGCACCAATCCGGTTTCAACTGCTTCCTGATTGGTGAGTCGCTCATGAAATCCAGTGACCCGGTTCAATTCCTGAGAAGCCTGGTGGCCGCATGAGTCATTTCCAGATTAAAGTGTGTGGCATCACCCGCCCCGATGACGCCATCCTTTCTGCCCGCCTGGGTGCCGACATGATTGGAATACTATGCTATTCCAGATCTCCACGGTACGTCCCCATCGCTAAAGCGAGCGCGATCGTCAGGGAGCTGCCACCGGTTGTCGATGCCGTCGGAGTCTTTGTCGACTCCCCGCTAGACTCCATTCTTCGATTGGCCACCAAATGTCGTCTCACCCATGTCCAACTGCACGGCGCCTACCTGCATCGAGACATCAAACGTCTGCAATCCGAGGGGTTAAGAGTAATCCTTGCC
>JBATNE010000137.1:0-12500 GCA_049290195.1 Candidatus Zixiibacteriota bacterium
CATGTAAACTTTGTCGCTCTCCCGACCTGAGTCACGGGTCGGTCAACACGTAGCTGAAAGATTTGTGCATGAAACGGGAAATCCGATCGATTCACCGCTTTGATCTGCTATTCGCCCTTATTGTCTGTGGAATGATTTTCAGCTGCGGCAAAGGGGGAGGCACCAATCCTACCAAGAACCCGCCCTCTATTACGCAGTTCACCTCTTCCAAATCCGATATGGTCCCCGGAGATTCGACACTCATAACGTATGCCGTTACCGGTGCCGATTCCACAATCCTGACCCCGTCGCGCCAGAAACTGAACCCTGCCGGCGGCGGATCTGTCTATCTCAAGCCGGTTCACCCGGTGAGATACTACCTGGTCGCCTACAACAACGATGGGCTCGACTCCGCAAACCTACTGATCACGATGAATGCCGCAGTTCCTTCGATCCAAACCGCTGCTCTGAGCCAGGACACGATCGCCAAGAAAGACACCTCGCTTCTGACGTATACTGCCGTTCGTGCAGATTCTATCACCGTGACATCTGTTGGGAAGCTTGCCTCGGCTACATCCGGTACGGCTAAACTGAGCCCGCCGCAGACCACTTCCTACACTATGATTGCATTCAACACGGTAGGGAATGACACGGTGAAGTTCACGCTTAGTGTCGAAGTACCTGCCCACGTGCAGGCGCTCAATGGTCTTTATTACAAAGGGGCTATCGGTTCCGCCGGGTTAACCCCGGCCCTCAGATTCAGTTGCACCAACGCCGCCGCCCAGTTGCTCTATAAGCCCTGGATTCACTTCTCGACCGACGGCGACGGACTTCTCTCAGCGGACTCCGCTCGACCCGATCCCACCGGTTCCGCCCTGCTTGACTACCAATTCAGCGATACCTTGGGATATGCTGTCATTACAGCAGCGACGAATGGATCAGATACGGCCAGGATCGCCGTCCGAGCGGATATTTTCGTGCCCGGCCCGCACGGTCAAGGGCAGTATGTCAAATTCGATGACAAGTACAGCGTCCTGAAAGCGCTCAACGGAAGTCCAGTCCAGGTAGACCACCCAATACCGGGTTGGAACATTGCCAATTACGAGGCGAATCTCGGCGTTGTATTCTGGGTGTCCGATCCGAATAACCCCGGCGTACTAGATGACAACGAGGACATCGGCGGCATAATTGCCACTACCGTTTACACGGGTAAGACAACAAAGGGGATTGGGATCGGCTCTTCGTATCAATCTGTCGTTGCGGCATATGGCGCACCTGATTCTATGGCCTTTGATCCAACTGATCCGCCGGCTTGGTACATAGACTATCGACATCTGGATCTCTATTTCTATGGCGATGCTGTAGATACGTCGATCATCCAGATGGAAGGCTATGAAGGTCTTGCTGCCGCTCCCAGGAATCTTCGTGTCGCAGACGAAATGACCACCTCCGTCGAGCAGCGCATGGTGCACTATCGGCTTCGCCGAGCATCGGCCCGTCCAGGTCGATAAAGCTACCCCGGGAACCGGCTGTTCTGGTTGACACTATAATAGGTGGTCCGTATATTCGCGCCACTTGACACAAGTTTTGAAATCAGGAAAGGACGAGCATGAAACGCGCACTCTCATTTTCGCTGGCGGCCCTGATCCTTCTGGCCGGTATCAGCGTCTTTGCCGATGAACAGAAAGGGACCGATAAGAAGATGACTCAGGACAAGCCCAAGCAAACGGAAAACCCGCTGGCCGCCAAACGGGCGCCTATCCGGGATAAAGCCAACAAATTTGTGACGCTTGAGACATCGATGGGCAAGATGACCCTGGAACTGTATCACGATGTCGCTCCCGGACATGCTGATTCATTCCTGGCGCTTACCCACAAGGGCTTCTACAATGGAACCAAATTCCACCGTATTATCGACAATTTCATGATACAGGGTGGCGACCCGCTGGGTAACGGAACCGGTGGAGCCGGCTATAACCTCAAGGCTGAATTCAGCGACCTGCCACACGAAGAAGGAACGCTCTCCATGGCCCGTGCCCAGGATCCCAATTCCGCTTCCAGCCAGTTCTTTGTCTGTCTTGGTCCGGCCCATTTCCTTGATCACCAGTACACCGTTTTCGGTCACCTGATCAAAGGATATGATGTTCTCCACGCTCTCGGCAAAGTGCCCGTGGTTGCCGGCCCCAGCGGTGAGAAATCCACCCCGGTGAAGGACGTCCTCTTGGTCAAAGCTTATGAATCCAACGCCGAGGGAGTTGCAACGAAGTAGATTCCGGTTGGATCGAGTTTCATTGAATGAACGCGAAAGGCGGAGCTGGTTCTCCGCCTTTTTGCCGCTTCAAAGGTAGAGTGGAACTTGCCTCTGGATTCTTCGTTAAACCGAGTATGAAATCCCGCAAACTGGTCCTTCTTGGCTCTACCGGATCCATCGGCATGGCTACCCTCGATGTTATCCGGAGACACCCCGAGGCATTCTCCATCAAAGCGCTGGCGGCCCATTCCAACGTCGCCAAGCTCGTTGAGCAGTACAAAGAATTCCGTCCTGAGTACATCTGCGTGGTGGATAAAACCAAAGCCCAGGAATTGACCATGGCGTTTGCGGGGGAGAAGGTAAGAATTCTCACCGGAGCCGATGAGCTGGTAAGTCTTGCCGGCCTGCCCGATGTCGACATCGTGGTGAATGCCGTGGTCGGAGCCGCCGGATTGAAAGCATCCTACGAGGCTGTCACCAATGGCAAGGTGCTTGCCCTGGCCAACAAAGAATCGCTGGTTGCCGGTGGCGCGCTCTTTGGACCGATGATCGCCGAAGGTAAGGCAACCATACTCCCGATAGACTCGGAACATTCCGCTATCTGGCAGGCTCTCATGGCCGGCAAGAAAAGCGAAGTCAAAAATATCATTCTCACAGCCTCCGGCGGACCGTTTCGCGAATGGCCAAAGGAACGGCTCGCGTCGGTGACTCCGGAAGAAGCGCTCAATCATCCAACCTGGAAGATGGGTCCCAAAATTACGATCGATTCAGCCACGCTGCTGAACAAGGGACTTGAAGTCATCGAGGCTGTCACCCTGTTCGGCATTCCTCCCGAGCGGATCAAGGTCGTCATCCATCCGCAGTCGATCATTCACTCGATGGTGGAATTCTGCGATTCATCGGTCATCGCTCAAATGTCCCGTCCCGATATGCGCTTGCCTATTACCTATGCGCTCTTCTGGCCCGAACGAGTCGATTCACAGTTTGGCCAGATTGACTGGAGCAAGCTGGCGGACTTCAGTTTTGAGTTGCCTGACCATCAAAAATTCCCCTTGTTGCATTTGGCTTTTGAAGTTGCTGAGCGGGGTGGAACAGTCCCCGCAGTGTATAACGCAGCCAACGAAATCGCGGTCGAGGCGTTCCTGGCCCGCACAATCAAATTCACTGACCTGTTCGATATCGTTACCGCTGCAGTTAACCTGGCGGAAAACGTGGCAGCCCCCACGCTTGAAGATATTCTCCGCGCCGATACTACGGCCAGAGAAGCGGCCAGACGACAATTAGAAGGAGTACGATGCTGATAACAGCCCTGTCATTTATAGTAACACTGGGTGTGCTCATATTCATCCACGAGCTGGGACATTTTATTGTCGCCAAGCGCGTGGGAATCCGGGTCGAAAAATTCTCGCTCGGATTTCCTCCCAACATCTTTTCCAAACAGGTGGGGGAGACGACCTATTGCATCGGCGTGATTCCGCTTGGCGGCTACGTCAAGATGATCGGCGAGAACCCGGATGAGGAGTCCACCGGCGCGCCGTATGAATTCATGTCCAAGACTATATTGCAACGAGCGGCAGTAATATTCGCCGGGCCATTCATGAACTACATTCTGGCCCTGGTTCTTTTCACGAGCCTTTTCCTGCGCGGTACGCCGGTAGTCGATCCGGATCATGTGATCGTCGGATCTGTCGAAAAAAGCGACCCTGCCTATAAAGCGGGACTCCAGGAAGGGGATCAGATTATTGCCGTCGATGGCAAGCCGACCACCAGCTTTGACTCTGTCAGAGTAGCAATAAACAGCAAGATCATGGCTCCCGTACATGTCACCTGGTTACGTGGAATCGATACCATGCAGGCCGACATAACGACCCGGCTCGAAGCTCAACCGAACGCGACCGGGGGGATGGACTCCATCGGTGTCATCGGCTTTTCTCAGAAAATCCAGCGATACGAGAGCAGCGGGATACTCGAGGCGTGCAAACACGGTTTCATTACCACTCATACGATTGTCTGGGAGACCGTCAAGTTCGTCAAGAAGCTGGTCACGGGACAAGTCTCTCCTAAACTGCTTGGCGGACCACTCTTCATTGCCCAGCAGTCGGGGAAAGAGGCCAGCAAAGGTGTCGCCAGCCTGATCTTCTTTATGGCCCTCCTGTCGGTGAACCTGGCGGTACTCAACGTTCTGCCTATTCCGGTGCTCGATGGCGGCCATCTGCTGTTTCTCGCCATTGAACGAGTACGAGGAACGCCCCTGTCCATGAAGGCCCGGGCCATGGCTCAGCAGGTCGGCATCGTCTTTCTGTTCGGCTTGATACTTCTGGTAACGTATAATGATATACTCAGGATGTTCCGTTAACCTGCCGCAGCCAAAAGGAACCCGACATCCAATCCGGAGAAAAAATGGGCAGTACTGATTTGAAGAACAAAAAGCCGCAGCGTCACGAAGGCAAACCAACCGCCGGCGATTCCCTGTGGGACAATACCAAGCAGCTGTTGATTGCGGTTGTCCTCGCCTTATTGATCAAGACGTCCGTGGTTGAAGCCTACAAGATCCCGACAGCCTCAATGGAAGACACGCTGCTGATTGGCGATTTTCTACTGGCCAACAAGTTTGTCTATGGCGCCCGACTTCCTCTGGTAAACTGGCGCGTGCCTGCGCTCCATCCTCCGCATCGCGGCGATGTGGTCATCTTCATCTGGCCGGGGTCCGAAGGGAGCTGGGACAGCCAGCGCGGCGTGTTCCTCAGAGGTTCGCTCACTACCGGTGATGGTACCAAATACATCAAGCGATGCGTCGGGACTCCCGGTGATACCGTGGAGGTGCGCAATAAGCAGCTCTATATCAACGGCCAGATATTCGAGAATCCGCCTCATTCCAAATTTGTCGATATGCTGGCTAACGGCCAGCAGGTCATCCAGCCTCGCGGTCCGGGAGGGCTGTTCAGCAAAGATAACTTTGGTCCCATAGTTGTCCCTGAAGGAGAGTACTTCATGATGGGGGACAACCGGGACAATTCCTATGACTCCCGATTCTGGGGCCCGGTGCCGATTGAAAATGTCCTGGGTGAAGCGATGATGGTCCATTGGTCGTGGGATGACTCCAGATACCCATCTCCGGACGTTACTCTTAAAGACCCCCTGTCGGTTCCCCGATTATTCCTGTTCAATGCCGGTCATTTCTTTGAAAAAGTGCGCTGGGACCGGTTATTTGGAATTATCCACTGATCTGGCCGGAAACTCTGGCGATCCTATCGGGTACAACTTTTCGGAGACCGTAACTCGTGACTGCACTCAAAACCGCCCTGAAGATCAGCTTACTCGTTGCCGCAGTGTCAGCCTGGATACTGCTGGTACCGGAGCATCTTAATGCCGCAGCCAAAATCAAGCTGTCCGAATCCAATTACAGCTTTGGTAAGATCACCCAGCACAAAATCATGACCAAGCGGTTCTGGATAAAATCGGTCGGCGACAAACCGGCCAGAATCACCGAAGCGCTTCAGGATTGCGCCTGCACCAATATCTATCTTACTGATAGCCTGATTAAGCCGGGCGACTCAGTTCCCCTGGACATCTCCTTGAACAGCCGGAGTTTTATCGGCTTCGTCAACAAGCGCTCCCACTACCTGGTCGAGGGTTCGCCGGATACCACCTATCTTATGCTGTACGCCGAGGTGTTGATCAAGCCGGAGGATTACAAGCCCATTTCCCTGGCTCCGCTACCGGTCGATGTCTCCCAATTCTCAGAGAAACCGCGCCGCAAAGGTGTCTTTACCCTTACCAACAATGGACCCGATACCTACAAGATTATCGTCGTGGATAGCACACATAAGAGCTTTGACGTTCAGGTGCCTGCCGAAATCAAGCCGGGGCAGAAGATCGAAGGTGTCGTGATCGTCAAGAAGGGCAAGATCAAGACCAGCTTCGACGAGTCCTTTGCCATTGAGTTCACCGATGATGGTCGGACTCGCTTGTCCATTCCGGTCAGTCGCGTTTATTCGATCTCCCAGGGTGCTGTCGGCGCCACGCGATAAACATTGACTTTTCCGAGCCTCCCCCTTTATTCCGGACCATGCATCGGCTGGTCGCAGATCATCTCTATAAGCGGTTTGGTTCCCGCAAAGTAATCAACGACATCTCCTTCGAGCTTAAGACCGGAGATGCCATTGCCATCGTCGGACCGAACGGCTCGGGCAAATCCACTCTCCTCATGATGCTGCTTTCAGCTATCCATCCCACCACGGGGCAAATCGGCTACTATGAGGACGAGACCAAGCTCGATGACACCGCCATCAGAGCCAGGACATCGCTTGTTTCCCCCTATCTGAATCTGTATGACACCCTCAGTGCCGAAGAGAACCTCACCTTCTTCGCCACCGTTTCCGGCTCCCCGATAACGGGGAAAGATATCAATCTGCTGTTGACCAAAGTGGGACTGGAGGGGAGAGGGGCTGACCTGGTCGGCGCCTATTCTTCCGGGATGAAACAGCGGTTGAAATACGCCGTGGCATTGCTCAACAAGCCGGCGTTCTTGTTTCTCGATGAACCCACTTCGAATCTCGATGATGCCGGCAAGCAAATCGTAAGAAGCGTCATCGACGAGTACCGCAAAGAGTCAATCATCATCATAGCGACCAACGAAAAAGAGGAGCAGGCGTATGCAAGCCAAATCTGCCGGATTGCTTAGCCGCGCCTTCGCCGTCTACGCCAAGGATCTCCGCCAGGAGTTCCGGACCCGCTATGCCATCAACGCCATCTTCATGTTCGGCATTACCACCCTGGTCGTCGTATCGTTTTCGCTGGGACAAGCCGGACTCCCGCCCAAGCTGCTTGCTTCCATGTATTGGATTATCATGTTCTTTTCAGCCATGTCCGGGCTGGCTCATGTCTTCGTCAGGGAAGAAGAGACCGGCACCGCTCTCGTCTTGAAACTGCGGGCAGAACCGGACGCCGTTTATTGGGGAAAGCTGTTCTTCAATTTCACACTCCTTGCATTGTTGGCGATCATCGTAACACCGTTCTATTTCATGTTTATGGACGCTCCGACGGATAACATGCTTCCGTTTATTGTCATTCTGTTCTTTGGCGTGATCGGACTCTGCGGTACCACGACTATTATTGCCGCTATCATTTCCAAGGCCGCCGCCAAGGGAGCCCTGTTTGCCGTGATTTCATTCCCTGTTCTGGTTGTCCTTTTGTTCATGCTGGTCGCGGCAACTGGGAAAGTGTTCGATGGAAAAACGCTGTCTGATATCCTCATGGAACTCCAGGGACTCCTGGCCTTCTGCGTTATCATGATCACCGCCTCGGTTCTCTTGTTCCGTTTTGTCTGGCTGGAATGAGTACCAGCCTTCCATATCAGAAGTAAATTCCCCCTTCCATACTGCCGATCTATAGGAAGTAATGACTACCTCCAGAATTCTCAGATTCATGCGGTTTTTTGCCCCAGTACTGCTGGCCAGCCTCTCACTGGCCACGACCCTCCCATTTGACCCATCCCGGGGGCTGGTCGAGATCGGCATCACCATCAATGGCAAAATCCAGGGGAGATTCGGTATCGATACCGGCGCTGACCGCCTCTACCTGAACCGAACCTTCGCCATCCAAAACGGCCTTATCCCCAACCAAATACCGGCTCGCGGCAAGGCCAACGGCTTGACCGGATCCTCAATGATCCAAAATGTCGGCCTCGGCTCATTCAAAATTGGCGACGAAGCTACCCTGATGAACATCCCGGCCGCCGTTATCGATCTTGAATCCATGACTCAAAACGTCGCGGGCGGTGTCCCGGACGGTCTTATCGGTTTCGATGTTCTCAAGCAGTTCTATATCACCGTTGATTACCCGGCTCACTCGATCGAGCTTCGCACCGACGCTCCCCGTTATTTGGATGGCCGCGCCTACCATACCGTACCGTTCCGAGCCTACCGGCATCTTATCGTTGTCGATGCTACAATCAATGGCAACCCGGTGTCCATGGTCCTCGACTATTGCGCCAGCCACACGATAATCTCGCCTGAGCTGGCCAGTCGCCTCGGTCTTACCGGCACCGGATCTGACTCCTTTGTTACCATCAAATCGGCCTCACTGGGCGAAGACATGGAATCCGGTAATTTTCTGGCGGCCGTCATGTCGCTGGACGAGTACCGCCGCGCCGTACCGGACACGAGAATCGAAGGACTTCTCGGCGGGACGTTCCTACAAACTCACGTTGTGACGATCGACTACGGAAAACACTGCCTGTATATTCCGTATCGATGATCTTCAGTTTCTCTACTTGACAACAGATTTCTTTCCGGACACATTATTGTCAACATCGCTTCGGTGCCGCCCATCACGGGCGGGTAATAGGGAAGACGGTGCAAGACCGTCGCAGCCCCGCTACTGTAAGGGTTACTCTCCGGACACAATGCCACTCGTCGCCAGACGGGGAAGGCGCCCGCGAGGGGTCTGAAGCCCAAGCCAGGAAACCTGCCGAAGCCCAATTCCATGAATGTCGTCAGCGTGGGCTGACTCCAGACGGACGTTTGCGCCGACGGCATATCGAGAGGAGAGTGCCATGAGGCGCATTTTCATTACCTCTCTGGCGAGCATTGTTCTGGGCGCGGTAGGAGCTCGGGCAGATAACTCCGGAGACAAAGCACACCCCAAACCACTTCCAGACTCGGTCGTCGTAACCGCCGATCGGTTCGGCGAATCGCCGGCTCGGTCTATCTGGCCAGTGAGTTCCGTATCCCTTAACAGCGAATTGGGTCAGCAGTCGTTTCAACAGGTCCTGGATGGCCGTCTCGGCATCGATATTCGGGAAACGAGTGGACTCGGCTCTATTGCCACTCTGTCCAGCTGGGGGATGTTCAATCGACACCTGCTCTTACTCTACAATGGACGGCCGGTCAAAGACTATTCTCTTGGCGGGTTCAATCTGGCTGACTTCAGTCCCGATGAATTCGAGCGGATTGAACTGCTCAAAGGTCCGCAGTCAGCACTGTATGGTTCAGATGCCGTCGGTGGCGTAGTCAATTTGATCAGCCCAAGCGCTCTTGTGGATCGTATACGGCTCATTAGCCGGGTCGGTACTTTTCATTCCCGTGAGTACCGAGTCGATGCCTCCCGCGCTTTCGGCAAATTCGGCGTCGGCCTGTTCGGCGAAACCGGGGAAACCCGCAACGGCCGCCCCAATTCCGGTTCTGATCGCAATCTCATCGGTGCGCGCGGAGAGTACTTGTCGGCCGATGGTCGCCACCACATAACTGTATCAGGTCGCTACTTTCAGGACAGCATTGGCCTTCCGGGACCTGTGCCTGACCCAGGCAATATTCCAGTCTATGGAAACGGCCAGTCGACAAGCCTGACACAGCGCCAGCAGGATGAAAACTACTCCACCGACCTGTCTTATCGCTTCTACGATGCGAAAGTCGGGGAGGCTCAGATTGATGCCTTCTGGGAAAAGAAGAATCTCGACTATCACATGCTCTACAATTACCAGAGCTATTATTACACCCCCGGCCCCGGAAGTGACAGCAGTCTCAATATTGACTCTGTCGATGTCTTGACGCGTTCCATTTACAACAAGCGTTCGTCCGGCATCAGCGGCCGCTTTCTCAAGGAGATGGGGGCCGTTCGTTGGAGCAGCGGTATCGACTGGCTCTCCGGTTCGCTCAGGGCTACCGGCGATGACCGCTCCAAAGGAACCAACATCGTCGGTCCTTCGGCTCCCTATGACTACACATATAGTTCTTACAGCTACTGGGCTCAGGGGCAGAACCAGTTCGACTATTGGGGTAGCAGCACAGTGACTCTCGCCAAGCAGATTGACTTTAGCGCCAGTGGCCGACTACAGTTCATCCACAATCGAAAGGCCCAACCGTCCTACAATTTGGGTACTCTCTTCCGAACTTCCGAACATCTGCGACTCAAAGCCGGCTACGGCTACTCATTCCGGGTCCCGAGTATCGCTGATCAGTTCGCCGATGATATCTACACCTCCGGCAATATCCACCTCGACCCGGAGACATCCCATTCCTTTATCCTGACCGCCGAAGGGGAGGGGTTTGACAAACACCTGACCGCCTCAATTACCTATTTTAATCAGCGAGTGAAGTCACTGATTCAATATGTCTATGAACCGCTGACATTCCTTTCTGTCCCACGGAATGTCGACCGCTTCCAGAGCCACGGCTTGGACTTTTCAGCCGCCCTGAAACCAGCCGGCCACCTGTCGATTTCCTTCGGGGGGGTCGTTCAGCGGGCCAAACAAACCACCGGAAATCCGGATCAGATGATAAAGGCGTACTACGTCCCCAACCTGAAATGGCGCGCCGACATCACCCGAGACAACATATTGGGTTATCTGTCACTCTCCGCCGGAGTAGCATACACTTCTGACCGCTATCTCTTGCTCTACGGCGGAACGCCCAAGTCGATTACTGAAGTGTATGAGTTCAATGCCGAACTGACTGCCCGGATCAACCCACACGTCAGTGTAACTATTAGCGGTTGGGATTTGACCGACCGGAAGCGGCCGGACCAGCTTGGCTACACTATGGGGGATAAGGATTTCCCGTCACCCGGGCGCCGCTTCCTGGCGCAGCTCAAACTGTCCGCGTTCTAAAAAGAAAAATATCGAAAGAGGTTGAACATTCTGGACATTCTGCACATATTTGACCCATATAATCATATACATGTGATCATCCGGGCATTAGGAAGAATACGGTCGTAACTATGGTCATCCAATTATGAGTGGCTGGGCACTAGAGTACTCATTTGAAGTCGATGAAAAAAATGCGATCATTTACGCCAAAGTGTTCGGCATCTGGAAAGCAGACACGGCTCGAAGTTATCACGATGATTTCAAAACTGAGGTTGAGCCGATCGTCAAACAACCCTGGGCCAAACTCGTTGACCTGAGCAACTGGCGAACATCGTATCCCGAAGTCATCGATATCATCGGCGAACATATGGAGTGGAGCCGACTCAATGGCGTCGCGTTGTCGCTGTATGTGCTGAACAACCCGAGCACGTTTCGTCAGCTGCACGAGATGTTCACTGCAGGCGGAACGAAAGAAATTTCGATGACCTTCCGCACTCACGCCGAAGCCGAACTCTACCTGAAGGACAATTGGTTCGACAAGAAGAAGCGCGTCGCCGCACCAAAGTGACCTAATAGAAAACGGGCTCCCTTCGGAGCCCGTTTCTTCTTGAGACAATCGCCTCTATTTCTTCAGGTACGTATTCATCCACTTCAGTATCCAGTTCAGACGCGCCAGTCGTCGATCCGGCCGGCCGTGTCTGGACAATCCGTGGGGCTCTTCCGGGAACCTCACAAATTCCACCTTCTTACCCAGTACTTTGAGCATGGTGAACATCTGTTCCGCCTGCTCAATTGAACAGCGAAGGTCCATTTCATTGTGAAGAATCAAGACCGGCGTCTTCACCTTCTTCGAGTAGGTCAGGGGAGAGCACTTTTCGTAATTCGACGGATTAGTCCAGGGGAAGCCATTGAACTCCCGCTCCAGCGTCCAGCCCAGATCCGATGAACCAAAGAATGCCTTCAACTCAACCACCGACCGTTGCGTCACCGCCGCCTTAAAGCGATTGGTGTGGCCGATAATCCAGTTGGTCATATAGCCGCCATAGGAGCCGCCGGTGACACCCATGCGGTTCTTGTCGATATATTTCTGCTTCTCCAGCCAGTCTGCGGCCGCCATGCAGTCTTTGTAGTCCAGGTCTCCCCAGCCACCGGCAATCGCGTCGGCCCAGGTCTCTCCGCGCCCGGATCCGCCCCGAGGGTTGGTGTAGAACACCACGTATCCGCTGGCCGCCAGCAACTGCATTTCATGAAAGAATGTGAAGGCGTACTGTGTCCGCGGTCCTCCGTGGATTTCCAGAATTGATGGGTATTTCTTCGATGGACTGAAATCCGGTGGCGTCAGCAGAAATCCCTGTACCTTTGTACCGTCGAACGAATCAAACATGATCTCCCGTGTCTTGCCCAGCCGGATAGAATTGCCGAGCATCGGGTTCAGGTCAGTCAGCTTGATCGCCTTCTGTTCGCCCCCAAACTGGGTCGGGCAAACCAAAATCTCGTTGGGAGTCTCGAAATCAGCATAGACCAACGCGGCTATCTTGGTGGAGCCATTGACGCTGAAATTCTTGACATGGCAGCTCCCCTTGAATATCCGGGTCGGCTTGCCCCCCGAACGTGGAACGTAATACAGATTAGTATTTCCCGTATCCGAAGAGATAAAGAAGAGCCTCTTGCCATCAGCCGACC
>JBATNE010000138.1:0-5456 GCA_049290195.1 Candidatus Zixiibacteriota bacterium
GGGTAGCCTAGACCTTGACACCACATTGTGCACACTTCTATCCCGTGAGAGTGGCTACGGCACATAAAGGTTCCAGCGACAGTCAAGTGAACCGCCTAAAGAGTGGGCTTGAAAAATACGATTCAATTCTGTGATCGGAGTGTGGCAGCGCAGACAACGACTATTGCAATCTTATTGGTATACCAAGTCCAGATCTCCCTAAGGAAAAGAAGAAATGAATGTGACATTGAGTTTCGCATTGAGAGCTGGAACAACATCTCACTCTCGAGAAAGAAATAGGAAAATTGTACTTTTATATCTGGCAATCACACTCCTGGCCCCATTCTGCGTGAATGGGGCCGGGATAGACAGAGGTGGCCCACCGAACAGGATAGGCTTAGACGCTTGGGAGCAATGGAATGAGGCTTGGTATCATCCTGACTCCCTTGAACTGCTGACCAGGGCAATGTTTCGAGAAGCAATTACGGATCCAAGCGCTTTCTGCAGCCTTCGAGTTCATGACACTTCGGATGTTTTTGTCTGGACGAATTTATTAGTCTCATTAACCTGCAATAGGTTTGACGATAGCACATTTGAGTTGTCACTTGGGAACATAGAGCAGTCGCTGAAAAGTCTCAAAGCTAGGATGCGAGGCCTAGAGGGAGTTGAAAGGCTAAAGCCATTAGCAGATTCGCTTCAGTTCCTGGTAGAGTTAACTCACTTCGCCGATTCAATCTCAAGTCAATTTATGCAATTGAATCGCAGTGACGGAGAGCAGTATGAGGCCATAGCTGCAAAGTTGTTCTATGCTGCGATCGCAAACACTGGGAATTTTGCGTCGGCTGTAGTTGCAGATTCCACGGGATTTGACGATTGGCTTACTAACGTAGGAGGGAGTTCTTTCGCTGAGTACGACCGACCGAATCAAGGGATCTGCCAGCACAGGTTGGCATTTTGTAAATCAATGCTACAATCCCAATTGCGCGTCGCAAGACCAGATTGGGTTCAACGGGCCATTCTGGATGTGTTGAAAGCCGTTACTTGCGACACTTTGACCAACTAGGTGTAATTGGACTGCGTTGAGTCCTCCCGAATGCAGCCGTAGTTGTGCCGAAAGAGCACGAATTGCATTAGATCCGAATCGCATTTGACGGACTAAACCGGCAATACATATCAACCATGTCCTTAGTGTCCATGTGCAGGTAGTTTTGGGTTACGATCAAGCTAGTGTGTCCCAAGATCTTTTGTAGTATTACCGGCGATCCTCCTTGGCGAATGAAAAAAGTCGCAGCCGAATGGCGAATGAGGTGAGGATATAATTCGATTCCAGCTTTGTGACCAATGTCCTGAACAATTTTGTGGCAGTGGCGAGAAGTAATCTGATCACCGTCTCTCTGGCAGAACACAAGGTCGCCCTTCATGTCCTGACGCCAGCGATTCAGATAGAAGTGGAGCATCTTGATTGTCCGAGCGCCCATCGGGACCTGGCGTTCTTTGCGGCCCTTGCCAAAGACCTTGATCAGCCCGGCCCTAAGGTCGACGTGTTCGAGCTTCAGGGTGATGAGTTCTTCTTTGCGGATCATTGCATCCCAGAACACCATGAGCATGGTGAGATTCCGATACCCCTCAAAAGTATTCTTGTTCAGGACGTCCATGACTTGGCCCATTTCAGCAGGGGTAAGGACTGGCTTTATGCGCTTAGACGACTTGATCAGCTTGAGCTTGGTGGCGGGGTTAGCCCTAGTCCAGAATCCTTCTTCTTCGAGGTAGTTGAAAAAGCGCCGATACACCCGGATTCTGCCGTTGACCGTTTCGTCAGAGACTACTCCAATGAGAGACATGAGGTATTCTTGTAGGTGCGGCTTGGTTACCTTTTCGATATCCACGCCCTTTTCCTCAAGGTAGCGGGCGAGGTATCCCAGCCGTTCTGCATAGACGCTCAAAGTCCTGGGGGCGAGATTTCTGATCTTACACCCGAAAACAAACGCGTCAACGTATGTCTTCCAATTTTTCCCCACCTTGAATTGATCGACTGTTTTGTACAATCGCTTGAGATGATCTTCCATGACGACTCCTGCAGTCAGAGGCCCTTTTGGTCATTTTGGCCTCGGTTTTCTGTTCAGGACATCAATGGAAGTCGTTTTGTCTCTTGGGATTAAATACCCCCGACAGGACTCGAACCTGTTACCCTCTGCTTAGAAGGCAGATGCTCTATCCGGTTGAGCTACGGGGGCATTACCGGTTACGGTCGACCTCCCAAGAATACGGAAATCGGCCGTGGTCGGCAACCTCAAAACCGTGCCGTTTTCAAACGTCTACGGTTCAAATGATCTGAAATATATACCGGAGACAAAGGTACACGCCCACACCGATGAACAGCAAAGCCGTCACAATGCGCGCCCAGCGTTCAAACTGAGTCATATGGTGGAACAGTCGGCCGACCCCCTGCGCGCTGTATGCGATCACCATGCCGCAGACAAATACGGGTAAGGCTGTGCCTATACCGTAGAGGGACGGAAGGATCACATACGACCCATGGCGAACCGACAAAGGAATGAGACTTCCGAAGAAGAGTCCGGCGGAGACAGGACAGAAAGAGAGGGCGAACAGCCCGCCCAGTAAGGCGGCGCCCAAGAGTCCGCTTTTCGCGGCGTGAGCCTGCGCACGATCTACTGATCCCATTCCGGGGATTCGGATCGGCAGCCACTCCATGAGGATAATTCCCAAAAGGATCAAGAGCGGCCCGAGCAGGTAGTTCATGTACTTCTGGAGAAAGAGGGCGACGCCGGGGATAGTGAGAATTCCGCCGGTGACGATTATTCCGACCGCGACGTACGTGATCGAGCGACCGAGCATATACAATAGTCCGGTCCAGATCGGCGCGTATTTCTTATCAACCTGTCGGCCAATGAAACTGACTGCGGCGATATTGGTCGCCAGCGGGCAGGGACTGATTGATGTCAGTATACCCAACCAGATGGCCATGAGGGCGGCGGCGAGAGGTGACTCCATCAGATTTACCTGGTCGAGTCCATATACGGGGTCAACTCATCGCAGATGTAGGCATGGAATAGGGCCTGGTCGTTCAGGAGCTCCCATACTTTTTCAAGGTTCTGCCAGCGCGTTTCTTTCCCGTTGTGAAGGTCGGAGAGCACAACCGACTTGGTGAACAGCTTGTAGTCAGACAGGTAGTGCTCGTTGCAGGTGGAGTCGGTGTTGATGACTCGCCAGACCAGGCGATTGTCTTTCAACTCGGCGGCGAACGCGCTGTCGATCGCCTCTCTGGTGTATGCTTCGATCTTTAGACAGGATGCGCACCGGACATTCCCATGGAAGTAGTAGGCGACTACTTGATGGGTCGGGACAACGGCAGTCTTGCTGCTGTCCGCAGGTTTTGTTAGGGGCTCTGCTTTCTTCGTTTCGGCCGCTAACACCACTGCTGTCGCCGCGAGTAGCAGTACGGCGGCAATGAGGATTTGCGAGCGTAGGGACTGTGTCATACTATCTCCTTTGGCGACGATCACTGCGCCAGAATTTTCTTGAGTTCTTCAACCGACGGTACTTTGCCGGAAAACTTCACGACCCCATCGACCACCAGTGCGGGCGTGGACATCACGCCGAAGGCGAGAATCGCCTTGATATCTTCGACCTTCTCGACATCGGCTTCGATATTCGCCTGAATGACGGCGGTCTGGGTGTTACTGAACAGCTGCTTGCACCGAGCGCAGCCGGTTCCGAGAATTTGTATAGTCATAGCACCTTCTTGTGTAAGTAATGATTCATAACAGGGCGTTGAATAAGTATCCCACGCCGATTATCGCGACCGCCACTATTCCGAAGAACGTGAGCAGAAGCCGCATTTTGAGTACATTCTTGAGTATGATCGCTTCGGGAAGTGAGAGGGCGGTTACCGCCATCATGAAGGCGAGCACCGTCCCCATGGCCATTCCTTTTTCCATAAGGGCGTGGACGATCGGAATTACTCCGGCGGCGTTGCTATAGAGCGGCACGCCGATGAGCACGGCGATCGGCACTCCGAACGGATTGTCCGGGCCGGCATACTTCAGGAGGAACCCTTCGGGAGCGTAGCCGTGAATGAATCCGCCGATAGCGATTCCGATCAGTACAAAGGGCCAGATCTTTTTGAGGAGGCCGGTCGCGTATTCTCTGGCGTAGGAGATCCGAATGGGCCATGTCCAGACCTGGTCGGCGGTCGCGCCGACTTTGACCGTGTAGACATACTCCTGCACGAACCGCTCCATCTTCAGTTTGCCGATCACGATTCCGGCAACGATAGCGACCAGTACACCGGTCGAGATATAGAGCAGCGCAATTTTCCATCCGAACAGCCCCCAGAGGAGAATCAGGGCGACTTCGTTCACCATCGGTGACGAGATCAGAAATGAAAACGTAATCCCCAGCGGGACGCCTGATTCAACAAAGCCGATAAAGAGCGGCACCGCGGAACAGGAGCAGAATGGCGTCACGATTCCGAGGAGAGCGGCCAGGACATTGCCGACATATTCTGCCCGATGCGAGAGCAGTTTCCGGGTCCGTTCCGGAGTGAAAAAGGATCTGATGATCGCGACTACAAAGATAATGACCGTGAGCAACAGGAATATCTTGATGCTGTCGTAGACAAAGAAATCGAGCGCGCTCCCGAGATGGGAATCAGGGGAGAGGCCCAAGAGGCGATACACGATATAGTCTGCGAACTGCTGCAACACGATGTTCTGCTCAATTCTCTTTCAATGGCCATTTGGCCAAATCGCCAAATATGGACCCAAAAAAACTACGATCGGCTCATGATCGCTTTCTGTTCTTTGGCGGATAGCTTCTGGACCTGCTCGACACAGCTAAAGAAGTTCAGAATGCAGGGGACCTTGAGCGAATACCAGACCTGCAAACCGCGCTTGTCGTCTTCGACAATGCCCACCGCTTTCAGGATCGAGAGATGTTTGGAGACGGTCGAGGTATCGGCGCCGATCAGTTTGGTGAGGTCCGAGACGCACTGTTCTTTTTGGGAGAGGATATCGACAATGAACAGGCGGGTTGGGTGGGACATCGCCTTGATGATTTTGGCTTTGGCGTCGAAATGTGCTCTGGTGGCTTTATCCATCTGTCTCTGTGCGTCCTTTTACTTTCCTATTTGGCAATATCGGCAAATAGTCTGACAAAGTCAACGTCTATTTCCATGCGGCAACGGAATAGTCTACGCCCGTTTGCGCGGCGGAATAGCCGGCAGGCCGGAGACTTTGCGAAGGGCACCGACGGAAATTACTGAGACTATCAGAGGCAGATACCAATACCAATATAAGTAGAGTCCTGCCAAGAGAGCCGGCGCGCATGCAATTTCCTTCAGTGCCAGTTCTTGAAAGCCGTCGATATGGGAAATTATACATAGAAAACAGATGGTGCCAATTGCTAGACCACCGATAATCGGAACCACGATGATCGAGGCCAAAAGTGATAGCCTC
>JBATNE010000139.1:0-5185 GCA_049290195.1 Candidatus Zixiibacteriota bacterium
GCCGGTGGTGGGGTGGCTGATTGCCCGGATCAGGCGGGCCAAACTGATCATCGAAATCCGGGATTTGCAGCCGGAATCGAGCGAAGATTTCGGAAATCTGAACCGCTCCTTCATGACCCGCATGCTGAAACGATTCATGCATGGTCTGTATAGAAGGGCGGATAAAATTGTCGCCGTTACCGATGGTATCGAGCAATATCTCATTGAGAAGAATATCGCGCCGGACAAGATCGTGACGGTCAAATCCGGGTTCAGCACGGAATTTGTCGATGCTTCTCAAAACGGCATCCGGAAGAAATATGGCTGGGAGAATAAATTCCTGGTCCTCAGAGCCGGGACGCTGGGGTGGGCGCATTCGCTGGAGACCGTGATCGAGTCTGCCCGGCAGCTGACCGACCAGCCGGATATTTGCTTTGTCTTTGTGGGGGACGGCCAGAAGCGGACCGCCCTTGAGGGGATGGTTCGGGATTACGGGCTAAAAAATGTCGTTTTTATTGGTGCCCAGCCGCTGGAGACGATTCCGTACTTTTTGAAGGCGAGCGATGTTCTGATCGAGAGTCTGAAGGAAGTCCCGGTCACCAAGGGGACATTCCCGGCCAAGCTGTACGAGTATATGGCGTCCGGGCGGCCGATTGTATTCGGCGCCAAGGATGGGGAAGCGATTCGGGAATTGCAGCGGGCCGGCGGGGCGCTGGCATTTTCGGCCGATGATCCGACCCGGCTTTCCGAGCTGATTTTGAAGTTGAAATCGGGGGAAATCAACGGTGAGGCGCTCGGCAGAGGATACAAAGAGCACGCTGAGGCGCACCACCACAGGGAGCTGTGGGCCGAAAAGTATCTTCAGGAGATTCAGACGCTTCAGTCGACGAAATCGTAGTCAGAATCGCCGCTTTATTCCAGGGGACAAATTTCGTATATTTCTTGCCGGACGGCGCTGACTGGTCCGGTTTTTTTGTGACCGGATTTATTCAGCAGGAAGCGCCCGCGCAACGGGCCAGGCCAATTCAGGAGGTTTTATGTGTCCTCGGACAGAGGCAGTAGTTGACAGCAAGATCACGATCGAATCACTCCCGCATCTTCTGATTGGCGCGGACACCAATGTCCCCACTCTTCACGGCCCCAAGCGATATATCAATTTCGACAACGCGGCATCGACGCCGACGTTTGCCCCGATAGCGGACGCGGTCAGCGGATTTTTGCGCTGGTATTCCAATGTTCATCGGGGGACCGGGTTCAAGTCGCAGCTCTCCAGCTGGATCTTTGAGCAGTCGCGCGATATGGCGGCCGATTTTGTCGGCGCCGATCTCAAGACCCAGGTGGTCATTTTCACCAAGAACAGCACCGAGGCGATCAACAAGCTGTCCAATCGGCTCGGGCTGACGAAGAGTGATATCGTGCTGACCACACTGATGGAGCACCATTCCAACGAACTGCCGTGGCGACGAGTCGCGCGGGTTGAGCATGTAGGGTTGTGCGAAGACGGCACGATCGACAAGAAGCATTTCCTTGAACTGATGTCTAAATATGGCAACCGTGTGAAACTGGTCGCGGTAACCGGGGCATCGAACGTTACCGGTTATATCAACGATCTGGATTTCTTTGCTCGCGAAGCCCACAGGGGTGGGGCGAGAATTCTGGTGGATGGGGCCCAGCTGGTGCCGCACCGCCCGGTCAATGTCAAGCCGCACGATCCGGAATGCCGGATTGATTTCATGGTTTTCTCCGCTCACAAAATGTACGCCCCGTTCGGGGTCGGTGTGCTGGTAGGAGACAAAGCGACCTTTGAAAAAGGGGATCCGGACTCAGTCGGCGGCGGCGTGGTGGATATTGTCACGCTCGAAGAAGCGTACTGGACTGATCTCCCGGAGAAAGAAGAAGCCGGAACGCCGGACATTGTCGGCGTGGTTGCGCTCGGCAAAGCGATCAAGATGTTTGAGACAATCGGCTGGGATGAGATTATCAGGCACGAAGCGGAACTGACCGCGTATGCGCTGAGGGAAATATCCAAGATTCCGGAAGTCACTCTGTACGGCGATACCGATCCGGCGACCGCCGCAGGACGGCTGGGGGTCATTTCTCTCAATGTCGGAACGCTGCCGCACGCGCTGACCGCCGCTATTCTGAGTTACGAAGGGGGTATCGGCGTTCGCTCCGGCTGTTTCTGCGCGCACACCTATGTCAAAGAGCTGTTGCATGTCAACGACGCCGACTCACGGGAGCTGGAACGTCAGATCCTCTCGCGCGATCGCTCTCACATTCCGGGGGCCATTCGCTGCTCGTTTGGACTATACAATACGAAGGAAGAGATCGACGCTCTGGTGGTCATGCTGAAGAAGATCGCGGCGGGAGATTACGACAAGAGCTACGTGCTCAACAAGGAAAAAGGGGAATATTCTCCTCGCGAGTTCCGCCTGGAGTTTGAGCAGTATTTCCGGTTGTAAGTTGGAGAACTCGATTGGTCGTAGCAACGCTTCTCTCAAGCCGTCAGATGTGGAGTGAGAAGTTGAACCAGTGTGACGTTCGGCAAGATTGACCTTATCCGGCAACCCCTTGGTATATCTTGGGATGCCAACCCTGCTGCTCGTCTCAACCGACCGAAGAACGCAAATCAGAACCAATTTTAGTTGGAAAGGGGCAACTTCGGGTTGTAGATTCCGTATTCCCAATTCGAAAAGGAGATTGTAATGAAAATATTTCTCGCTGTCTTAGCCGTCATTCTGATCATTGTCATAGTACTTGCCGGTGCCATCTGGACAGGTCGTGGCGAATTGATTAAGCGCTCGCAGAACGTGGATGGCGCCTGGAGTCAGGTGCAGAACGTGTATCAGCGTCGTTTTGATCTCGTACCGAATTTGGTCGCCAGTGTCGACAATTTCATGCAGCGTCAGCAGGCCACGCTCGAAGGTGTGATTGCCATGCGCCAGCGTGTGATCGAACTGAAGGATCAGGCTTCGTCTGCCCTCGGCAGCAAGAGCCCGGCGCTGTTGGATTCGATTTCGAACCAGTTGTCCAAACAGCTGAATTCGTTCATCAATGTCGTGGTGGAGCAGTATCCGCAGATCAAAGGGGATCAGCTGTACTCCGACCTGATGACGCAGCTTGAAGGGACGGAAAACCGGATTACCCAGGAACGCCGCACGTTCAACGACGCGGTGAAGGATTACAATACGTATCGCCAGACCGGTATTCGGGCGCTCATCGCCGGCTCTATCTTTGGATTCCCGTACGAAAAGGAATACTTCAAAGCGCAGGCCGAGGCCCAGACCGCTCCCAATGTGAAGGACGCCTTCAACTCCGGTCAGCCCAAGTAAAGTTCGGCGACCGTGAAACGCATTGTTGCCGGGTTCATAATCATAGCGCTGCTGGCGGTTACCGCGGCAGCGCTTGCTATTCCCAAGTATTCGGGTCCTGTTACCGATCTCGGCAACAAGCTCAGTGCATCGGACGTTCAATCCCTCTCCAATAAGATTCTCGACTACAGGAAGCAGACCGGCAATGAACTCGGTGTGCTGATTATCAAATCGCTCGATGGCGCCGCGCTTGAAGATTACTCCCATGACGTATTCAAAACCTGGGGAATCGGAAAAGCGGACAAAGACAACGGCGTCCTGTTGTTGATTGCGCTCGATGACCGGAAGATCAGGATTGAAATCGGTTATGGTCTCGAAGGGGAATTCACCGATCTGGAATCGGGTCGCATTACCGGCCGCAACGGAGAGATGGCGCAATATTTCCGCAAGGGAGATTTTGCCGGCGGTGTTGACGCTGCCCTCAATGGCATCATCACCGCGATCGGCGGAGAATACAAGCCGGCGAATTCCGATGACGACAGTCCCCGCGGCGGACGTCGCGGCTTCCCTATCCTCTTTATCATACTCGGGATCGCCATTTTCATCCTGCGCGTCTTGACTCGCTTTGGCGGGTTCTGGGGCGGGATGGGAGGATTTGGCCGAGGCGGATTTGGCGGATGGAGTTCCGGCTCATTCGGCGGCGGAGGCGGTGGCGGCGGATTTGGGTTCGGCGGCGGATCATCGGGCGGCGGCGGCTCCAGCGGAGGGTGGTAAGACAATGGCATCACTCGTAGATAGATATTTTTCCAAGCCGGATCTGGACGCAGTCACCGAGGCAGTCCGTCAGGCGGAACTGAAGACCTCCGGCGAACTGGCTGTACAGCTGGCTTCCCGCTCGCATCGATGGATGCTGCAGCGGATTATTGATACCGTGCTGTTTGGGATCGCGATATTCGTGATCGCCATGTTCCTGCTCAAGCCGGACTGGGGCATGTATTACAATCTGTCGCAGGCGGCGCTGTACGGGCTGATTGGCTTTGTCCTGTTCTGGTTTCTCTGGCCGTTTGTTCTCAAGCGGGAGAAGCGGTGCAACAGGATCGTCTGGAAACGGGCGCTCAAGCTGTTCTCCCAGCTTGAACCAACCGGCGGCCAAACCGGCGTATTGATATTCATGTCGCTTGAAGAGAATCAGGTGGCGCTGGTGGCCGACAAGAAGATCGCGGAAAAAGTGAGTCCGGATTACTGGGACAAGCAGCACGCGGTGATCGCGCGCGCCATGCGCAAGGGACAGCACGCCGAAGGATTGATTCAGGCTATCAATGAAATCGGCGCGGAACTTGGTCGGCATTTCCCGCGCCGCGATGATGACATTAATGAATTGCCGGATGCTCCCCGCATCCTGGATAAATAGTCTCCCGACTCACCCCGCTTTAGGCATGCGGGAATTTTCCCTGAGCCACTTGATCGGCGTATCGAGATTGAAATAGATCGACAATTTCTTGTCATTGTCATTCGGGTCGATCGCCTGCACCAGAGAAAACTGTTTTCCTTCGCGCTCCACCATTGATTTGGAGATCACTCGCAAACCCATCAGATTCAGGATCGTGTGTTGTTCATCGACTGAGATCAGGAAGAACGCATACTCAGGGGTCTTGCCGGTCCCGGAGTCGAAAATCGACTGGACCAGTTTCTTGGCAATCCACCGATGCCGTTCAAATCCATCCTTATCCCCGGTCTTGTTGCAGGCGTAGCCGGAGAGCATGTGAGCATCGATATCAAGGTAGTTGGAATCCATCACCAGAGCGGCGAATTTGAGAATAGCCTGCGCGTCATCTCGCTTTCGGGCGGCGTACATGCTGTCGCGCCAGTGTCCCGGATTCCCATACGGATTATAG
>JBATNE010000140.1:0-14101 GCA_049290195.1 Candidatus Zixiibacteriota bacterium
AGCCATAATTATGTACACTCGACTGTGCGTCTTCTTGAGCATGAGGCGAGCCTTGTTGACCACCCTCATGACCGGAGCCCACTCTCCTTCGATAATGGTCGCCATCGCGGTCAGCTTGTATGGCAAGCCGGAGCGATCGATAATATCGATCACTTTGGCGACATCGGCCGACACCGATTCCGTCCGCTTGTCGGTTGGGAACATGGTGAGCTGGACCAGCATGACTAATTGGCCTCATGCAATCGCTCGGAATAGAGCGGAAATTTGTTGGAAAACGCAGAGACATCGGCCGCGATCTTGGCCAGCGCCTCTTCATCCCGGCGACTCTTCAGCGCCCGATCGATAAACTCAGCGATTGTCGGCATGTCTTTCGGTCCCATTCCTCGTGTAGTGACTGCCGGGGTACCGATGCGAATACCCGAAGTCACGAACGGTTTTTCCGGATCGAACGGCACCGTGTTCTTATTCACGACGATGCCTGCTTTATCGAGTGCGTTTTCTGCCTTCTTGCCGGTCATCCCTTCCTCGCCTACAAACGAAACAAGCATGAGATGGGTGTCAGTACCACCGGTGACCAGTTTGTATCCTTTGGCTTTGAGAGCGTCAGCGAGCGAAGCAGCGTTGGCGAGTATCCGCTGCTGGTATTCCTTGAACGCCGGTTCAAGCGCTTCTTTGAAAGCGACAGCCTTGGCCGCAATTGTATGCATGAGCGGGCCGCCCTGGATGCCCGGCATGACCATACGGTCGAGATCGGCGGCGTACTTCTCTTTGCAGAGAACCATGCCACCACGCGGGCCACGAAGGGTTTTGTGCGTGGTCGTGGTGACGAAATCGGCAACCGGTACTGGAGATGGATGGAGCCCCGCGGCAACAAGTCCGGCGATATGAGCGATATCCACCATCATGTAAGCGCCGATAGCATCGCACGTCTTTCTGATTCTATCAAAGTCCCAGAAGCGCGGATAGGCCGAAGCTCCAGCGACGATCATCTTTGGCTTTACGTCAAGCGCCTGCTCGTGGAGTTTGTCATAGTCGATGACTTCGGTCTTGGGGTCAACTTCGTACCCGGTGAACTGATACAGAAATCCGGAGAAGTTGATCGGGTGGCCGTGGGTCAAATGTCCGCCATGCGAGAGCGAGAGCCCCATCACCTTATCCCCCGGTTTGAGGACGGTGAAATAGACCGCCATGTTGGCCTGTGAGCCGGAATGCGGCTGAACATTAGCATGCTCCGCCTGGAACAGCTGTTTGGCGCGTTCGCGGGCGAAATTCTCCGCGATATCCACCCACTCGCAGCCGCCGTAGTACCGTTTGCCGGGATACCCTTCGGCATACTTGTTGGTCATGACGCCGCCGTTGGCTTCCATGACCGCTTCGGAGACGAAATTTTCCGATGCAATGAGGACAATTTTATGGGCCTGGCGATCGGTCTCTTTGATCATGACGTCGTAGAGTTCCGGATCAGCCTTTTTCAAGTATGACATAGCTCTATACTCCTGCCGTGGTCGGCAATAAGTCAGATTGGTCGGGCGAAAGGCGGGATGTCTTTGGCCCTGTTGTACAGTCCGGTAATGTAGCGGATAAAAGGGGCGGGGGCAAGTGGGGCGAATCCGCCTAGTTGAACGGGTTCGGGTAGTTCTGGTAGAGCTGGTAGATGACTGGATGCCAGTCCAGTATAACCGGCTTTGCGTCTAATGTCGAACCAACCATGGAGACGATTTGACTATTTCCAACACCGATATTCACAATCGCATCCCACCCAATCCCCGCGAAATTCCGTTCGGTCAATGGTGGTGAAATGAGAATTCTGGTATTTACGCCATCGAAGCCATAGCTCATGTCGGCATTGGTGCTGTACAACGTCGGCGTGATGTTCCCTTGAACAACTATAAACAAACCACCGAGAATATCATCAGAAGAGATGATTCCATTGCTATTATCAATCTTCATGCTGATCTGAGTTCGATTATTAAGGTGGCCGCTCGGATACGGAACAGCATCTCCGAGAATAACACGACTGAGGTAGACAAGATCAGCAACTTCAAGTGGCGTACCGTCGGCGTTGACGTCGGCGCCTTGGCGGCTGCAAACCGAGTCACCAAAGGCCGACTGCCCTTGCAGGAAGTAGTTGCAGAACATGACCGCATCGGCAATTTCGTTGGCTGTGCCACTACAATTGATATCGCCTCGAATGGCTGATGTTGCTTCCAATTGCGATTGTGCACTAGCACCTGTCGTTCTTGAAGGTTCCGAGTCCCGCTGTAGAGCGGCCAGATCGGCGACTGGCGGATGCGGTCTCCAGACAAAGTGAATGCCGCTTTCTTTCTTGGGATCAAGCAGGGTGGTATCGGTCATCCACTCACCGGTCCACGGATTGATCACGTCAACGATTACTCTATTTGTGAACTCCAATTCTCCGATCGGCGTGGGGAAACCTGACAGCGTCCGTGGAATTGACCCTAGGTGGTACAGAACCGGAAATAGAGTCGAATCCGAGGTTGTGAACTGCCCCGTATTCGACGTTCGACCTACCTCGTGTGGGACGGGCCGAAACGCATAAGCCACAGCGAAAATGGAGTCAACGAACGGTGGTTCCATTCCGGCTGAGTCATTCAACTCCAGACGCGCTTTAATCACGCCTCTGACCGTACTATCTAAGCGAACCAGAACCTGATAATATCCAGGTTGAGCCCTTTCCTTTTCGTACCTCCTCAATTCGTGACCGGCGAAGTCTGTAAAAGTCAACCGGTAGGAGCTGGTAGTTCCTACAGCGAACCGCACAGTGGTGGGCCCATTAGGAATTGGACCGCGCATTGGCGGAGTTGAACCATCGCTGGATGTATGACCGACTATATCGAAGTCATTCCATATGCAAACCCGAAGCCCTGGAAGCGGATGTCCCTGCGGGTCATTCACGGTGACTCTAAATGAAATATCAGAGAATCGAAGCGATCTACTTGGGCCGGTGCTCGTGCTGTCATCGCTACACGACCAGATGAAAACGGCCACAGCGACTAAAGCGAGAAGTAAGAAGAACGTTATTAGTAGTTTCCGAATCATGCAAACCCCACCAGCAAGTTGATATGATGCAGTATAGCAAACGTAGGCGCGGCTGTCCATACGAAATTCGAACGTAGGTTTCTGTCGGATCCGCAGAGGTGCCGCACCCGGAGGGTGCGAATTACTTGGCAATTGAACAAAAACCCACCCTGAAGGGTGGGCCACCAGACATCCGATGAGAGCGGAGTCGTAAACCGAGATTGGTTGCTAAACGCAGGAACGGGCAGACGGGGACGTCTGCCGCGCACATAATCTAGACAGGATTAGTGCTTGGAGGGATCCTCTTCCTTCTCGAACTCTTCGATGCGGCGCTCGTGGCGGCCACCTTCGAATTTGGTCTCGAGGAAGGTCTTGACGATCTCTTCGACTTGATCCGACGGCGTATACTTGCCGGACAACGCCAGAACATTGGCGTTGTTATGCGCCCGCGTAAGCTGTGCCATCTCCGGACTGAGTGCGAGCCCTGAGCGGACACCTTTGACTTTGTTGGCGGCGATATTCATACCGTTGCCGGTCCAGCAGACGTTGATGCCGAAATCAACTTTGTGGTCCGCGACCGCATGGGCGACTTTGAGACCGAAATTGGGATAGTCTACCGATGTCGTGGAATCGTTGGTGCCGAAATCGATAGTCTCGATTCCCATCCTGGCAAGGAGCGCCTTGATGCGCTCCTTGAAGTCGTAACCGCGATGATCTGCGCCGAGAGCAACCTTCATATCAGACTTTGACTGTGCTCATCGCCGGGACCGGGACAAGCCAGTTGTGCTTGTCAGGGGCGGTGCCTTCGATGATAGCGAAGAATGCTTTCTGGAGTTGGCGAGTGATCGGACCGCACTTCCCTGCGCCGATCGAGATATGATCGACTTGCGAGACGGGGGTGACTTCGGCGGCGGAACCGGTGAAGAACACTTCATCGGCGATATAGAGCGCTTCGCGCGGAATATTCTCTTCAACAACTTCGATCCCAAGACTCTTGGCGATCGTAATAATTGAGTCTCGGGTAATGCCGGGCAGAATCGATGCTGACAGCGGCGGGGTATGGATCTTTCCTTTGCGAACGATGAAGATGTTCTCGCCGGAACCTTCGGAAACATGGCCGTGGACGTCGAGGGCGATCCCTTCTACATAGCCGTTGGCGATCGCTTCCATCTTGATCAGCTGGCCGTTCATATAGTTGGCGCCGGCTTTGGACATCATCGGAATCGTATTGGGTGCGGGACGTGTCCAGGAAGAAATGCAAACGGATACGCCCTTCTCGAGCGCTTCCGGTCCGAGATACTTGCCCCAGTCCCAGACCGCGATAGCGACATCGATCGGGCACTTGGCCGGATTGACGCCCACTTCGCCGTAGCCGCGGTACACTACCGGGCGGACGTAGCATTCATCCATGCGGTTGACGCGGACCGTCTCCAGCATGGCGGCATCGATCTGATCCATCGAGAACGGTATGTCCATCCGATATATCTTGGCTGAATTGAACAGGCGTTCGGTATGCTCACGGAGACGGAACGCGGCCGGCCCTTTGGCGGTCTTGTAAACGCGCATCCCTTCGAAAACGGAGGACCCGTAATGTACGACATGGGATAACACGTGGATCCGGGCATCTTCCCAGCGGACCATGGAACCATTCATCCAGATATGTTCAGTTGGCTTTACCGGCATATTTCACCTATATGAATCAAGTTGTTAACATCAAACCCTAAGTGATGATAACACAGAAACTGGTGCGGTTCAATGAAAAAGGAACGAATCGAATCACACCAGAGCGTGATTCGACTCAATTTCGGTGGCTAATTATTAAGTTGTTGTCGGCCAGCAGGCTGGTGTGTGACCGATAAAGTAGATTCTTAGCGGTTCTGACGCGACTTCTTCCAGACAACCGGAAGGATCCAGGCAGCGAGTGCGATCTTGAGGATCATCCCCGGAAGGAACGGGGTCAGACCGGTGGTCAGGAGGGTCGACGACGGGACATAGTACGAGAGCATAGCCAGACCGCTGGCAAATATGATGGCATAGCCGATAGTCATGGCGCCAACCGACGCAATAATCGAACGGTCCCAGCCCTTTTCGGCCAGCCAGCTAACGGCATAGGCAGCGGCCAGAAAGCCGAGTAGGTAGCCGCCTGTAGGGCCAAAGAGAACGTGGATTCCGCCGCTACCGCCGGCAAATACCGGAAGTCCGGCTGCCCCTTCGGCAAGGTATGCCAGGACAACCCCTGTCCCCCGCACGCGGCCAAGCGCCATGGCGACCAATAGGACGCCGAAGGTCTGCCCGGTGATCGGTACCGGGGAGAACCCGAGCGGGATGGAAACATAGGCACAAGCGACTAGCAAAAGGTTGAATCCGACCAGAATGGGAAGTTCCATCCAGAGGGAACTGGGTTTGACGAGATCGTAGGCAACAACTGCGCGGGTGGACATATCCATATGCTCCTTCAAATAGTCGATTGATGAAATCTACAATGTCCGGTCTGAGAGGCAACCAGAAATTGAGGTGCCGGCAAAAATAGCTGACGAAAAGTGCGTGGCAGTTATGCCTGCTTGAGCGATTTCAGTAATTCGCGGGCAATGACCAGGCGCTGGATCTCCGAGGTTCCTTCGCCGATCTCGCACAGCTTGACATCGCGCCAGATTCTCTCGGCCGGATAGGGGCCGGTAAGATAGCCGACAGATCCGAGAATGCTGATCGCCGTGATCGCGGCACGAGTGCCGGCCTCGGAAGAGTATAGCTTGGCCATCGCTGAAACGTGACCAAACGGCTTGCCGGCATCTTTGAGCATGGCGGCTTCGTAGCACAAGAGGCGGGCCGCCTCAAGTTCAGTCGCCATATCGGCCAGCTTATGTTGGATTGCTTGATTATTCGAGATCGGTTCGCCGAACTGAACGCGGTCGGCGGCATACTGCAGGGCGCAGTCGAACGCTCCCTGTCCCAGACCGATCGCCATAGCGCCGATCGAAATGCGGCCGCCATCGAGGGTCATGAGCATCTGTTTGAAACCCTGACCAATGTCGCCGAGTTGTTGGTCGGCAGAAACACGGAGATCATCGAAATGCAAAAAGGCGGTATCGGATCCGCGGAGACCGAGCTTGTTCTCCTTCTTCCCTACCGCATACCCCTTCATATCCTTCTCGAGAATGAAACAGGTGATGCGACGGTCGGAGATATCCTCTGATGTGCGAGCAGTTGCGATCGTAGCAAATGCGCGAGTGGCTGAAGTGATCCAGCACTTGCTGCCATTGATGACCCACTCGTCTCCATCGCGACGGGCCATCGTCTTGGTACCGCCGGCATCGGAGCCGGCCTCCGGCTCAGTAAGACCGAACGACATCAGTTCGCCGTTGGCGGCGCGCGGAAGGTACTTCTTCTTCTGGGCTTCGCTGCCGAACTTGTACACCGGCCACGTACCAAGAGAGTTGTGGGCGGCGATAGTGATGCCGGTAGAGCCGCATACGCGGGAGAGCTCTTCAACGGCGATGGCGTACGAAACGGTGTCGACCGGATGTCCACCGTATTGCTCGGGGATGAGCATACCGAGCAGACCGAGTTTGGTCATCGGCTCGATATGTTCGGTCGGGAAACGTTGCTCCTGGTCAAGGGCGTCGGCGACCGGCGCCACCTGGCGAAGGGCGAATTCCCGTATCTTCTCGCGAAATTCAATGTGTTTATTTTCCAGCACGTTTAATCCTTCAAGAGATCTCGCGAGATCACCATTTTCTGAGCTTCAGTGGTTCCCTCGTACAGTTCGGTGACGCGAGCATCGCGGAAATACCGTTCCACGGGATACTCTTTAATATAGCCATAGCCGCCATGAATTTGTACGGCTTCGTTGCAAACGTAGTTGGCCATCTGCGAACAGAACAGCTTGGCCATGGAGGCCTCGCGATGGCAGTGCTTCCCGTCGTCCTTCAACTGTGCGGCGCGATACGCAAGCAAGCGGGCGGCATCGAGTTTGGTGGCCATTTCGGCGATCTTGAACTGAATCGCCTGGAAGTTGGAAATGGATTGACCGAACTGCTTGCGAACTTTGGAATACTTGATCGCTTCATCGAGCGCCGCCTGGGCGATACCGATCGCCTGGAAAGAGACGCCGATGCGGCCCGAGTTGAGAATGGAGACCGCCATGCGGAACCCGTCCCCCAGCTCACCCAGTACATTGGTCTTTGGGACCATTACATCCTGGAAACTGATTTCGCGCGTATCGGACGCCTTAATGCCGCACTTCGGTTCCGGCTTGCCCAGTGTCATGCCCGCACTGCCGGCATCGACTAGAAAACAGGAAATGCTCTTACGCCCTTCATCCGGCGCAATCTTGGCGAAAACGATATAAACGCCCGCATACATCGCGTTTGTAACGAAACTCTTGGTTCCGTTGATCACATAGTGATCCCCCTTGAGGACGGCCGTAGTTTTCAGGGATGCGACATCGGTACCGGCGTTTGGTTCGGTGATACAGTAGGCGCCGATCTTTTCACCGGTCGCCATTTTGGGGAGATACTTCTTCTTCAGATCATCGGAGCCGAACGACTTGATGATTTCGCAGGCGAGCGAATTGTGCACCGAAAGCATGATGCCGAAGCCGGCGCTGGCGGCGCACAGCTCTTCAAGCACACCCATAAAGCAGGTGGCGGACTGACCCAGTCCGCCATACTCTTCGGGAACGGTGAATCCGAAATAGCCGAGATCGGCGCATTCTTTGATGAGGTCTAAAGGAGTGGTTCCGTGCTCATCCATCTCCAGAGCCTGGGGATAGATGCGCTTCTGGCACAAGTCACGCGCCATCTGCTTGAATTCAAGGTGCTCTTCGTTCAGCTCAAAATCCATCGTGTCTCCCGATCATTCGTAAACGTAAAATCCGTGCTTGGTTTTCCGGCCAAGGTATCCGGCCTGGACCAGCTTTCTCAAGAGCGGGCACGGACGGTACTTGGGATCACCAAGTCCTTCGTGCATCACTTCGAGAATGGCCAGACAGACATCGAGGCCGATGAAATCAGCCAGGGTCAACGGACCCATCGGATGCCCCATACCGAGTTTCATGACTTCGTCAATCGCCTCGCGGGTTCCGACTCCCTCCATGAGGGCGTAGGCTGCTTCATTAATCATCGGCATTAAAATCCGATTAGCGATAAAGCCCGGATAGTCGTTCACTTCGACCGGCGTCTTCCCCAGTTTGACCGACAGGTCTCTGATGAGATCATAGGTCTGGTTGCTGGTGGCGATACCACGGATGAGTTCGATCAGCTTCATGACCGGAACCGGGTTCATGAAATGCATGCCAATGAACTTGTCCGGCCGCTTGGTGGCGGCGGCAAGCTGGGTAATCGGAAGGGACGACGTATTCGAAGCGAATATTGTCTCGGGCGGGCAAATCCCCTCGAGCTTCTTGAAAATATCGATCTTGATCTTAAGATCTTCGACAATTGCTTCGACTACCAACTGGGCATCTTTGGCGGAGTCAAGATCGGTCGACGAGTTCAGGCGGCCGAGGGTCGCCTTCTTGTCGTCTTCGGTGATGGCTCCCTTTTTGATCACACGGTCAAGACTGCCGCCGATGGCAGAAATGGCGCGATCCAGAAAACTCTGTTGGATATCGATAAGGGTTACCGTATAGCCGTTGGCCGCAAACACCTGGGCAATACCGTTGCCCATGGTGCCGGAGCCAATGACGGCGACTTTTTTTATATCAGTGACGTTCATGACTTACTCCCGGATAAATCAGTTACACCAGTTCAATGGCCAGAGCCACTGCGTTACCACCACCCAGACAGAGGGTAGCGAGGCCGTTCTTTTTGCCGCGATCCTTGAGCGCATAGATCAGCGTGGCGAGGATGCGGGTCCCGGAGGCACCGATCGGATGTCCCAACGCAACGGCGCCGCCATTGACGTTAACGCGATTCCAATCCCAGCCGAGTCCCTTGCCGTCGGCCAGCGCCTGCGCGGAAAACGCTTCGTTGGCTTCGATCAAGTCCCAGTGGTTGATATCAACGTTCATCTTCTTCATCAATTTCTGAATGGCGTAGATCGGGGAGAAAAAGAGCAGCTCCGGCGGCGTGCCGGCAACGGTATACTCGACGATACGAGCGAGCGGTTTGAGATTATGCGCCTTGAGATATTCCTCGGAGACGACTATGGAGGCCGCGGAACCGTCGTTTAATCCCGGGGCATTGCCGGCAGTGACAGTACCTTCTTTTTCAAAGACCGGTTTCAGTTTGGCGAGACCTTCTTTGGAAATATCGCCGCGTATGGATTCGTCGGTGTTAAACACAACCGGGTCTCCCTTACGCTGCGGGATCAGGATATCGAACATTTCGTTCTTGAATTTGCCGGCTTTGGTGGCGGCGGCGGCTTTGATGTGCGAATTGTAGGCGAATTCATCCTGCTGTTCGCGAGTGATTTCGGCTTTGCGGGCGGTCAATTCGGCGGCGGAACCCATATGCCAGTTCTTGAAGGCACACCAGAGACCATCGGTGATCATGATATCTTCGAGTTTCTGATGTCCAAACCGGGTACCGGTTTTGGCGCCACGAATGATGTATGGCGTCTGAGACATGGACTCCATGCCACCGGCGACCATCACATTTGTATCACCGGCGCGGATTGCCTGGGCGGCCAGCATGACAGCTTTAAGGCCGGAGCCACACACTTTGTTGATAGTCATAGCGGCAACTTCCGGCGGAACGCCGCCGTTGAGCGCAGCCTGACGGGCAGGAGCCTGTCCGGCACCTCCCTGCACTACCTGACCCATGATGACTTCATCGATATCTGCCGGATTAATTGCGGCTCGCTTGATAGCTTCGGCAACCGCGAAGGCGCCGAGTTGTGGGCCAGTGAATGATCCCAAGCCGCTGTGCAGTGTACCGATACCGCTGCGGCAAATGGACACTATATAGGCCTCTCTCCGTTCGGCCATATCAAAACCTCCTAAGACTATTTTTCACAAACGAATCAGTCTTGTATATACCTAACAAGTTACGGGAAATCAAGAGGATGCGAAGGGCCGAAAATCCCGCACATGCTGCAATGAAATCACTGGAACCACACCAAATCACTCCGGGTTCCGCGTATAATTTGGGGATGGAACTCTGTTGGATTTTTAGCGTATCATGCACGAACTATCACAATCTTGGGAAACCGGCGGAAAAAAAGTTTGGAACAACGGTTGACATGGGGATGTACTAATCGGAAATTCCAAGCTGACCAGAAAAGGTTGTGACATTTAAAAAGGAAGTCGGACCGCGTCGTGGGAAGAGCCAGGCGGCGGTTCGGTAACGAAATAACTGTCAAAACACGGACACAAACAGGGAGGTCCTGTATGAAGCGATTTCTTGTATTAAGCGTATTGTTGGTTGCGGTGCTTGCGATTACGGCAAGTGCGGCCGATTCCGGAAAGAAGATGCCGATGTCGGCAGGCTTCAAAGCCGGCATTTCGCTGGCCAACGCTACCGGTTCGGATGCGACAATTCCAGGTGGTGACAAGAAGATGAAGATGGGTCTTGCGGGCGGCGCATTTATTGGGTTCGGCATCGCTCCGCAGTTCGTTCTGCAGCCCGAACTTCTGTACGTCCAGAAGGGTGTGAAGTACGAAGAAAAGGGCGGCCCGGGAAAGCTAACTGAAAAGCTCGACTACCTTCAGGTGCCGGTGCTGTTCAAGTTTGTACCCAACACTGCTGGAAAGATTCAGCCGACCATTTTTGCCGGCCCCTATCTCGGCTTCTTGATGAGCGCCAAGGCAAAGTTCGAAGGGGACCCGGATCCAGCCAACAATGGTGAGGAAGACATCAAGGATGCGTTGAAGAGCACCGACTTCGGCATCTCGTTTGGTGCTGGTGTTGGCGCCAAGATGACCAAAGGCGAGCTCTTTCTGGATGTCCGTTACGATTTGGGACTGAGCAAAATCGAAAAATCAGACGGCGGCGAAACGGCGAATGTAAAGAACTCGTCGATACTCGCCCTGGTCGGATACAAGTTCGACATCTAAGCATCTGTAGCAATTCTAATTCAATGATTGAGAGGCCCGCGCAGTGCGCGGGTCTTTTTTGTTTGCAGCCTGACCAAAGGGGATTCAGTTAATCCGGGATTTCAATTTTCAAGTTGACGCCTGAATCGGTCGTGGATATGTTAGTCCGCTATACGCCCCTTCATGGAGGAGTGAGTCGCGGTAGCACCCCTCCCCCAGTCGTGGGAACCACTACTTTGGAAAAGAAACACATACTCAGGAGCATGTAATGAAGAGAATTATTCCAGTCGCGATGATCCTGGTACTGGCGCTGGCATTGATGGCGTCAGCCGCCGAACCGGGCACGAAGATGCCGATGACTTTTGGTGTGAAGGCCGGGATCAGCCTGGCGAACACCTCTGGTGACAGCCTTAAGAGTCTGATGGAAGGAATCAGCCAGAAGAGTCGGTTCGGAATTGTCGGCGGCTTGAGTTTCTGCTTTGCCCCGTCCAAGTCATTCGCTATTCAGCCGGAACTGCTGTATGTCCAGAAAGGAACCAAGTTCGAGGCCGGCATGGGGGACGGCAAGACGACGTTCAAGGTCGACTATCTGGAAATCCCGGTTTTGGTCAAGTTCACCCCCCAATTGAAAGACAGCAAACTTTCTCCCGCGTTGTTTGCCGGTCCGTTTGTCGGCCTTAAGATGAGCGGGAAAGCAAAGTCCGATGGGTATGGTGATACCAGCCTGGACGGTGAAAAGGATATCAAGGATTCGCTCAAGAGCACCGATTTTGGGATTACGTTTGGTGCCGGTGTTGGCTACAAGCTGACCAAGGGTGAGGTAACGTTTGACATTCGCTATGATCTCGGTTTTACCAAGATCGTCAAGGCCGAAGCGTTCGATGCCAGCGCCTTTGACACCAAGAGCACAGCCATCATGTTTATGATCGGTTACAAGTTCGACATTTAAGTATCCGTAGCAACTTTTTGAATTCATTGACAGGCCCGCGTAGTGCGCGGGTCTTTTTTTTTTGGCCTTGACGAAGGGACGCTTCATGGATACTTTTGACTAGTTATATACAACCGGGCCAGCCAGAATGGTTGGGGAGAATTCTATGTCAGTTCGCGCTCAGCTTTCGCTCCTCCTTCTCATTTGCCTCGCGCTTGCAACCACAGCGGAAAGTGCGGGGAAGCGAAGAGGGACTACAATTGGCCTGATGGGCGGAATGAGTGTGAAAAGAACCTCAACTTATTCTTCCTACTCAGTTACAGGTAGGGCGGACACTCAGCAGAATATCGATCGCATACTCAGAGCAGGTACGCCCCTGAATGGCCCAGGTTGGGAGCCGATACAGGTGTCGGGCGGAGGGTTTTTGAACTTCTCCATCTCGGAGAAACTGGGGTTACAGCCGGAACTGCTGTACATTCGTGACCGGATTGGCTCATATTCGGGAAACATAGTTGTTGGATATCTAGATGTTCCGCTGTTGCTCACCTACACTCCGCTAGTCCCGAGCCGTTTCACACCATCGATCATGGCAGGAGTTTACACGGGTTTCAGTGTGACTTCGAAATTTGAGAATCAATCGAAGGGCCAGAGCTATCCATCCATTTCTGGATCAACTAGCGAGAGAATAGCACCGTCCTCTACCAACATACCGTTCAGAATGACGTATGGGGTCATTCTGGGCGGAGGAGTGGGAATGGCGACAGGGAACGGATCGGTGATTCTGAATGCGCGGTATCTACTCGGAAAGACGAGGGTGACGCAGTCGGGATATCCGGCCAGCACCGACAACAGTGGGATGCTCCAGCTGTTTGCGGGATATAGTTTTAGACTTCCGTAACACCCCGTTGACACAAATGACGGATTGAATCTGCAGAGACACCAGATGGCCCTCTACAACGATATCCTGTGACTTACATGAAGAAGATCGCCCCCATTCTCCAAACAATCATCTTTACCATTGTTCTTGCGTCCGTCCCGCTTTCAGCAAAGGAGATCAACGCAAACCGTACTCTGGACGGTGGATTATTGGCAGGGATTTCATCGAGTATTTGGGCGGGCAATCCAAACACCGCATTCGGCGAGCAGTACTTGCTTGGATACGACTACAACTGGAGAATTCGCTTCGGATTTGCGGTCGGAGCCTTCGCCGATCTGAGGATTGATTCGCATTTCGGAATTCGAATGGAGTTGTTGTACGTTCAGAAGGGATGCGTGGAGAACGAAAGGCTTTACGGTAGTAAAGACATCTTTCGTTTTGACTATGTGGAGATACCGCTCCTGGTCAAGTTCGCTCCATCGCCAAGATCGAAGATACGTCCTTCCATTAGCATTGGCCCATTTCTCGACCAGTACCTTCGCTCGGAATTGGAGAGTAATCCGAGTTCAGACATACTCGGATTCCATCGATATCTGTCGAAGGAAAAAATTCGTAAGTCTTGCTATGGAATCGTACTGGGTGGAGGTATAGACTTTCCTTCAGGTAAAGGAATGATGTCGATAGAAATCCGCCTTGAACTAGGATTAAGTAGTACCTGGAATTACGCCCCAAATCCAAGCCCAAACCTTCGTACGAACTCTTTGCTACTACTGACAGGATACAGCTTTAGTGCCCTGTGACAGGCGCACTCCCGGATTTGCATTCGCTAGGTAAGCGATTCTGCCCCACTACGGCGGCGCGACCACTTCAACTCAGCGGGCGACTCGACTCCCTCATCTCATCTTCAGCGCAATTGAGAAGGCGACATTAGACGTTCCGGCGCCATTGAAATTGAAGGCTACCAATCGCAGGGTCAGCAGGAGTGAAGGGCGCTCTACTCCCCTGACCTTCAGTCCGATGCCGACATTGGAATAGAGGCGCATCGAAGCCTGCCTGTTTCCCCAGGCCAATCCGGTCCCGCCAACCAGCAGAGGTGAAACAGAAGAGCCACGTCGGCGAGGGGCATACAGAAGATCGCCGGCAAGTGCGACTGTCCTGTACGTAGAATACGCGCTTGACCCATGCGGAGTAGTCTGAAATTCCAACTTGGTCGCAAAATCAAGAGTCGACGCAAACCGCGTAACTACGCCTCCGGACAGCTGAAGACCGGGCGCCTTCGTGT
>JBATNE010000141.1:0-5971 GCA_049290195.1 Candidatus Zixiibacteriota bacterium
CACCAATAGCGTACGACCCCCGACGACGCATCAATCGATGGATCCCATGCAAAAGCGAACGAGTTGAATTCGGATTCATCGGGTACGGCCCGTACGTTTCCGGGAGCACTTGGGCCCTGCGTGTCAAAGATAAACGCGACATCACGAGGGGCAGACCAATTCCCGACACCATCACCCGCCGCTACATGAAAATAATTCGTCCCCTCTACGATGTTTCCATAGGTGGCAGCCGAAAGGCTCAACGCGCTCGTAATCGATTGAGGGCCGCTGTTGATCCACCACTTGTAGACGACACCGTCCGCCCCCCCTATGTCGTCAACACTGCTCCACCCGAAGGCAAAGCTGTTTGTCTTTGAAATTGTCGGGATTGAGTTTGCTGACAGCGGAGTCGGTGGCGCCTGAGCATCAACCGTACAATATACCACTCCGTACCCGGATATATTTCCAACATTGTCAACTGCTCTGACCTCGAACTTGTTCGATCCCGCCACGATATTTGGTGCGGCGCCCGGATTGACCTGTCTTTGACCGGCTGGATAAAACGTCTCTGCCCCATTGTTCACTCTCCAATAATATCCTTGAACTCCGGACAGGCCATAATCATTCGATGCCGGCCACTGGAAAGTAAAGGAATTGCCCCCACTCACGGCCGGAGAAACCGACGGAGTTGGGACCGAAGGATCTTGATTGTCAAAGTAGAGATTTGCCTGGTGCTCCCCTTGCGCAGGACTTACTCGCCCCACGCGATCGAAACAATACACATGAAACGTATTCACCCCGTTGGCTAGCTGACTGGGAGAATAGGTGACTGAGCCGGTTGCCAGCCCGGAAGCGTCATTGAACGACGTTGGATAGGTCACATTGTCCGGCTGAGGATCGATTCTATACCGAAAATCCTTCACCCCGGACCCATATACATCGGGACCTACTCCACTGTAATCCGAGGGATCATTGCTCTGGAAATTGATGGTGATTGGCCCGTTGGTCCACCCCGATGGAACTACCGAGGTAATAACCGGCGGATCTGGTTCGTGAGAATCATAGCGTAAGAAAACATAGTCTATAAGTACGCTGTCCTGACCGCCCGTTCCACTGACTACCGGATCAAACCGGATCTGATCGATTGTCTGGGGACTCCACCAATTGGGAATATCATCGAGCCTCGCCACAATGTTGTGCCACTGACCGTCGTTGGGTACGGTAATAGCAACTGAGCGCCCTTCGCTGAAACCATACGTGGGATTCAGTCCACTCCAGTAGATTCGTCCTCGAGTATCCCCACCTTTGTTTTTCACGCCGGCCTTGAAATAGTTGGCACCAGCCGGCTGCATATTGATGTGCGGACTGATGAACTGCGGGTCCCCCCCGGGGTTTAGCCGCACATAACTGCCCGATACGGTGTATCCCTCCATATTGACCGGAGTCCATCCCTCAATCGTGCTGGAAAATAGCCACGTGTAAGCTCCTGCCATGACCGATGTCACCAGAGCGAGTACAATGGCCAACACCCAAAGCCAATGCTTCTTGGATCCCATTACCCTATCCTCCTAACCCATGAAATAGATTGTAAAGAGCTCGAGCAGAAATTTCGGCAAGAGACGAAGTCTCAAGGAATGACGAGCAAGATGTCGAAGATAATTGAAACTCCCGCCTAATAATTGAACATATACTTTAATATCCAGCCTCCCGCAACTGAATTCTTGCCGGTCACCCACCCCAAATTTGTCGCCACTCCGCCCCCCTCAGCACCCCACTACAATAACCGCCCCACCACCCGTCAAGTAACTCACCAACCTCGAAAGATCCGCCAAATCAATTCTGCAGTCCCCATTCAGATCCCCCGCCATCCTCGGACTGATGGTAAGTCCGCCACCCGTTAGATGTACCACGAGCGTGCTCAGATCGGCCAGGTCACAGGCGTGCGACCCGTTGATATCCCCAAGCTGGAATGTCCAGAAATTGTTCGTCGTTATCGAAGGTGTCGCCAGCCCAGTCTTGTCCTTCGCCGTCACTCGCCACCAGTAGTGTGTGCCGAACTGAAGCGAATCAGGAACTTGGAACTGCGTCGCCAAGAGCGAGTCCTTTATGAACGGCAATCCAAACCCTGCCGAAAGCGACAACTCCACCCTATACCTCACCGTGTCCCCTGGGTCAGGATCAGTAGCCTGATTCCACTGGAGGGTCGGAAGTAGACTATACACCGGCTTGTTGTCGGGAGCCTGTGGATTCATCAACGAGAACGCATTCGGTGGTTCAGGTGTACCGTTCACCCTGAACTGAGCCAGCGATGACCAGTCCGAATACTCGTACCCGTCAAACGACCTCACCTGCCACCAGTAATGGCAGTTTTCGGCTAGTGCAGTTGTAATCTGTCCACCGGTCGAGTCAGCACCACCCGGCACGTTGGTCAATGTTATCCCTGCCCCACCCACACAATCGGTGTCGTGGAATCCCTGGAAATCGTACACCGACGCATCATTCTCTGGATCAACCGCATTCTGAATCCAGAGCGTCGGCGTCGAACCAACAACTTGATTGTTGATAGGGTACTTCGCCAACGGAATCGATGGTTTGGAGTTGAGCCTGAAATTTCCATACTTGTACGGCGACCACCTTGAGCCATTGTATGCTCTGAGCCTCAAGTAGTAGGTATGCCCCTTGATAAGTGCCAACCCGCCATAATTCACAAAGCTATCCGAAGACACGAACGGAGCCGGATTCCACATCTCGGAGTAAGTCCATTCGTTGTCTGTTCCTACAGCGATCTCAAACTCTGTCTGCGGCGAAGTTCCCGTCGGGTCGAAATAATGCCAGTTGATCTGCGGTGCCAGGCTGACCACATGGAGATTTAGTGTATCGCCATCGACACGAGCAAGCGGAACTTCCGGCGTTTGTGGAAGCACGGTAACGGTCACTATCTGTGTGTCCGAGAGAAAGCCGTCCGATGCTATCACCGTGAAACTGGTATCGTGATTCTCGTAGTGTGGTGTTCCGAAAATACTGTCCGCATTGCTGGTCAGCCAGCTCGGCTTGTTTAGATAAGCCCAGTTCACCCCCGGCCCATCCGGATCGGTAACCGTTCCCCGATAGACCAGGCGCGATTCCTCGTCGACATTGATACTTGCCGGAGAGCTTACGATGGGCGCAATGTTCTGACATCCAAGCCCGAATGCGCCAATCTGCACGCCACAGGAATTGTTGGCCGGAAGACAGGGGGATGTATTCTTTACCCTGAAATCCCCCGCCGCGGTATCGCAGAAGAGAGGGTTGGCGGAGATATTGCCACCGGTGAGTTGTTGGCCTTCGGCGCAATCAAGTTGATCACCCGACAAGTTTCCAAATACATCGCAACAGCTTAGAGTCAGGGCCGTCTCATAACAAATCCCTAGACCAGAATTCTGGGCAATTATCGACTTATCTACGTCCACTCTATTGCAAAACTGAAGGTCAAAGACTGTTGAATTGTTGGCAGTTATGGTGGTTCGATCAAAGGAGATAATACTATTGACGCCCCAAATGAGGGATGAACTTGGAGAGTCTCCATTTCTCGTGAAGGAGCACCTGCTAAATGAGACGCGGCTCGAGTTGATGATAGCAACTGCTGAAGCGCTCTCACCAATATTCATGCTGAACGTGCAATTCGATACTACTATGGATTCTGTTGCTCCACTGACATAAATCGAACCGCCAGCTCCGTTACAATAGGGGAGCGCGCAAAGAGCCACATTGTCTCTAAAATCGCAAGACTCTATAGTGATACCGGTGTAGGTTGCGATTGCACCACCTAGATCCGCCCGATTGCCGGTGAATACACAATTGACAACTTTGGTACTATCTCCAGCACGCAACGCCCCCCCTGCTGTGGGCGTGTCGCCAATCGGATTTGCGGAAGCAACCCACCCTCCGCTAAATGTCAGGCCCCTGATTGTCGCGCGCGTGCTATTCATGACAAAGTGCTTGTCAGCCGGAGTGCCCATCGCATCCAATATTGTATTTGATGGCCCGTGCTCGGAAGTGATTAAGAGATGCCTGTAAACTAGGATGTCTCGATTGCCGCTGCCCTTATATATCCCGTCGGCCAGCAATATCGTATCCCCATCCATCGATGAATCCACCGCCATCTGAATCGTCGCAAACTCGCCGGGAACATGCAGCGTTGTCGGCAATCGTAAAGGCACGGACGGAAGCGCCCCCATGTCATTCCGCGTCCCGTCAGAATCATTGAACACAGGGTTGGGATCCCCTGCATTGATACACGGAGAACCGGGCCGAAGCCGGTAGTCATGAGCGATTACATCCACAAACATCGGGTCTACACTGATATTGCCCGGACCTGTTGGATCTGGAAAATTCGAGGCGTTGGCGAATGCGCAATTGTACTGGGTGCCGCTTCCCCCGCCGATTCCATAAACCGGCGCAAGAAACACGATATTGTTGCGCGTGTCGAGCCCCGCGACAATCCCTCCATATGACGTAACCTCAATGGTATTGTTGTAGATGTGAAGATTCGTGACTGATCCAAGCGATCTGATGTCCCAGTATCCCGAATTGCCATACATGATATTGTAGCAAATAGTGTCATCGGTGCTGCTCATGTAGTTGTCCCCTACATGAATGGCCGGACCGTAGGTGTGCGCCTGATTGCCGTAAATGACATTCCCTTTGATCAGACTACCGACCGTATTCTTGAGCGATATCCCGCCGCCATCATTGATGTAGTTACTCATGTTGGCGGTTATGATGTTGTTTTGAATGGTTGGCGATGATCCGGAGCAGTAGATTCCGCTTCGCCCTCCCCCGGTGACGGTGAATCCGATAAGTGCCGCCCCTTTGGGTTCTGACTGATCGAAACGGACTGCGGCTTCAGCCGCATTGGCCGCCTGAATTGTTGTGCCGGCTGCCCCGGCAACGCTTTTGACGACAACGCGTTTGCCCAAATAGCGCACGTTTTCCGAGTAGATGCCCGGAGCCACCAATACCGTATCTCCATTCACGGCGGCATTGATCCCGGCCTGAATGGTCGTCTGGTTGGATGGTACTTGAATTGTGGTTGAAAATCCTGATGACACCCCCAGCAGGATCGTAAGGCAGATAGCGAGATGCTTCATGAGACCCCACGCAATCGAAATGGATGAATTACCTGGATTAATATAACTAAAACAGACCGATTTGTCAACGCTTCCTATTGGTCCCCCATCCGCTTTGGAGTGCGTTTCGCCGTCCTTCTGCAAGGACATTCCCAACTCGTTATGTCATCCTGATGGAATTCAGCGCCAGAGCCGGGTAGAAAGCCTGGCCTAAGCATTGCCGCGACTACCCTCCTGTTCAGCACTAGCTTAGGGCAACAGCAGCAGGCAATTTGTGTATGCGCAAAGCGTACCAGTCCAGACAATGTCTGTACCAAATCGCGCCAGAAGCTGAGCCCAGCGGTGTATATGGAGGACACTATGAACAAGGGAGACCAATGTCAGACGACTCTCGTCCGGGAAGGGGGAGGACGCGAAAAAAGTAAATATCTAGAACGAACCCAATTGAATTCGGTGCAACCTATTGAACTGACTTAAGAAAAGGGAAAGTGAACCCAAACAAAACGAACCCACTCGAACCCAATTGGATCATGAAGAACGGTCAGCCGGAGACGGCCGACGGCACAGATCAAACTGTGATCAGAGGTGCCGCACCCGAACGGTGCGTTTATCTAGAACGAACCCAATTCGTTGGACAAAGATGGATGGCAATGGGATAAGAGTAACACACCCGAAGGATGTGACCGTGCATCTCAAAACCCACCCTGCAGGTGGCCTACTCAAGAATAGTCGGTTCGAGCGGAGACGAGAACAGTGACCAGGGGTGCCGCACCCGAAGGGTGCGTCCAACTAAGACGAAACCATTTCTGAATGGGAGGTAGGAACTTAGTCTAGGAAGTCTGTCACCGGACTACAGCACTCCCCTCATTGTAAATGTGCAGGGC
>JBATNE010000142.1:0-1612 GCA_049290195.1 Candidatus Zixiibacteriota bacterium
AGTATGGACTTTGCGTCTCTTGAATAAAAACGGGCTTGCCTGTCCTGAGAGTACGCCTTTCTCAGCCTCTTTTTATGATCAAAATGAAGCAGCATCTCTCTCTGGGGTTTGTCACGCTTTTTCTCGGAATGTCCTCGTTTGGGCTAGCTTTTTCATTTTTTTCCAGTGTTCCGGTGGATGCCAGTGCTGAAAAGGGGCTGTCTCACGAAGCAATGGATCTCTGTGCTCTGCAAAAGGATTTCGCATTTTTTTCAAAGACCGAAAGCCGTCAAGCTGGACTTTCAGCTGATGCATTGAGTTGTGAAGAAATGATGCTGGTCCGCGAGACCCTCTTTCCTTCAAAGGAAAGCAGGGATCAAACGGCAGCCCCACTTTCAGAACTGGTCGGACAGATCAGTGGGATGGTTGCTGGATTCCCAATAGAGGTCATGACCAAGGCGATAGGAGAGTATGACCGAGAAATTGCCGGACTGATTGTAGGGATCGGAAAGAAAGAATCCAATTGGGGAAAACGTACTCCGAAACTCTTGGGCGAAGAGTGTTTTAATTATTGGGGATATCGTGGAGCGGGTGATCGTGGACTGACGCCGGATGGCTATGGTTGCTTCGAGACTCCTGAAGCGGCAGTTCGCGCCATCGGTAATCGGTTGATTGAATTACGGGAGTTGCGCTCGAGTGGGACTCCAGAACGAATGGTCGTTTGGAAATGTGGAAATTCTTGTGCTACTCATAGTCCGGAAAGCGTTCGGAAATGGATCTCTGATGTTGATCTCTACTATCGAGAAATCGCTCTGAAGTAAAGTAGGCTGTCTTGTAAGCTATCCATTTCAGGTAGCTTTTTTTGTTTGAGGGGGAGTATACTAGAGAAAACTAATATCTGCTCTCATGTCGTGGCTTTTCTTTGCACTCATTGCTTATTTTTTTAATGCGGTTACTGCTCTCTTTGATAAGTTTCTTCTCGCGGGGCGAATCAAGGAGCCTGCGGTGTACGCATTCTTTGTTTCCATCCTCTCGCTTTTTGCCATCTTTCTCATCCCCTTTGGGTTTCAAGTCATTTCCTGGCAAACAGCCACCGTCTTTCTATTTTCGGGAGTCTTTTTTCTCTATGGACTCGTGGCTTTCTATGTTGCGGTGAAACGAAGCGAAATTTCTCGGGTAGCACCACTGGTTGGAATAATTATTTCCATTATAGCTGGAGTGGCTTCCCTCGCTTTTGGTTCAGCTGCGCCTGTTTCATTTTCTCCGATGCATTTCTTATCACTCTTTCTTCTTTTAGCGGGTGCTTTTCTGATTGCCTTTGATTTGCCACTCCGGCAGACAGATGCCATCATGAAATCAACGCTTCTTGCGGGTTTCCTCATGGCACTTTCACTGATATTCCTCAAAACAGGATACAAAAATGCTGACTTCATTAATGGCTTGGTGTGGTCGCGTTTCGGATTTATTATCGGTGGCATCACACTCCTGGTCATACCAGATTATCGCAAAGCTATTTTAGCGGAGTGCGCATCTTTTTCATCGATCAATAAACGCAATCTCGCTACAGGGTTTTGGTTTATCTTGAATAAAGTGTTTGGTGCCATCGCGACCTTCTTTCTGACATATGCAACTT
>JBATNE010000143.1:0-7838 GCA_049290195.1 Candidatus Zixiibacteriota bacterium
ACCGTACACCCCGCGATACCCGCCTTCAAAGAACCCTCCGATTCCCCAGTTGTCTCCGGCGGTACTCTTGCCATAAACGGCGACAGCGTCAGCGGGACCGGTCCCGGAAAATTCCGCATGCGTGACGTGGGTGCTGGTTGAAACGACGCTGGAATGGAATTCCGCGGCGCGGAGACTATCTGACTGCACATAGATTCCCTTGCCATTTTCAGATCGCAATCCGAACCCGCCGCCGTACGGCCTCGCATAGACGGCATCGGCATTGCTGTCGCAATACATGAGAATGCCGCGGCCGGCGCCGAAAAACCGAAGGTCCATCATCGTTATAGGGCCAGCTTCGGTCGTTGCCTGAATTGCCGGCCCGTCCGAACTGTGCGCCGAGATTGCCGATGGCTCCGCGGTGACTGAATTATTGTTCCCCTGAACAAAGAGCGCCGTAATACCCGAAGCCGAACTGTTGAATCCTCGGATCGCATTGTTGAAAAAGCCTGTTCCATTATCGGTAAACGTCCCTGCCGAAGTCACTGGGCCTGTCGCATGGTTGGTAACGGTTAGCGCCGTGCCGCCAGAGAAAGTCTGCGTTCCAATCATCACTTTCTTGGTCGTGTCCATCTGGTAGATCAACCCGACATTGTCCATCCAGCCGCCGCCATTGAGCGCGTTGAATGAGTTGGGGGCAGTTACGAACTTAGTGCGAGGCGTGATCTCCGGATCGGTATCCACCTTGATGCCTAACGTCAGAAGGCTGTCGCTCGCAAAAGCGAACGCCGGCAGCGCCGGCTGCGGCGCCGCTCCAAGTTGCACGGAGAAGAGACCGTCCGTGAACGTCACGTTGACACTTCCCGAATTCCAGATATCAATCCCCAGTTTGTCATAAATCGCGAACTTCACCGGCTTGGTGCCGTTGTACGGCGTCCCGGCCAAACTGGTCAGCCGCCCCTGGTAGTTTATCAGATTCGGAACTTCTGCTATCGCTAATGATCCCAGCAGAATGACTGTTGCGAGTACCGCCAAAAGAAATCTGGTCACAAGAAACCTCCTGAAGAATATGGTACTGATGTAATTGATTTCGGGAAAAACTGCCGCCCGGTAGGTCAACTATGTAAGCGATAAACGACGCCCCGGCCGCGCACGTATTATCCAATGTCTACCAAGTGGGCCAATTAAAGTCAAGTTTGTAAATAGTCGTGCTCGCCGCGCTCCGCGCAAACGAAGGATTATCTGTATTTAATGAGCATATACTTGGTGCCCCACAGCTTGCTGTGGGTTAGCGGTCGGATGAGCGGCGCATCACCTTCGATTGCTTCTCCCACAGACTGGGTGGCCCACCTCTTTGAGGTGGGGTTCTCATTTCCCCATCGTCATCCCGAGCGGAGTCGAAGCCCGAGAGAAGGTGCATAATCCTATCGAATCAAAGTGGCGTCAGGCGCCTCTGCCTGACGCGTTCTTCTCGAAGGATTTGTGCAATAGCGATCAAATTTGCCGGGCAGAGGCGCCCGACAGCATTATGTAATAGAACTGCCCGGTAGCGAGTCCTTGTGGGTCGGGCCGAAATCCGCCAACGGCGGACTGAAACCCGACACGCGGTCCCTCTGTGTCGGGGGTTTTGCCCCGCCCATCGCTCATCTCGGCCCGACCTACAAACCACTTGCAAAAACTGGCCATAATCGCAACAGAAGCTGAATTGAGCACTGTATATGGGGGGGCTTGAATTCAAGGGGTAATCATGCCCGATGACTTTTGTCCGGAAGGGGAGGGTCGTGCAAATAGTAAATATCTGAAACGAACCCAATTGGATTCGCACAACCTATTGGAAATGAACGGTTAGTGAATTTGAAGACTGAAAAAACGAACCCAAACGAACCCAGTTTGGTAGTAGGGCCGGAGCCTGTTCACACGAGCCCCCGCCAGTCATCCTGAGCGTAGTCGAAGGATGACATATAGCGAGGAAATTGACTGGGCCACCCCGAAGGGAGTCGACGGATGAACAAGATGACTGGGTGGCCCACCTCTTTGAGGTGGGTTTCACTTCCCGGAGTCGTCGACCCAACCGGAGCTCCGCGAAGGGACGTATCCCGCCTTCAAGCGGGAAGAGAGCGGAGACGAGAATCGAGGCAAATGGAGCAAGCCTACATCGGTGCTGCACCTGAAAGGTGCGATCTATGTGTCAGCTACGCCGATGGACTCTCAAACTAAACATCGTATATTGCCGACCATGACCGACCAGCCCCGCTTCACTATCGGCTCCTACTGCTCCTCGATCGTCTGGGGAGGACTGGAGATGAATGTCGTCCGGTTCCTCGTATGGATGAGGGAGAGGGGATGGCCTGTCGTGCTGTACGCCAACCCGGATACGGTACTGGCCGAAAAAGCGCGCGAACTCAAAATCCCGCTTCGAGGAATCAGAGTGCCGTCCGAACTCTCCGCGCTCTGGAAAGCACGCCACCTCTGCCGGTTGATAGAAATGGACAAGACTCGCGTGATGATCATGCATCAATCCCGCGATCTCCTTGTCTGCTCCATGGCCGGTCGCTATGCCGGATCGAAACTGAAAGTGATCTACTCACAGAATATGCATCTGGGCAACAAGCGGGATCCGATCCACGCCTTCCAGTATCGGAGACTCGATGCCTTCGTTGCACCGTTGCCGATCCTTGCCGAACAGGCAAGGAAACAGACCGTCGTTCGACCCGAACGAATCCACATCATCCCGCATGGGATTGAACTGGATCAATTCGTCAACAGGGAAGACCGCATCGGGTCACGACGCAAGTTGTCTCTGCCGATCGATCTCCCCATCCTCGGCATCATCGGTCGCCTCGACCCAAAGAAAGGTCAGCTCACCGGCGTGAAGGCGCTCGCCCGGCTTCGAGCCTCAGGGCACAACTGCCACCTGCTCATTGTCGGCAACAGCACTCTGAATGAAGGTGATGCCTACGCTGCCGCTGTGCGGAACACAGTGAAGGAGTCAGGGCTGACCGACTATGTCCACTTCCGGCCGCATCAGGAGCGGCCACAGGTCGCCTATGGCGCCATGGACATCTTTGCTCTGACCTCGCAATCGGAAACCTATGGTCTGGTCACTATCGAAGCTATGGCCTCCGGCTTGCCGGTCATCGGTACCGACAGCGGCGGAACAATCGATATCATTGATCACGAAAAGACCGGGCTCCGTGTGCTGTTCGAAGATGATGCCGCTCTCGCATCAGCCGTCGGCAGACTGATAGACGATCCTTCCTATGCAGCCAGGCTGGCAGCGCAGGGGAAACAGGATGCCTTGGCTAAATACTCGCACCACACTCAGTGTGAGCGCTGGGAATCACTGCTGCGCGCTCTGGTTCTACCGGCTTAGGCATTGCCTAACGGCATTAAATCTGGACGACGATTTGTGCAACCGCTATCCTGCACCTCTCGTACATGGATGATCGAATCCAAATTGAGGAGTGAGCCAATGAAAATCGCCAAACTGAGTGCATTGATCCTGGCCATAGCGTTGACAGCCCTCTGCACGACTGTCCATGCCCAGCCCAAAATCGAAGGTGCCTGGCAGGGAATCATGACCGTTCCCGGTGCCCAATTGCATATCGTATTCAATCTCAGCAGAAACGCCGATGGTACTCTGTTGGCAACAATGGACAGCCCCGATCAGGGTGCCAGAGGAATACCGATTGACCTTGCGACCTTTGAAAACAACCACCTGCACCTTGAGATCAAGGGAATCGGGGGCTCGTTCGATGGTGATCTGAATGCCGATGGCTCCACGCTCGAAGGGAAGTGGGGACAGGCTGGCATGTCGTTTCCGCTGACGATGGCGCGTCCCGGCACAGCCGCTTCCCAGACGGCCACTCCGGCAGTTGAGAAATCAAGTTCATCCGACTACGCCGACATCACCGGCCTCTGGATCGGAACCCTTGCCGCCTCCGGGCTCGAGCTCAGACTGATAGTTCATCTGAATGTCGACTCGACCGGCAAGCTGACTGCCAGCTTCGACAGCCCTGACCAGGGGCCGAAGAATATCCCGTTCGACTCAGCTACCTTTGCTGCCGGCCATGTGCGACTCACGTCGACCAACAACGGAGCAGTGTACAACGCCGATCTGTCGGCGGACAAAGCAACGTTGTCCGGAACCTGGGCACAATCAGGCATGACCTTTCCTTTGGGCCTGAAGAAAACGGACAAGGCTCCTGAAGTGAACCGACCGCAGGAACCGAAAGAGCCGTTCCCGTACGACCAGCGCGAGGTCAGCTACGAAAATAAGGAAGCCGCCATCACCATCGCGGGAACGTTGACCATACCTCGCACCCAGGGACCGCATCCGGCCGTCCTGTTGATCACAGGCTCAGGGCCGCAGGATCGTGATGAGTCCCTGATGGAACACCGCCCCTTCGCTGTGCTGGCCGATTACCTGACCCGAAGAGGTATCGCGGTGCTGCGCTGTGATGATCGTGGGATCGGCAAATCAACCGGCAAGTTCGCTACAGCCACGACGCGAGACTTCGCTGATGATGCCGCTGCCGGCGTCGCCTTCCTGAAAGCAGACAAAGACATAGACCCTAATAGAATTGGATTGATAGGACATAGCGAAGGCGGGATCATCGCTCCCATGGTGGCATCCGAGTCGAGAGATGTCTCCTTTATCGTCTTGATGGCCGGCACAGGGGAGAGCGGTGTCAAAATCCTCCTTGATCAGAGCGCCATGATCGCTCGGGCCTCGGGTATCAGTGAAGAAGTCATCGAACTGGACGCCAAGATCAAACGACAGGTGTTCTCACTGGCGTCGAATGACACTGACTCGGCGACCGCTGTCAAAGAGATATTTGAAGCTGTGGCGAAATCAATGACCTCTGTCCCTGATTCACTCCAGGCCGCGCTTGACTATACACCACACTCGATGAGTGCATCGGTAAACCAGCTCCTGTCACCCTGGTTCAGATACTTCCTTCGGTATGACCCGGTGCCGGCGCTTGAGAAGGTCCATTGCCCGGTCCTCGCCATCAATGGTGAAAAGGACATGCAGGTCCCACCCAAAGAAAATCTGGCCGCGATCGAACAGGCATTGAAGAAGGGTGGCAACAAAGATTACACGGCAAAGGAACTGGCCGGTCTGAACCATTTATTCCAGACCGCTCCAACTGGCGCACCGAGTGAATATGGGAAAATAGAGGAGACTATTTCGCCGATCGCCCTGGCGACAATCGGCGACTGGATCGTCGCCCACACTGAAGCGAGGAAGTAACCCGGTCGAGATACGCTCCTAGTACAGCCGTTGGACCTTGCCGGAAACTTTCACTGCGCTTGGACTGAATTCCTCGCGCACTCGCCCGAAGGTGAAGCCGAGCTGTTCATAGAGATTTACTTGATCCGGATCAACGTGCCGCTGCTGGATCGCCTCTTTGATATCCATGTAATGGATCTGGCCGTTGTAGAACCCGGTGACAGTTACACCGGTAATCCCCTGGAGTAGCAGCATCACGGCGCAGGCGCCGGCCTCCATGCCGAAATTGGCGTCGTACGCATAGCTGACGCCGGATCGTACCAGATGCGATGGGACGATTACTCGAACTTCCGGGATGGCGTTCTGACTCTCGACGTACATTCCTTGCTCTACCATGAAGCTCTTGATCTCAGGGTCGGCATTGAGCGCCTTGGTCAATTCCTGGGCGACGAACTTGCCCGCTCCAGCGAGCTTCTTGTGACCGAATGAATCGAGCCCGGCTCCGTCGTCGTACATCTCTTTGCCCGAGGCATCCTTGAGCCCCTCGGCCACGACGATGGTATAGGTGCCGGCCTTGATATCGCTCTCAACGATTCGCTTCATGTACACCTTTTTCATGTGGCGATACAGCTCGTTGAAATCGACCGGTATCTCAGGAATGAGAATGGCATCTGCCTCTCCGGCGATACCGCCGCGGAACGCAGTGTGCCCCGCGTAGCGGCCAAATACCTCGATCACCATTATGCGGTTGTGACTGCGCCCGGTGGTCTTGAGGTCGCGCACGAATTCCGAAATCCGATTGATCGTGGAATCGCCGCCGACTGAATAGGGCATAAGATCGAGATCCATGGTCTTGGGAGCATGAACGCACTTGATCCCTTCGTTGGAGAGGTCAACAATCACCGATCCGGTGTCGTCGCCGCCGCTGATGACCAGTCCGCCGATGCCGAACTTGTTCAGCCCCTGGCGAATCCGCTCAAATTTGTGTTCGTCCTTGATCTTGCTGATCTTTACTCGCGAGTGACCGGCTTCGGAGCCGGCCAGACTGATTGAAAATGTGTCGAGACGGGAAGGGGTCAATTCGACCAGATCCTGCATATTGACCAGATTGTAAAGTCCGGCGTAACCGTTTGGAATGGCGACAGTCGCCAGACCTTTGCGCGAAGCCATTTGTGCTGCGCCCTTGACGACAGCATTCAAGCCGCCGCAATCGCCGCCGCTGGTGATTATCCCAATCTTGGTCATATTCGACATCAGTGCGCTCCTATCTGTCCCGCGTGTTGTTGTGTCTGCGGGTGAATGTCGCGAAGTATAACCTTGCGAACGCCGTCCGTCAACTCAGTGCCGACGTGATTGGCAAAGGAATTCTCGTGCGGGAAAAAAGTGTGGGTCAGAGCGACGAATTGCCGGAACGGTCCTGACGCGCGGCAGATTGGATTGCATGTACGATCACCTGCGGCTCGCCGTGGTCGATCTGAATCTTGAATTCGATCCGATCGCGAACATGGAGCGACGTCAACGGCTCTTCAGCAATCCAACGAGATCGAAATCTCACTTGCTTGTCGATCTCGAGGTAGATCTGATTTGGCGTAAAATCCAGAACAATGCCCTGCATGCACCAAGCCTCAGCTGGTTCGCGAATTTTGATTCCAAAAGATCGAAGACTCACTCCAGGTAAGGGAGAGGTAGAGTTGGATGCTTGCTGTTGCCGATGTCCGGGTGATGATCGAAGTACCGCGACTACGCTATAATGTAACATAATAGGCAGGTTTCCTGTCAAGCCGAATTCGCACCAAACGAGGTTGAACGAGTCAAATACCACAATCTTTTTTTCCTTAGATTTTGCTGGAAATTGACCGAAATGTCGAGTTAAGGGCTGACAGAAGGCAAAACGTATTGTATTATAATAGATTACAGCGGTCGATGAGCCGTGGCTGCAATTGGTGATTTTGTTACTGGGAAGTGCACTTTGTGAAAAAATGCCCAAACTCAACGAATTTAGTTGCGTTTTAGGCAATTTGGTCTATTTTGCATGCGATTTTGAAGCGTATAAGGTCGATGGAGTATAGTAAGATGTGGTGGAAGTTACTGCTATTTATCGGGATGTCCGTGATGATCGTCTACAGTTTCATCACGCCGGCCCCACAACAGCAGATCGGCGATTCCAGCCGGATCTTCTACTACCATATCCCCCAGGCCTGGCTCTGCGTGGTTGCCTTCGCCGTGGCCATGATCTACTCGATCGCCTACCTCAGGACCAAGAACATCAAGCATGACGACAACGCCGTCGCTGCCGCAGGCCTTGGGCTGACCTTCTGCATTCTGGCTACTCTTAGCGGGTCGCTGTTTGCCAAGGTCACATGGGGGTCGTTCTGGAACTGGGATCCAAGAGAAACTTCGATCTTCATTTTATTGTTAATCTATGGAGCCTATTTCGCCCTCAGAGGGGCGATAGAGGTTGAACAGCGACGGGCATCCCTGGCGGCCGTTTATGCGATCTTCGCCTTTGTAACGGTGCCGTTCCTGATCTTTGTGGTACCGCGTGTGGTGCCGTCCCTCCATCCCGCCGATTCGGTGGTGGACAAGAATATGAAATTTACGATGGGCCCGGAAGTCCGAATGG
>JBATNE010000144.1:0-10587 GCA_049290195.1 Candidatus Zixiibacteriota bacterium
TTCGTTTGGCTATTGCCCAGTTCGCTTTCCCGACTATCGCGAATCCGAAACTGGCTGCCACGTTCTCGCCCGTCGCTCACCTGCTGAACAAGTGGGTTGGCTTCGATCGCGGTGACGTCAACAACGATGGTATCATCAACCTCGCTGATATCGTTTACCTCGCCAAGTATGTGAACGTGGGTGGATCTCCGGGTCCGATTCCGTTCAAGCACTGCGGTGACGTAGATGCCAGCGGTGGCGTGCCGACTGCGGCAGACGTGACGTATTTGATCAACTACTACTTCTACTATGGCCCGTGCCCGGTAGGAGCGTTCATCGCTTACTAATCACGCGTAAGGCTTAGGCCTAAAGAGGCGGAGACGAAAGTCCCCGCCTCTTTTTTTGTTCCGATCGCCCGCCTGTCACTCGTATACTCTCATATCATGAACGATGTAACTGAAGATGTTGACATCCGACGCCTCTCGTCGCTGCTCCTGGATCTGTACTCGATTGATGCCGTCTATCGTCATGACGGTCGGCTCAGTTTCAGTCTCACCGAACGGTACGATTCGCGACGATCGCTCAAGATGCTCAAAGACCGGCTGAAGGTCGCCGGATATCGATATTCCCTCAACGCCGCGCCGGAATCGCCGCTGGTGCTGACGGTCGATCCAAAGCCACGGATACATATCCCACCGCTGAATATCATCCTATTCCTGGCCACCATTGCATCCATCTACTTCGTTCCCGTTTTTTTGGGTTCGAGATTGAACCTGAATTTGACTCTCTCTGCGCTCAAGCAGGGAACCGGTATTCAGTTTACAATCGCTCTGGTCTCAATTCTCCTCTGTCACGAAATGGGCCACTACATCGCCGGGCGAAGACGTGGGATCGTAACCACATGGCCGTTTTTCATCCCGGCTCCGAACATGTTCGGCACATTTGGGGCGGTGATCGCCTCAAAGTCTCCGTTTTGGAATCGGCGGGATTTGCTTGAAGTTGGCGCAGCGGGGCCGATCGCAGGGTGGATTGTGGCGCTCGCTTGGCTGATTTATGGTCTGCCGCATTCGCAGTTGATTGCCATGCCGGTCGGTGGCCAGGGAGAACTGGGGGATTCAATCATCCTGAGCGCCCTGGTCAAGATGATGCTCGGATCACCCCCTCAGGGATTTGATTGGGGACTGAGCGAAGCTGCCTTTGCCGGCTGGGCGGGCCTCTTGGTCACCGCCTTGAACATGCTGCCCATTGGGCAGATGGACGGCGGGCACATCCTCTATGGACTGGTCAGGAAAAACCAGCGCTATTTTGCATGGGGGATCGCTATCGCGTTGTTTGGACTGGGCTTTCAATCGCCGGTGTGGTGGTTGATTGGAGCGATGGGTATTCTCTTCAAAGTGGAACACCCGCCGACCCTTAACGATGCTCAAGCGCCATCGATGACAGCGCGCATTATGGGGATTACTGCGCTGATAATACTGGTGCTGTCGTTTGCGCCGATTCCTCTGCGGATGTAAATCCCATCAGTTCGTCGATTTCCGCCAGGTTCTCTTCACGACCGTATAAATCCATCAGATCAATCATCCGGGCTCGAAGCAGCTTGATGAACAGATCGACCATTTGCGGGTCAAACTGTTTGCCTCGATTCCCCAGCAATTCTCTGACCGCGATTCCGAGCGGCGCACCTTTGCGATAAGGACGATCAGACATGATGGCGTCAAACGTATCCACCACCGCGAGAAGCCGTCCCTCGACCGGAATGTCATTTCCCGCCAGCCCTTTGGGATAACCGCCGCCATCGAACCGTTCATGGTGCGAAAGAATGTACGGCAGTGCGGGTCGGAAGAGATCAATATCTTTGATTATGCGCGCCCCCACCTGCGGGTGATGCTGCATGTGAACCAGCTCTTCGGGACTGAGCCGATTGGGCTTATTGAGAATCGAATCCGGCACACCGATTTTTCCGATGTCGTGCAGCGTGCAACCGAGTCGCAACGCGTGCATCTTTGATTCCGGCCAGCCCAGCGCCTGCGCCATCGGTTCGGCCAGACGAATGACCCGGTCGGTATGACCGGCGGTACAGCCGTCGCGCGCTTCGATAGCGTTGGCCAGCGCACGGATTGCCGACCAGTATGACGACTGGACATTCTGATAGAGACGATGGTTTTCTATCGCCGACCCGGCGGCACTGGTGAGAATCGTGAGTACATCGAGTTGACCCTGGGTGAGTCGACGGAACCGGCTCAACGTCACCAGATTGATGACACCGTGCAGTGTCCCGCGGATATAAATCGGCGACGAAATTGCGGTACGCAGCAAATCTTCACCCTGATAAACTATCTTCTCAGAGGCAATCGCCGGTTCGGTAGTGGCTCCACTTTCGAAGCGAACGATGGTCGCTTCATCGAGCACGATATCTCGAAAGTCAGGATTGGTTATCTCGTGAACTGTTCTGCTTACAGTGCCGGACTTGGGATCGACTTCCAAGATGGATGCCGCCATGGCGCCCAATTCCGTCTTGCATGAAGCCACGACCATTTGCAGGGTACGATTGATATCGACACCGGTGTTCATAGCTCCGGCCGCTTTGAGGAATTCGACCTGGCCGCGCAGGGTCAGGTTTTCGCGCTTGATCTGCTGATGGGCGAGCCCGCGGCGTATCGCAGCACGAAGTACCTCGAGTTTGAACGGTTTTACCAGGAGATCATACGCCCCGTTCTTGAGGACCGAAATGGCCATTTGGACGGTCGGATGTGCGGTCATCAGAATAACGATAGCTTCCGGGTGACTTCCCAGCGTTCGTTCTAGTATCTGGATACCGGAATAGCTTCCCATAACCAGATCTGAAAGGACTAGGTCTACTTCGTTCTTGGACAGATACGCAAGTGCCTGTGCTGGATCAGTGAACGACACCACTTCATATTGCTCCCCGGTCAGCGTTTCGGTGACCAAATCGCAAATATACCGCTCGTCGTCAACAACCAGCAGGCGAACATGAGACCGATTAAGCATCAACGTCCTCTACCGTTTTCATCATCTCCACAAGATGTCGGACGTAATGCCCCCGCAGATAAGCATACCAATCTTGTCTGGTGATTGATTGTGCGTAAAAAGTACGCTTTAGGACTGGCGAAGAAATGCGTCGGCGAGGTAGGACGAACGAACCAGTGGCCCGGAAAAAACGGCCCCTATCCCGGCTTTTTCCGCTTCTCGTTGTAGCACTAGGAATTCGTCGGGAGAAACATATCGCTCCACCGGGATATGCATACGAGACGGTGAAAGATATTGCCCGATGGTTAATAATGAAACGTGACTGTTGGCCAAATCCTCAAACGTCTTGCAAAGCTCATCCATTGTCTCCCCCAACCCTACCATCAGTCCTGACTTGATTCTCGCCGAGGATCGCCGGGCAGCCAGCGAGAGAACCTGAAGCGACTGCTGATAGTCCGCCTGCGGGCGAACCACCGGGTATAGCCGAGGGACTGTTTCTACGTTGTGGTTGAAGACATCAGGGCGCGCCGCAAGCACGGTGTCGAGCGATTCACTATTCCCCCGAAAGTCCGGCACCAGTACTTCGATTGTCGCAGTCGGAAGGACGGATCGAATTTCTTCAATCGTCCGGGCAAAGTGACGGGCGCCGCCATCGGGGAGATCGTCTCTGGTAACCGATGTAACGACCACATGTCGCAACCCCAGTTCACCAGATGCCTGAGCTACTCGCTTCGGTTCATCATCGTCGACGACATTCGGTCGACCGGTGGTAACATTGCAGAACCCGCAGTTGCGCGTGCAGTTTGGTCCGAGAATCAGAAAGACCGCCGTGCCTCGTCCAAAGCACTCACCTCGATTCGGGCAATTGGCTTCGTGACAGACCGTCTTGAGGCCGAGACTGTTAACCAGGGCATTGACCCGGTTAAATTCCTGCCCCCCAAATCCTTTGACAGTCAGCCAGGAGGGCTTGCGGGCTGGGCGATCGGGAAGGGACATAGTGGACCTGAACTCTGGGGTTTTTCTAAGTTTCTCTCTCTCAAGTATATGCCAAATCATACGATAATCAATAGAAAGGACGCTAAACATTCCATAGGGAGATACCTCATGTTCTCGCGCAAATATCTGGTCACTCTTTTGGCAGTGGTCTGCCTGGCTACCCCCGGGTACTCCCTGAACAAATCTAAGCCGGTGTTCCAGCCCATCAGTTCGCCTGTAATGCAGGTACTGAGTGTTGGCCAGGCTAGCTTTGTCGCGGCAGTCGCTTGCACCGCCGCAAGCACCGACTCGGTTGCTTACAGAATGGATGGTTGGGTAACAGGTCAGGAATTGTACAAGTCGTACATCAACCCCGCCCTGCAGTGCAGCAATCCCTATCCGTATACGATTACCGCGGTGAACATGCCGATGTATTTCGGAAAAGCGACCACGCTTACTGTCTCGGTTGATATTGAATTGGCTGACAATACCAATCCAACCTGCCCTATCCCCGGACCGCTGTTGGGCATTTCATCAGACTATACCGTCAGCCCTGCGGCCGCCGGCTATTACAATCTCTGGATTCCCCTCGACTCACCGGTGGTGGTCAATGGTCCGTTCTTCGCCGGATTCTATCTGGGTTCAGCCATACCGTCGTCGGTTGCGCCCGCGGTCCTTCTCGATGCCGATCCCCAGCATTGCCAGTCATATAACATCTGGGACACGGCCGTCGGATTCGTCGACCTGACGAATTTCCCTCCGCCGTTTGACTCCTCCTACAACTTCCCCGGAAGAGTCGCGATGGAAGTCGCTGGACAAAACGGCGGCTCCGGGACGCAGTGTTGTCAAGTCGCACCGGTCACCGTGACCGATTTTGGAAATGTCTCTTATCCGCAGACGAAAGACCTGCAATTTCAAGTAACCAACTGCGGAACGAGCACGCTGTATGCCACGGCTTCGGAGTCATGTCCGGCGTTCACGCTCCCATCGGGTGGCGGAAGTTTTAGTGTACTCGCCGGGCAGTCTCATACCGTCACCGTGCGATTTACTCCGCCTGCAGACGGCAACTACTCCTGCACGGTCAATCTTGGAAACATCTCCTGCAATTCAATAACGTTTACCGGCACGAGTGGCACCGTGCAGCCGGCACCGATAGCTTCATGGGTCAAGCCGACCTCCGGAGCAGTCCTGATGGGGAAGGCCAGCCTCTGGATTCGCGATACTGCCGGCAACGGGATTATTGACTACGCAAAATTCGAGTACTCGAGCGGCGGCGCCTATACGGAGATCGGACGGGACTATGACGGTTCTACCGTACTGCGCGACGGTGTCAATGCCAGCGAATCCGGTAACGGTTTCGGATATGATTGGGACTTCTCTAATCTCCCCGAAGGGAATTATACGTTACGGGCAACCTTGCACGATACGCAGAACCGGACATCCGCAGTAACCGTGCCGGTCTATCTTGAACCGACTCCTCCGATTGCGGAAATCACGACTCCCCCGTCAGGCATCGACTTCTGCGGACCTATCTCGATCTACATGCACTGCGAAGACGAGAATATCACCAGTATTCAGGCGTTCCGCCATACGGCTCAGCTTAACTATTCCAACGGTATTTCTACTCTCGCCGAACACTCTCTTGGCGACGCCAATGCCAATCCCAATGATGGCAACAACGCCTCCAATAACGAATTCGGCGACTACTACAGTGGACCTGCGGCAGCGGCACTCCTGGCCAAGTTCTGGAGCGACCGGGGCTTCACGAATATCATGAAGAACTCCGGAGTCGCCATGACTACTGCGGCAGCAGCTGAGTCGCTTGCCGCCGCATGCGGAACCCGCGCGGCCAAAGGAACGACCGACGAGAAGATGATGGTGGGTCTTGGTAAGTATGCCGCCGCCAGAGGAAGCGAATTCGATTTCGATTTCATGCACGATCCCGATTACTGGACCCTGCGTACCTGGGTTGAAGAAGAACAGCGCGGCGTCATGCTCGGCCTCAGCGGTGATCCGGCATCGTGGGTTACTGTTGTTGGGTTCAAAGGATGGCGGCTCGGAAACGGGAATTATACGATCACCGTCTCCGACCCGATCACGGGAACGCTGAAAGATTGCGAATTTGTCTCGATACCAATGCTCTCGCAGATTTATCTGAACGGCTCCTGGCACCGGATTGACATCATGATCTCCATGGCCGCCAAAACCTGGACAGTATCGCGCCTGCTGGTGGGGACCGATCCCAGTGGCGCCAACGGCTGGGCAATCCCGCTCGACAGCACCGGACTCACCGAAGGAGGTCTCTATTTCCTCAGATCAGTCGGAACCGATGCCAATAGCTATAAGGGATATTCGACCGTACTGACTCGTTACACCTGCGCGACGACATATGGCAAAGGGGATTTTGACGGCAATGGCTCGGTCGATCTCGCCGACCTCACCATTCTCGTCGACTTCATCGCCAATCACCAGAATCCGCCCGTTGGCGGTGGCGCCCGCGCTGACTGTAACTGCGATCAGGCGATCAACATCGCCGATGCCATCTATTTCATCAATTATCTCTTTGGGACGGCGCCGCTGCCCTGCCATTGATTTGACATAGGTGCGTACATCACAAAAGGCGCGATCGAACGGTCGCGCCTTTCTTATTCTACCAACTGCGACTGCTTACTGACGCCCTGCGGATGCTTTGACCGCCCGCTGAGCAATCTCCGGAGTCACGTTACATATCTGGGCTAGAGTTGCGATCGCTTCATCAAGGTGCTCCAGCCAGCTCTTATCAGGGTATTTCTGACGAAGTTCGCTGATGATATCGTCAGCGATCAGACTGATGTATTCCGCATACTTCTGCCTTTTTCCAACCTGCAGGAACGGAATGACGTACTTCTTGGCGACGTATGACACCAGAACCAATCCCAGCGAGCCAAACAGCCCAAGCCAGGAATCGCCGTTTATTGACGCAAGATCCATATTCATCCTTTCGTCTATTTGTCCCCCCGGCTACCAGCTCAGTTGCCAGGAGGCTTGATTGGGAATTCGCACTCGCTGGCGCAGGATTGCTCCATCGGCCCGCGTGATGCTGAACTCATACTTCGTGTTGTTTGGAGTCAGAAGATCTGATGGAATCAGATCAAGGCAGAAATACCCCAGCGAGTCGGTGCGCGTGGTTATCGCCGCCGGCGAAACCACGAGATTTCCCGACCGAGCCACTCCTGCCGGAATGATCGCGGAAACCGCTGCATCCGTTTCAGGACGACGATCGCTCGCCGCGACATATCCGTATACCCGACAAAGATTCGGCGAGGACGGCATCCCCGGATCAAACCGAATCGCCACCACCGTATCCGTAATTCCTCCCGCTACCGATATCTGCTTGGCCGGCGAGAACAAATACCCCGGAGCAGTGGCGATAACGGCATACGTGCCGGCATTCAGGTTCACCGCGCAACTGCCGTTCGGTCCTGTCGCTCCCACCGCAATTAGTGCCGATTGCTGCTGATTGCGGATAGCCATCGCCACTCCCGGTACTACCTGATGATGAGCCGAGTCGTATGCCACGAGCGTGCAGCTATAATTGCCTGACCCTGCGCCGAGGCCGGATACCTGTGCATCCAGGTATTTGCCAAACGTACCGGCCACCAGATGATTACCATGAGGACTGTTCCAGACCCATCTTGCTATCGAAGTCGAGTCACCGGTACCGCCGCCCGACCTCGCGGCACGAAGGAAATTCACCAGCGACGTGTCATTGTCGAGTGAACCGTTGAAACTGGACATGTCGACCACAAACGAATCGGTCGTCAGCGTTCGGGACGCGGACGTCCAGTTTTCGTTCCATGCCGAGACATCCACCTCAGATGCGCCAATGGCGTCAGCGGCAATCGCCGAGGCCGTAATGGCATTCGATGCAATCTTGGCTGCGGTGATGCCATTGTCCGGAATCGTATCGCCAATCTTGGCTCGCTCCGCCAGAGTCGGCTCGAGGATAAACGAAAAGGTAAACGCCTGATCCAGCCGCGCCGACGAACTCCCATCGAGCGTGTCAACGGCAACTATGATGCCGGAGTAAGTTCCTGACCGGGGACTGGCGCCATCGATATCGGCAACATCCTCAAGCCATCGGTACATCTTCCGGCCGCCAACTGTTACCGTTTTGATTTCTGTCGCCGAGGCAATGTACGCCGCCCCATATACGGAATCACCCCACGGATTGAACACGACGACATAGAAAGAATCAGCGGCGCTGAAATTCCCCACCGTGTCTGTGACAAAGAAGGAAATGCAGAGTGAATCTTCTGCCTGCCCCGTTCCACCGTTGTTGTTTACGATAGCCGTGGCGCTTTCAACCCTATCATAGGTGAGAGAAAGCGCCGTCAGCACCACAAGCCACGCTATATATCGTCTGATCATGACTGCCTCCTTTCTGTTTGGGGAATTCCAATTGGCCAAGGCTTCTTCGCCTTCGAGCCACAGGTCGACTCGATGAATGCACCGAGTAATAGGCCGTGACCCGGATTGCCTCGACCGCACTTCCCAGGTACTTGGAACCCGATGGAATGCTGCTCTCGAGCGGGAGTACATCCGTTCCGAGATACAGCGTGTCATTGGGACTGGCCGAGCCGAGACGGGTATTGGTCGAAACCCCCGATGCCCGCATCTGGACGCCCAGCCAGTAGCGCGTCGATCCGCTGATGCTGATATTCTGATTAGTGAATCGCACCATGTACGGATTCAGATCATCGTCAATGACAATTGCCGAATCCGTGGATCGTCCCAGCAAGGTCCCCGAAGCACTGTAAATGCAACCTACGATCGTGTCGGTCCCGCCATCGTTGTACCGCGCCCAGAAACGGAGGGAATCCAGTGTGCCGCCAGTGGCGGCCGACTGGTATTTCCCCAGCATCAGCGTGTTCGATGAACAAATGCGCGAATTGGTCGCGCTGGAATCACCAAACCTCTCTCCCGCTCTCACCGGCAGAGCCATGATGGTCGCAATCAGCGCCAGTGAAATGAAGACGCATGTAAGCCTGATGTGCTGATCAAGCCGCATGAGCCTTCCTCCTGGTCACCCGAAGTTGGTTGACCACTTTAGTTGCTCCCTTCTGCGGGAGCGTGTCCTTGCGGATCTGTTCCAGCATCTGCCAGAACTCCTTTTGCGCCGAGTCACTCGGCGTCAGTTTTCTTCGTAGTTCTATCATCTTGAGTAGATCTCCCAATTTCGCATTCGCTTTGTTTTCCTTTATCAGTTGCCTGTAACATGTGCCGATCAAGTTATCCAGCACGCCGACATCGGTTCCCGGAACCGGTGCCTCATCTGGATTTTCCGCAAGTGTCGCTATCGGCTCCGCCGGTTTCGGCTCCACTGCCTTCTTTCTTGCCGCCATTGCTAGTCTCCCATCTCCACAACCAGTAGATCCGCCATGACCGGCTCGGTCCCAGCCTGATCTCTCGCCAGGGTAACACCTGAGTTGCTCTCCTGTCCCACGACATAGACAGGCTGCCTGTCCCTCGATCGAATCAGCACGCGCGGAGATTGCAGGGTCGACGGCAGGCGATTGCCACGATGATCGGTCAAGTCACCGAACATCACGTGTTGCCGGCCATCGAAAAACGACGACTGACCAAAGAACACCGTACCATCGCTCCCGACCTTTTCATATATCAGGTAGTCAAGCTCTCCCAGTCCGCTTGTCCCCCAGATCATAACATCCGGGACAAACCAGATTCTCCGGGCGAGCAGTTTCTCCAATCCTTCGCTCATTATCTGTCCTTTCATGTCCGGGCCGGCCGCGCCGGACCGCTTACTCTGGGTCGAAATGCACTCATCAGTTTCTCCGACCTAGTCTGGTAGCTATCAGCCAGCGTGATCCAGGCGAGGGCGATCTTGTCTTCGCTTCGAAGACTCGACAGCTCCCGCGCGGCAGCGGTCCTGCAGATGATTTCCAGAGCGCAGTAAGTGGCCGCCAATCCCAGCGCGGCATCGGCGCCGTATTCACCTTGAGGGTCAACTTCCCGTTCTATCAGACTGTTAGCTTCGGCCACTGCAGAAATCAGGAGCGGCTCTGAGAAGTCGGATGACAATGGATCGTAATCCAGAAATACCGACTCGCCGTCGGTGACCTGTCCGCCGGACATCCGTTGAATTGTCCCGCGCTCGGCGTTCAGATGGTAGTCCACACCGCGCACGAGCACGGCAAAGGGAATCCACCAGATAATCACGTTTTGTCCGACTGATAGATGCCCTTCCTGTTTTGCAGAAATCAACCCGGTGAAATAGTCCACCACATAGTCTGTCCCTTCTTCGAAAATAGCGCCGAGTGAACTATCCGATGCGACCACCACCGACCCACTCACCAGTGGAGAGGTGCTGAAGCGTGTTCCACCTTCCCCAAGCGCGATCTGTACACGGCAGTGCGCCTGAACGCGCCGTACCTTGGCCACAAACGAGTCCTCGACCACCGGCCCCGGATAGAAGTGCACTTCCGAAGTTGACAGAATTACAGCCTGGTTTTGCACCCGTTCCTGCAACGGGAAACTGGGCACCAGATGCCCCCTTACGTTCTCAACTGTTGTGTATGCCATGCTAACTCCTGAAGATCACCCGCTGGAGTCCGGAAATCGCCGTGACATGTGTCCCTATCGGCC
>JBATNE010000145.1:0-10353 GCA_049290195.1 Candidatus Zixiibacteriota bacterium
TCGAACATCTCCGCGACAGTCTGAACTATCTCCCGGACGTCTATCTGGTTGGAGACTTACCGCGGTTCGAGGAATTGGTCGGCGGGCGATTTCCTGATTGGGGAGCGGCGGCGGCACTACCGTTCAAGCGACTGATCGCGCTGAAATCTCCCGATCGATTCACGATTTCCAAGCCGTTGAGCGAGCTCATGGCGCATGAGTATTCTCATCTTGCACTGGCTCACCGGACCGGGCTGTATCATTCCCCGCGGTGGTTTGACGAAGGGTTGGCGATGTATGTCTCGCGGGAATGGGGCTGGACGGACAATGTCGCCATGGGGAAGGCATCGCTGTTTCGCCAGTTCATTCCACTTCAGGAGATCGAAGAGGTGAACCGATTCAACGGCGCGAAGGCAGAAGTTGCCTATTCCGAGTCGTTTCTGGCGGTCAAGTATTTCATTGACCGGTATAAGCTGGATGCCGTTAATAGATTTCTGGATGAGATTGCCCGTGGGCGGTCGGTTGATTCGGCGATGTCCGCATCGGTCGGCGGCACAATGGCGGAGTTTGACCGTGAGTACCAGGAGCATCTCAACACACGCTATAATCTCGCAGGGTTGTTTATGGATACGATCTGGCTCTGGATAGTTCTCGCCTTCGTTGTCGTAATCGGCGGCATACTCAAGATCCGGCAACGCCGTACCTACTATAAGAAGTGGGAAGAAGAAGAGAAATTGCAGTCGACCGACTTTGACTATGGTGATTCCCGCAAACCGGAAGTTCCGGACGAGGATGATGACGAAGCATGGCGCGGGTAAAACACTGGCTTGAATATGCCCTGACGGTCACCGGAGCGCGGACGGCACAACTGATGTCTCCCGCGATGGCCGACCGATGCGGCGCGGCGCTCGGCACTCTCGTCTGGCGACTGGCCAAGTCCCGCCGTGCAATCGCCCTGGATAATCTGGCCAAAGCGTTCGGCGGGGCGATACCGGTTGAAGAGCGGCCCGAGATTGTCCACCGCGTGTTTCAGAATATCGGTCGAACCATGTTTGAGTTTGCTCGTTTTCGGAATACGAATCATGAACGGATACGGGAGATTATCACCGGCCCCGGCGAAGATATTCTCAAACGTGTCCATGCCGAGGGGAAAGGCGGCATTCTCGTCACGGCACATTTCGGAAACTGGGAATTGATGGGCTCCTGGATTGCCGCCTGCGGTTATGAAATGGATTTTCTGACCGGTACCCAGCACAACCAGAAGGTAAATAGTGTCGTACAGGATTTCCGCAAATATCAGGGAGCCGGGATTATTCCATTGGCCACCAGCCCGCGACAAGTATTTAAAGTACTCAAGGCGAATCACTTCACCGGAATAGCATCCGATCAGCACGCAGCCTCCGGCGGCGTGATTCTTGATTTCATGGGGCGACCAGCCTCGACTCCGCGCGGACCGGCACTGTTCGCCATACGGGCAGGATGTCCTCTCATGCCGTTCGTGTTGCGACGAGAGCGGTACGATCGACATGTGATCATGCACGGAGATCTCGTTTATCCACCGAACTCCGGTGATGAAGACGCCGACATCAAGGAGATGACCAGAGCGTATACCGGTTTCTTTGAGTCGGCCATCCGGCAATACCCGGACCAATGGATGTGGACACATCGGCGGTGGAAAGTCGATTACCTGAAGTCGGCCGATGCCGCACAACCGACCGGAATGGAGAAGTAGTGGGTTTACAGATAATTGTCCGAACGCCGAATCATCTTGGGGACTGCATCATGGCGCTCCCTATGATCAACGAAGTGCGGGAATCACACCCCGGTTCAACCGTCACGGTACTTACACCCGACTATCTGGCCGAGCTGTTCGAACATAGCCCTGCGGTGGATGCGGTTTTCAAGATTCCTGCCAAGTATGTTCACGGTCTGATTTCGGTAGTGAAGATAAAGGAGATCATCGCGCCGCACGAATTCGACCTTGGCTACATCTTGCCGCCGTCGTTTGGCGCCGCGGCCGGTTTCAAACTCGGCGGAGTGAAGGAGAGAGTCGGCTATATCGCCGATGGACGTCGACTGTTGTTATCGCGGCCGCTGCCGCTTCCGACTCCGCTCAACTGCCAGCATCGCGCAGTCACCTACTTTGATCTTCTCAGGCGCGCAACCGGACTCGACATGGAATTCGGGCTGCCCAAGATCCTGGTCAACGAACAAGATATGGTCAAGGGGAATGATGTTCTGGCGGCCAATGGCGTTCCGTCGGACAAGCGGCTGGCGATTGTCGCCTTTCAGGCGGCGGCGGAATCCCGCCGATGGGGGCAGTCCAACTACGAAGCTTTGATTCGGTGTTTGCTTGAGTCGCATGACTTCCATGTGGTATTGGTCGGGGGAGAGGCGGATCAGCGCGTTGGTGATGACATAATCAGCGCCCTTGGCAGTCAACGAGTCGCAAACGTGGCAGGGAAATCCAACCTGCGCGAGTCAGCAGCCATCATGTCGCGGGGCTCGGTCTTTGTAGGCAATGATTCCGGACCGGCTCATCTGGCTGCCGCGGTCGACATTCCGGTGGTCGTGTTGTCAGGTGCCGATGATCCCCAGGAGACATCCCCTCTTGCTCGTACCAAGTGCATCATTCGTCGGGCTGAGCTCGATTGCATCAGTTGTGTCAAGAACAAGTGCCCGCTCAGCGGGGATAAGGTCATGCGTTGCATGACGGAGATTTCCGTGCTCGAAGTGGTAGCGGAGATTGAGAAGATTCTGCTGGAACGTCCGGTATAAGTCGCTCTAGACGGCAGGAGTCTGCAGTACTTTTTGCGGCACGACGGCGTTGATTCTCTGAAGCTCCGGAAGCTCACGGAAATTGGCGAGCGCGTGCTCGTAGAGATGCGACAGCTGGTACTCCATGGCGCCGCAGTTCACCATCACATACGGAACCTCCGCCGCCACGCAGGCATCGGTCAAGCGAGCCAGTTCGATTTTGGCCGAGAATGAGGCGTCGCACAGTACGAGGTCGGCGTTACTCAGCATGTCAGTGGAGACTTTCCCAAAGTCATCCACTGAGTGCAGTTCTATTCCGAGGGCAGCCGCGTCTTTGAAGAGCCGGCTCATCAGCCCCTTATCCAGCGAAAAGACGATGAACTTGCGAGCTGAGGGTGCGCTCAGGTGACGGTCTGTCTGTTCCAGTTCAGGGGCCAGCGGAATGCGCAGAGTAAACGTTGTGCCGATACCGACCGTTGATTCAACCGTCAAATCCCCCTGATGCTCTCGCGCGACATTGCGACAAATGGCCAGGCCCATACCGGTGCCGACAACCTTGTCTTTTCCCCAGACTCCTTTGGTCGAGAAGAAGGGATCGAATATCCGGCTGAGGTTTTCCTGCGGAATACCGCACCCGGTGTCTCCGACACGGAGGTACAGATTGCGGGTGTCGGAGGAGAGGGCGACGCTAATGACCCCGGATTCCTGTATGGCATGTTCGGCGTTCAACAGCAGATTGAGGAGAAGCTGCTGGATCTTGCTGGCCGAAACGTTCACCTCAGGCGCATCTTCAAAGTGCGTGATCAACTCGATGGAGCGATTGCGGAGTTCTTTTTCAACGAGGTTGATGGTATTGAGCACCAATGGCCGCAGATTGGTTGCTGCGAACTCTTCCGGTCGGGCCTTGGAATAGGTCAAGAGCGACATCGCGACCTGATTGGCCCGTTCGCTCATGCCGATGATCTGTGACAATGTCTCGCGCGCCAGGGCCAGTGAATCCTGTGACCCGCTCTCCAATTCTTCGAGCGCGAACGACGCATTTCCGATAATTCCGCCGAGGTAGTTCTTGAATTCATGAGAAACACCCGCCGCCAGAACACCGACTGCGGCCAATTTGTCCTGCTCCATCGCCTTTTGCTGTGCCTGCATTTCTGACGTGATGTCCTCGCCCACAATCAGGATACTGATTATGGTATGGCTGCTGTCGTAGACCGGTGAGGCCACGCGGCGAATCCAGAGTTTGTGACCATCGGCACTCTGCACCTGGACCACGCCCTTCCATACCCTTCCGGCACGCGCCGCGTTCCACATTTCCAGGGCGGCGTCTTTACCGGCCGGGCTGACCATGAGGACGTCGATCGGCTTTCCAATGACTTCTTCGGCGCTGTATCCGTGGACCGCGGTAAATTTTGGGTTTACGTAATTGACGACACCGGTGGGTTCGACTATGACCACCGAATTTGCGGACTGGACCACGGCGGCGGAGAGTTTTCGCATCTCCAGGTCGTTCTTAATTCGCTCGGAGATATCCTGTTTGACCCCGATATAGTGTGTCACCCGACCCTGCGGATCGGTAATGGCTGAAATGCTGGCGGCCTCCCAGTATAATTCGCCGTTCTTTTTCCGGTTGCAAAGATCGCCGTGCCAGTGGCGCCCGGAGGAAATTGTGGTCCACATGTCGGTGTAGAGGGCATCCGGCATGATTCCTGACTTCAGCAGGCGGGGGTTCTGACCCACTGCTTCGGCAAAATTGTATCCGGTCAATTCCTCAAATCGGGGGTTGACGTATTCAATGAGGCCGCGGCTGTCGGTTATCACCACGCTCACGGGACTTGCTTCAACGGCGCGCGACAGCTTGCGTATTTGTTCTTGTGCGGCGATTCGCTCGGTCAAATCGTGGTAAATGGCCTGTACGCGACCGTCTGAGAGGAGTTTTGCTCCGACTTCCATCACGATGGTCGTTCCGTCCTTGCGAAGGAGGTTCCATTCGTACAGGACCGGCGTCCCGCTAATGACTTTGGCAAAGACTTCCCGATAACGCTGCTGGTCGGCTGTGGAGCGCAACACACTGGCCGGCATCCCCATGGCTTCTTCGCGTGAATAGCCGAAGCAGTTGCACCAGACGGCGTTGACATCCAAGTATCGGCCGGCTTGATCCAGGACTGCTATTCCGTCAGTGGCGTCTTCGAACAGGCGCCGATACGTTTCTTCACTTGCCGATATTCGTTGCTCGGCCAGGGTTCGCTCGGTCATATCCCGTGAGTTGACCACGAGTACGGGGTTTCCTTCCGGATCGAACGCGGCATTTCCAATGCACTCGTAAGCGCGGTGGGAACCATCCTTATGCAGAAGTATGAGGTTAAGACTGGGTGCGCGACGAGCGCCGGCAAACGCCTTTTCGATCCGGTTGATGGTGGTATCCTGATCATCCGGATGAATGAATTTGAGAACGCTCAGTCCGAGAACCTCGTGGATTTCATAGCCCAACAAGCGTTTGACCGATGGACTAATATATTTGACCGTGCCGTCACTTCCGAGCACCGTGGTGAGATCGTTGGAGTTTTCAATGAGTCGCCGGAAATATTGCTCGCTCTTTTGGAGCGCAATTTGACTGGCCCGGAGCTTTTCTTCTGCCCGCTGGCGATCACTGACATCGCGAACACAAGCAACAATTGACATCCGTCCGTCGAGCATGGTGCCGGTGAGAATGACATCGCAGTCAATAATGGTCCCATCTTTTCTCTGATGCTGCCATCGGTAGACAGGTTGATTCCCCTGGAGAGCACGCAGTGCCATTTCTTCTCCCACATCGGAACTGGACCGTCCATCGGACTGAAGCATGGGGGACAGATCGATGGGAGTCTGGCCGATGATCTCTGAGCGGGTGTAGCCCAGCATATCGCAATAGGCCTGATTGCAATCCAGGATAGCGTCCGCCAGCACAGCAAATCCGATATTGGCGTTCTCGAAAATGGTCCGGTATTTTGACTCACTCTCACGGAGCGCCAATTCCATCTGCTTTCGGCCGGTGATGTCGATGACGGTCCCCACGATTCCCCCGAGGGAGCCATCGGCATTTAGGAATACGGCCTTATTGAAGACCACCTGGTGGGTCGTGCCGTCGGCGTACACCAGCGGTCCTTCGTAGCTCTGGCTCGCATGATTGTGCACCATGGCGGCATCGTAGCGATAGTACTGCTGTCCGAACGGCGCCCCGCCGACTTCGATGATCGTCTTGCCGACTATCTCGTCGCGCTTCCGGCCGATTACCCGTTCAAATGCCTTGTTGCATCCCAGGTATTGGCCGCGAACATCTTTGTAGTAGACCGGATCGGGAAGCGCGTCAATAAGGACTTGAAGGAAGTGGAGATGCTGGCGGATGGCGCTATCAGCCCGTTCGCGCGTGGTAATGTCGCGGAATGTCCAAATCACACCGACCCGGGATCCCTCGACGATATGGTGGTAGCCGGTCTGCTCGAATACCCGTCCGTCGCGCAGGTACAGCGTCTTGACCTCGGCTTTCTGGCTCGAATCATCGCCGGATGCGATTTCAGCGTTCAGGAAATCATCACCGTTTTCCACCTGAGCAGCCAGCAGCGCCGGCGATTTGCCGTCTGAACCAAACGGGTTGGAGATTCCCTCCAGCCGCCAGAGAGCCATGAGTCGCTGATTGAAATTCATCAATGTACCGGCGTTGCTGATCGCCAGTATTCCTTCGTCGGTGGATTCAACCGTTGCGCTCAAAACGGAAATCGTGCCTTCGAGCGCGAGCTCACGATCGACAACTTCCTCGATGGACTTTCCCAACTGCCTGTTGCGGCTGTTCAGTTGATAGACGAGATAGGAGACGCAGAGACCAAGCAGGAAGAGCAAAATCCCGGCACTTCTTCCGGCGATTCTGTTGATCGAATGAGGGTTCTGTCCGCTGACATCCTGATCCACCTGGTAGATCAGCCAAAGCCGCTGGCGACTGGACGTTGTGATGGGCAACCACTCAGTGGTGTATCCGTCGATGACCGTCTGCTCAGAGGCGCCGTGGTCACGTTGAGCGAGTAGTCCGCTGGTAGCAGCCTGGTGAACCCAGCGTTGCGAATTCTCGGGCCAGTCGACACAGCCAATGATGTCCCCTTGTGCGCTGACCAGGCCGACCATTTCATAATAATTCCCCCGTTCCAGAAGTGCGGAAACGGCGGTCGCCGGTATGAATGAGCCAAGCATGCCGACCAGTTTTCCATCCCGTTTGATCGGGAGAGCCAGTCGCAGACCTACTTCCACCTGACCGGAAACCGTATTAAAGTGCCTGTCCATCGCGACATCATTCTGCTTCGTAGAATCGTCGCGGAACGACAGAAAGATGTCGGCGTTGCAGACATCCCCGCTTCCTTCGCCACGGTAGTGGGGGGAGGCATGGCAGGCGCCGGCAGTGTCCCAGGTGATGATGCATCCCCGTTCCGGCAGGGCGCCGGAAGGATCCGTTAGAACGTGCACAGAGTTGTTCGGGTAGCTGGGCAGGGGAGCGACCTGAAGTCGGCTGGTGAGGGTAATCTGGGCTGCAACCGGATTCGGGTCATCAATCAGAAGATCTACGGCATGAAGGGTGGCAAATCCGCTCCTGACCAACTCCTCCAGAGAACGCTTGTAGTCGCTGAGGCGGAGATATCCCTTTTCAGCTTCCCACTTGCGCGATTGCGTCTCATGAGCGATCTCGATGGATATCAGGAGGATTCCAATGACCGTGCAGGTTACGACGATAAGCGTAGGCCAGGCGAAACGGCTGACTTTGATCGAGTTCAGCTGCCGCCTCAATGCCAGTCGTCCCAGCAAAGAATCCGGTGCGCGATCGGAGCGATGATCTTGGGGAGTATGTTTCCCAGCCGGTTTCATGATATGTTCGTACGCCCGCCTCTGTTGACTCTCAATGGTGTAGTATCCCCAGCTGGACGTAATGAACGTCTCCCCCCCTCAAAATGGCCAGCATAGTCTAGTTGTCTATCCTTAAGATTGTCGGCAGAATTGGCCTACTAATTAATTGGATAGAGTCGGCGAAAGAGGTGCCAGGAGCTTAATGATAAAAGAACTTGAAATAAACGACTACGATGAGAATTGCGAGGGTAAGTACCCCGGTAAAGAAGCCGTACTTAAAAGTATTGTATCGCGCGAATACAGAGGGCTTTTTCTTCCGGAGGGCGGCCAAGTCGGAATGGCAGTGTTTGCATTTGCTGGCCCCTTCGGCGATCGATTCCTTGCAGTAGGGGCAGGTGGTGGTAGTTTTGGCGACGCTCATAACAGTAAGTTGCTATGAGCGCCGGATGATTCAACAAAAAAGCGTAATCGCTAGTACACCAGCGATTCGACCGGATAGTCAACGCGGGCAAACCATTCGATCTGAATTTCCTCAAAGAGCTTGTCGCGGGTTTGACAGTCACTGAAGAACTGCCACTCACCCTCGGTAATGGCTTCGCCGGCGATTTTTTTATCTGCAAGTGCCGCCATTCGCTTGAAATCGGCGTAATGCTCGGTGAGTCGGAGTTCTGCATAATCGCGGGCAGCCCAGGTCGAAATCAGGAACTGCCAGTCGGAAGCGGACATCAGCATCAATTCGCGGGCAGCCTGCTTGAGTATCTGTTCAAATTCGCCGTCGTGTCGTTCCGGGTGTTCGCTCCAATAGCGTGCCAGTGCGCACATCTTTGCTTCTGATTCATAAATATGCCGCCAGGTCCATTCGGTATGCTGGTTGAGCCAGATATAGTGATGGTTCCCTTCGCCCCAGCTTCCTTCCGGAATCGATATGACCTGAGTCGGGTGTTTCTCGTCGAGATGATCGGCGAGGTGAACCAGCGACACGGTGTCGTCCTGACAGAAGTGTTTGAGCACTTGTTTCAGGAATGCCGGTCCCTCGAACCACCAGTGGCCGAACAACTCGGCGTCGTATGGAGCAACCAGGACTCCTTCGGTGCCATGTTCGCGGTAATGCGCGAGCAGGATTTCTTTGGTTTTCTCAAAGAAATGCTGGGCGTTTTCCGGAATGCGGCTTTGCGCTTTCTCGATATGGTATTCGACTTTGTCGGCCAGATCTGACTTCGCCGAGGTTACCGCCCAATAGCGATGTCCACCGGGGAAGCGCTTCTTGTGGAAGTCCAGATAGCTGCCGTCACCCGGATAGCCATGTTCACCGGACCAGACCAGCAAACCGGTCTCAGGATCACGAGTAAATATCGCCACCGGTTTCTTTCCTTCGACCGCAGAGGACACGAGATAGATTTCGCGCGGCGTCTTGTCCGGTTCTTCGGTTCGCGGCGTGTAATACCGTTCAAACTGATCCCACAGAAGGCGGAGAGCATCGAACCGATCGACGTACACGCCGACCGAGCGCCCGCCCTTGAGCAGGGGAGTATCGATGATGAAGTAGTCGAGGCCGCTTTCGCTCAGGAATTCGTCAACCCCCTTGCGCGGATACGGGGTCTGGACACCATCGATCGGGACCGGGGGAGTCCAAGCATAGCGGGGGCGATACGCGCACTCGGGAAGCCAGATACCGCGCGGTTTTCTGCCGAAGTGTCGCTGGTAATTGCTCACCGCCATTTTGGTCTGCGCCTGAAGCGACTCGTCACGCGACAGTAGCGGATAATAGCCGTGGGTGGCGCCACAGGTAATGATTTCAAGGTAGCCGGCATCCTGAAGCTTCTTGAACTCAAAGAGTATGTCGTGCCCGATATTGTTGAAATGCTCGAGTGCGAGACCGAAGAATTCTTCCCAGTAGCGGGAATTGACCAGCATCTGTTTTTGGCCATACTTGGCGAACTCTTCGCTGTCGTGCTGGGCCGCTTTGATTTTGGTATTCAGATACTGAACGAATTCATTCTTGAAGGAAGCGTCGGCGAGCTGCTCACACAGCACCGGCGAAATACCGATCGTCAATTTGGGCTGGAATCCTTCGGCCACCAGTTCATTGATCGCTCTCAGAATCGGCAGGTAGGTTTCGGCGGCAGCTTCGCAAAGCCAGTCGGTACCGTGCGGCCACCGACCATGTGACAACACGTAGGGAAGGTGACTGTGCAGGACAAAGGTGAATTTTCCTTTACTCATTTCTGCTCTCCCGGATGCCCTGTGGTGGATTCAAACCCGATGGTCTTGCCGAGGGCATTGGGCCCTCCGTACACTTTGATCTCGCCGAACTGGGCTTCGAATTTTTTCAGATTGTCGGCCAGCGCCTGTTCCAACAACTTGGCATGCATCGGGGTCATGATGATCCGCGCGAGCACACGGGCCTTGGGAGTCCGGGGCATCAGGCGCGAGAAGTCGATCACGATTTCGGTCGGAGAATGAGTGATCATGGCCAGGTTGGCATAAATCCCTTCTGCTTCCGCTTCGCCAAGTTCAATATTTATCTGCTGGGGAGGGATCTGTTCCATCGGTAACCTTTTATCTTTCTTACTGCTACGAGTTCCCTTGTCTGGGGTCAGGCATTCTAATATATTCAGCGCTCAAGTCAACCTTAAGTTTGACCGCCGGGCACGGATGTGCCAATACGAAGATGGAACAAAAGCATGATTGATGCCGAACACCTCACTCGCATTCTCGACAACATGGGTCGCTCCAAGGTCATGATCCTTGGCG
>JBATNE010000146.1:0-1608 GCA_049290195.1 Candidatus Zixiibacteriota bacterium
GGACATAAGGGACTATTTATTGTCTAAAATCAATCACAAAAATCATGATTTCACTTCGAAGTAAAACATATTTTTTTATTGCCGTTACCGCCCTCATTTTTTTTGTGGGTGTTTTTTTTGTTTTACATCTGTTACGGACAGAGGAGCGTCTAGACTATCAGCGGAGAGATGGGGAAGAAAAACTGATGGTAGCTGAGCGGGTTTTGCAGAATGAATCTCAGTCGCTTTCAGTGAAACTTTCTGATTGGGCTCGTTGGGATGATACCTATCAATTTATTCAGAATAAGAATGAAGAATTCATCACCTCTAACTTAAATGATGAGTCATTTCAGACCATTGGGGTACATATGATGGTTTTCATCAACAACTCGGGTGAGCTCGTGTATGGGAAACAGGTCTATAGTGGGGCACCTACAGAAACAACTATTCCAGACGAGTATCTCCATTATTTTCTCAAAGGGAGCACCCTCTTGGATTTTACTGATCTGACGGCCGCCAAGGGGGGAATTCTCACCACGAAGGATTCTATGTTGCTTCTCTCCGCACAACGCATTACCTCGAGTGATGGGAAAGCACCCCGTCTTGGCACCCTTATTTTTGCCAATTATATTGATGCTCGCTTTAATTCCATTTTGGGTGAAATCAGCGGTGTCAACGTAGATGTGTATCCGTATGGTTATGAAGATACCGAGAAACAAATGACAACACCAAATCTTCGAATGGATGTGCCAACGGTGGTGAAAATTGAGAATGAGAGAGTTACGGGGTATCATCTCATCGAGAATATTTTTGAAAATCCAGCCCTGATTCTCAAGATTGAATACCCAGCGACTATCTTGGCTATGGGGAGCAAATACATGTGGAAAAATATTTGGTATGTTTTCTTCGGACTGATGACATTTGTCAGCGTTTTGATTGTCGTGATCGATATTTTTCTCATTCGACCTATTGAAACTATGCGCCAAATTGTTCGGCAGGTGAGTACCCTCCAGGCGGGTGAGCCACCAAGTAGTGATCTCGATGATTTCGGGCATCTTGCGAGTGTGATGATGAATATGATCAAAGAGAATCAACAGTGTCAGATTTCGGTATCTGGGAGTAAGAGTGAACTTGCTAAGTTCAAGATGGCCTTTGATCAGAGTTTCGATCATATCGTTATGACTGATGTCGATGGCAATATTCTTTATGCCAATACTGCCGCTCAACAATTGACCGGTTTTTCGAAGAAGGAAATGGAAGGCAATACTCCGGCACTCTGGGGGCGCCAGATGTCAGCGGGTTTCTACAAAGAATTTTGGGAGACCATTCGGTTGCACAAGAAGATCTTTGAGGGAGAGCTCATCAATAAAAATAAAGAGGGGGTTCGCTATAAGGCCTATGTGCGAGTTACTCCGATTCTTGACGACAAAAAACGAGTGCTCTATTTTATCGGTATCGAGCGCGCTCTTGGTAAAGCTTAGGTATATAGCTTAGATATTATGAATCCTGCTTCTGGATGGTACGTAACGCTCGTGAAGCCAACGTGGGCTCCGCCCGCTTGGGTGTTTGGACCAGTTTGGAGTGTCCTCTATATCCTCATTGCGATTTCCTTCGGAACGGTCTTTTACA